>NZ_CP091786.1:1555583-1866700 GCF_022024015.1 Prevotella sp. E9-3
AGCGTTTTCTTTTCTGTATCCAATGCTGAATAGATGGTTGTCTTTCCGCCTTTTATGCGAGTCAGACCGTTTTGCTTAGAGCCTACCCATAGACTTCCATCGCTGGTGTAGGCCAATGCACTCACTTTCAAACTGGCTAATGGACCATCATAGTTCAGAAGACCATGATCGCTGGTTCCATAAATAGGATTTCCCTCATTGTCTTCGCAGATAGCACTGATGTCGCCATTCAGCGTGGCAGTGAACTTGTAGATGTTCTCACCCCAATAGGCTACACCCGATTTTGATGTGCCTACCCAAAGCAAATCGGTATCGTCAACATAAACACTCTGAATGGCCGGCGAACTCTGCAAACGGCTTGGAATCATCGTGCTCAGTTGGGTGGGTTCCATAATCTGGGTTTGAGCTGAGGACTTTATCAAACCGTTACGGCTTGTGGCTATCCAGATGTTTCCATTCTTGCTGCCCGACATTCCGTTCACGCTAAAATCGGCTCCAACACCTATTAAACCCAGTTGGTTGCCAATATCGGTGTTCCAGGTCTTCTTTTTCTTTTCATAGACGAAAAGGGTTCCTTGTCCGTAGAGCCAAATATTATCGAGCTTATCGGCAAATACTTTCAGTGTCTTGCTGTTGCGCAGTTGTCGCTGGGCTACATCGGGAGTTGTCCATACGATGTTGGGCTGTTTCATCACATCGCAGCAAACCAGCATACCGTTGCTATAGACAATGACGGCGCCATCCTTGCATTCGCCAATAGAGCAGATGTCGCCTTGGGGAATACCGTTGCTGCTCTGCGTGGTACCGGCAAAAGCAAATTCATGAATCATCTGCTTCTGCATGTTGTAGCAAATAATGCCTATATTTGGCAGGTAGCACCATACATTGCGATAATGGTCTATAAAGATAATCTTCGGAACGGAATTGATGCCCATGTTTGTGAACACCTGGCGCATGTCTCGCTCAAAGTTCTCATTCTGCGGATGATAGACACAGTAGCCTGAAGGCGTCTGTATCCAAAGGGTACCGTCGATAGCTTCCTGAATATTCAGGATATAACTGTCGGGTAGGGAAGAACCATCCTGCGAATCGCTTTGGAAATGCTTGAAGATATAACCGTCATAGCGATAGAGACCCGCTGGGGTTCCAAACCACATGAATCCACGTGAGTCTTTAAGGATACACGTTACCTGACTTGATGTCAATCCGTCACGAGCATCCAGTGTCTTAAAGTAGTAGTCTCCTCTGGCAGTCAACGACACCAGTAGGATAAGTAGTGTCAGAATTTTTTTCATTAGTTATGTCTATATCATGCAAGAGTAGCTATCAACAACACCTACCAGTCGGTCCTTGTCGATGACAAGCACGGAGTGTATCTTATGTTGTTGCATGATCTGTTGTATTTCGGTGATTTTTGTTTCGGGCTTCACAATCTTAGGCGTGCGCGTCATGATGTCGCTTACAGTACGGTCGAAGAATTTCTCTTGCCATTTCTCCATCGCCCGTCTGATGTCTCCGTCGGTGATGATACCCACGATACGCCCGTTCTCTTCGGCAATGCCCAGTCCCAGTTTTCCCTTGCTTACATGGATGATGGCTTCGCCTAAGTGCATTTGAGGCGGCAGGATAGGCAGGTCGTCACTGCGCATCACGTCAAAGGCGGTGGTGAGCAGTCGCTTGCCTAATTCTCCACCAGGATGGAAATGGGCAAAGTCTTGCGGACGGAAATGACGAGCCTCCATCAAGGCTACTGCCAGGGCATCGCCCATAGCCAGCGTGGCTGTAGTGGAACTGGTGGGAGCCAGGTTGAGCGGACATGCTTCATGGCTCACACTGACGTTCAGGTGGCAGGTAGAATATTTTGCCAATAGCGAGGTGGGATTGCCCGTCATGCCAATAATGGGTATCTGCATGTGCAGCACCATCGGAATGAAACGCAACAGCTCGTCTGTAGCTCCAGAATTGGAGATGGCTATCACCACGTCGTCATGTGTCATCACACCAAGGTCGCCGTGATACACGTCAAGGGGATTAATGAAGAATGAAGGTGTACCTGTTGAGGCCAAAGTGGCAGCTATCTTTGCTCCGATGTGGCCGCTTTTGCCCACTCCGGTAACGATAACCTTGCCTTTACAGTTCAGCATCAGATTGACGGCCTTTTCAAACTCGTCATCCATTTTAGGTATGAGGTCAAGCAACGCCTGGGCCTCGTCTTTTATGCATTGAATGCCGTATTCTTTAGAAGTCATTTATGGTTGAATCAATTTGTTGATGAGAGGTTCTAGTTTGTCAAGTTCCAGCATGTTGGCTGCATCGCTCAAGCCGTGGTCAGGGTCGGGGTGTACTTCGAAGAAATATCCTGTGGCGCCAAAAGCCTTTGCGGCCATTGCCATCTGCGGTACAAACCGTCGGTCGCCACCAGTTTTTCCGCCTTGTGCGTCTGGACGCTGTACGCTGTGGGTACAGTCCATAATCACGGTAGGAACAATCTGCTGCATGTCGGGAATGTTTCTGAAGTCAACAACCAGGTTGCCATAACCCATCATGTTGCCGCGCTCGGTGAGCCATACCTCCTTGGCACCAGCCTCAAGAGCTTTCTCAACGGGATAGCGCATGTCTTTTCCAGAAAGAAACTGGGCTTTCTTGATGTTAACAATTTTTCCTGTGTGTGCTGCGGCAACCAGAAGATCGGTCTGGCGACAAAGGAAAGCAGGAATCTGAATCACATCAACCACTTGGCCTGCAGGTTCTGCCTGCCATGCCTCGTGAATATCGGTAAGCAAACGGAGGCCGTATTTTCCCTTTACATCGGCCAGCATCTGTAAACCCTTTTCCAGTCCGGGACCACGAAATGAATGAATACTTGTTCGGTTTGCCTTATCGAAGGAGGCTTTGAAAATTATGTCGGTACCCAAATGCTGATTGATTTCAACGAGTTTTGCTGCAACAGTATCAAGCAATTCGGCGGTCTCAATCACGCATGGGCCTGCAATGAACGTTGGATAAATCATCGTTACTATATAATAAATATGTTTTTACACATGCAAAGGTAGTCATTTTTTGCGGAAACAATCAAACATTATGCATTAATTTGCGCTAAAATTAAAAAAAAGTCAGAAAAATTTGGAAGTATCAAAAAGTTTTCGTTACCTTTGCATCGAATTAAACGAAAAGTTCCTGTAAAAGGGACTGTAAAATTAACTATTTAAAATCAAAAAAAACAATGAAAAAGATTTTGATGACAATCGCAGCTGCTTTTGCAGCAGTAAGCATGAACGCACAGATTTATGCTGGTGGTGGTATTGGATTTAAGTCAGTTTCTTACGACGGTGAGAGCAAGTCTGAATTTTCTATTGCTCCTGAAGTAGGTTATACTCTTGATGAGAATAGCGCTATCGGTATCACTCTTGGCTATACAAGCTATCAGAATGATGATAAGGCTCTTTCAGTAGCTCCTTATTATCGTTACAACTTTGCTAAGTTTGGCAATGTGAGCCTCTTCGCTGATGGAACTCTTTCTTTCCGTCAGTATACTGAAAAGGATGGAAACCGTGCTGAAAACAAAGATTTGAAGACCAATACTTTCGGTTTGGGCGTTAAGCCAGGCATTGCTGTTGCTTTGAACGATAAGCTGAGCTTTGTTACTCATTGCGGTTTTATCGGCTATACTAATGAGAAAACTGATGTTGATGGTGCTAAGGCAACAAGTACTTTTGGTCTTGATTTGAACTCTCTGAACCTCAGCTTCGGTCTCTACTACAACTTCTAAGAATTAACTTAAAAGAATATAAGTGGCCCGTTCTCTTCGATGAGAACGGGCTTTTTTGTTCTTTATATTCTTTTTATTTGCTATTTTGGAGACTGCAATAGACGTTCTATTGTGATGTAATTGAATGGTAGTTGTTTTGTAATTGAATTGCAGTTGTATTGCAATAGAATGGTGGTTGTTTTGTAATAGAAGTTCTATTGCAGTATAATGCTTATTCTGTTTCATTGAAACAGTCTTTTCGTTTCAATGAAACGCTATTCTTGTTTCAAAGGAACGCTTTTTCTGGTTCAAATTGAATAGAATTTTGCCGTCAAAAAGTCCTTTTTTAATTGTTAAAATGGTCGATTTTTGGATCTAAAAAGCCTCTTTTTTCCTCTTGTTTTTTGTCATGTTGAAACAATTTCTCGTTTTTTTTTCTTAAAAGACAACACGTCACTTGGTAATGTCGTTTTTTATGTGTATTTTTGCAGGTCAAAAAAATATAATATAAAAAAGACGACAATAAAATGGCTAAGAAATTTGCCGAACATAGCGGCTTGAACCTGACTCAGGTGAACAATGAGATTCTTGAGAAATGGACGAAGGAAGATATTTTCCATCGTTCTGTAGATGAACGTGAGGGATGCCCCCAGTTCATATTCTTCGAGGGTCCTCCCTCTGCCAACGGCCATCCTGGTATTCACCATGTATTGGGACGTGCCTTGAAGGATACCTTCAACCGCTATAAGACGATGCAGGGATTCCAAGTAAAGCGTAAGGCTGGATGGGATACTCATGGACTGCCCGTGGAACTCGGTGTAGAAAAGGAATTGGGTATCACTAAGGCTGATATCGACAATAAGGAAAGCGAGAAATATATCTCTACTGAAGAGTATAACAAGAAATGTCGTGAGAACGTGATGAAGTTTACTGCCGAATGGCGTGAACTGACTGAGCGTATGGGTTATTTCGTAGATCTGGACCATCCTTATATTACTTACGACAATAAGTATATTGAAACGCTGTGGTATCTGCTGAAGCAGTTCTACAATAAAGGCTTGCTCTATAAGGGCTATACTATTCAACCATACAGTCCTGCTGCCGGTACCGGTCTTTCCAGCCATGAGTTGAACCAGCCTGGTTGCTATCGTGATGTGAAAGATACTACCTGCACGGCTCTGTTCCGTATGAAGAATCCGAAGCCTGAGATGACAGGGTGGGGCACACCATATTTTATGGCTTGGACCACAACGCCATGGACACTGGCTGCGAATACAGCTCTTTGCGTAGGCCCGAAGATTGATTATGTGGCTCTTGAGACCTACAATCCGTATTCTGCAGAAAAGATTACGGTAGTGATGGCTGAGGCACGTGTGGCTGCCTATTTTGATACCGCTGCTGAAATTTCTGATGGCGGCGAACTGCCTGAATATAAGAAAGGTGAGAAATTCCTTCCTTATCGTGTGGTAGGCCGATATAAGGGTACTGACCTCGTGGGAATGGAGTACGAACAGTTGCTGCCTATGATTAAACCCATGGGTGACGCTTTCCGCGTAATTCCTGGCGACTATGTCACAACTGAGGATGGTGCTGGTATTGTACACATCGCTCCAAACTTTGGTGCCGATGACGCTTTCGTTGCTAAGAAGGCTGGTATCTGTCCTATTGTTCTCATTGACAAGAAGGGTGCTGAGCGTCCTGTCGTTGACCTCGAAGGTAAGTATTACCTAGTTGAGGATCTCGACAAAGAGTTTGTTGAGAAATATGTGGACGTTGAGAAATGGAACCGTTACAGCGGTCGCTATGTGAAGAATGCCTATGACGACAAGCTCACAGACAAAGATGAGACACTCGATATTTCAATCTGTATGGACCTGAAGGCCGATGGCAAGGTGTTCAAGATTGAGAAACATGTACACAATTATCCTCACTGCTGGCGTACAGACAAGCCCGTGCTCTACTATCCGCTCGATTCTTGGTTTATCAAGAGTTCAGCTTGTAAAGAGCGCATGAGCGAACTCAATAAGACTATTGGCTGGCATCCGGAAACTACAGGCTCAGGCCGTTTCGGTAACTGGCTTGATAATTTGAACGACTGGAACTTGTCGCGTTCACGCTTCTGGGGTACTCCACTGCCTATCTGGCGTAGTGAAGAGGGCGAGGAAAAATGCATCGGTTCGTTGGAAGAACTCTATAATGAGATTGAAAAGGCGGTTGCTGCCGGCGTGATGGCCAAGAACCCTCTGAAGGAAAAAGGTTTTGTTCCTGGAGATATGAGTCAGGAGAACTACAATAAGATAGATATGCACCGTCCGTATGTGGACTATATCGTTCTGGTAAGTGAGAGCGGTAAGCCCATGAAGCGTGAGTCTGATCTTATTGACGTATGGTTCGATTCTGGTTCAATGCCTTATGCTCAGATACACTATCCTTTTGAGAATAAGGAGTTGGTAGATAAGAACTTAGCGTTCCCCGCTGATTTTATTAATGAAGGCGTTGACCAGACTCGCGGATGGTTCTTTACCCTGCATGCCATCGCTACGATGATCTTCGATTCGGTAGCTTTTAAGAATGTTATCTCTACCGGTCTTGTGCTCGATGCTAAGGGCAATAAGATGTCAAAGCATGTAGGCAATGTGGTGAATCCTTTCGAAATGATCGAGAAGTTTGGTTCCGATGCTGTTCGCTTCTATATGATGACCAATTCAGAGCCTTGGGATAACCTGAAGTTTGATCCGGAAGGTGTGGCAGAGGTGAGCCGTAAATTCTTCGGAACTCTTTATAACACATATTCATTCTTCGCGCTTTATGCCAATGTTGATGGATATGATCCTTCTTTAGCTGCAGCTGAGTCGCAACAGGCACGTCCTGAGATTGACAGATGGATTCTTTCATGTCTGAATACACTCGTGAAGCGTGTTGAGGAAGAGATGAACGGCTTTGATCCTACTCGTGCGGGACGACTGATTGATGCTTTCGTGAATGACGACCTTTCTAACTGGTATGTCCGCTTGAATCGTAAACGTTTCTGGGGTAAGGATATGAGTGCGGACAAGCGTTCAGCTTACGACACACTCTACACCTGTTTGATGACGGTGGCTAAGCTCTTGGCTCCCTTCGCTCCTTTCTATGCCGACCAGCTTTATCGCGATTTGGGCGGCGAGAAACAGAGCGTTCATCTGGATCTGTTCCCCAAATGTGACGAGTCGCTCATTGATAAGGAACTGGAGGCCCGTATGGAGATGGCACAGAAGATTACTTCAATGGTACTTGCCCTTCGCCGAAAGGTGAATATCAAGGTGCGTCAGCCACTTCAGAGTATTATGGTTCCAGCCAGTGAAGAGCAGAAACGTCACATCGAAGCTGTGAAGGAACTTATAATGAATGAAGTTAACGTGAAGGAACTGAAATTCGTTGAAGGTCAGGGTGTTCTGGTTAAAAAGGTGAAGTGCAACTTTAGGACGATGGGTAAGAAGTTCGGCAAGCTGATGAAGGCTGTTGCCTCTGCTATGGATACCCTTTCTCAGGAGAAGATTGCCGAACTGGAGACCAACGGAAGTCTTGCTATTGAAGTTGAAGGACAGACTCTGACCGTTGAAGCAGTGGATGTTGACATTATCAGCGAAGATATACCCGGATGGCTGGTGGCCAATGAGGGTAACTTGACTGTAGCTCTCGAAGTGGAGTTGAACGATGAACTGCGCAACGAGGGTATGGCCCGCGAAATTATTAATCGTGTCCAGAATATCCGTAAGGAGAGCGGACTTGAAATTACTGACCGAATTAACATTAGCATTGAGCCCAATGAACAGGTGGCTAAGGCTATCAGCAGCTTTGGCGACTATGTGAAAGCACAGGTGTTGGCCGACGATATTCAAATGGTGGCCAACGACGGTCTGGAAGTTGAGTTCGATGAATTTAAATTACATATTAAAATAACTAAATCTTGAAACTTATGGCCGAGAAAACACGTTACACGGACGAGGAACTTGAAGAGTTCCGTGAAATAATTAATGAGAAGCTGGCGCTTGCCAAGCGTGATTACGACCAGATGATGCGAGTGCTCACGAACGAGGATTCAAACGATGTGGACGATACATCGCCTACCTATAAGGCTCTGGAAGAAGGAAGTACTACCCAGTCGAAGGAGGATCTCATACAGTTTGCCGCTCGTCAGCAGAAGTTCATTCAGGGACTGAAAGCTGCATTGGTGCGTATTGAAAATAAGACCTACGGTATTGATCGCATTACAGGAAAATTAATTCCTAAGGAGCGTCTGCGTGCTGTTCCACATGCAACTTTGAGCGTAGAGTCCAAGCAATTGGAGAAACAAAGAAAGTGAAGTTATCCAACATCATGACTAAAGGGAGACTGGCGGTAATCTTGGTTGCCGCCATCCTCCTTATTGACCAGGCCATCAAGATTTGGGTGAAAACTCATATGGCCTTGCACGAGAGTATTCATATCACCAACTGGTTTTATATCGCTTTCATCGAAAACAACGGTATGGCCTATGGATTCCAGTTTGGCTCAAAATTGTTGCTGTCTCTGTTCCGTATCGTGGCCATTAGTGCTCTCGGGTATTATGTCTGGCTACAAGTTCGCCGCAATGCAAGAACGGGGTATATAGTTACTCTTTCTATGATTCTGGCAGGTGCTATCGGCAATCTGATAGACTGTATGTTCTATGGACTTGTGTTTGAGGCTTCTACAGCGTACTCAGTAGCAGGATTCGTGCCTTTTGGCGATGGTTACTCTACTTTTCTGATGGGTAAGGTGGTCGATATGTTCTATTTCCCATTAATCGTTACTACTTATCCAGACTGGTTTCCTGTCTATGGAGGTGAGGAGTTCATCTTCTTCAGTCCGGTATTCAATTTTGCCGATTCTTCCATTTCGGTAGGCGTAGTAGCTCTTCTGCTATTCTTCAGAAAAGAAATAAGTGAAATTACCTTGAAACGTGAATAGACATTCTCATATTGCCACCTTGGTAGTCGTCGTAGGCTGGATGTTGTTTGGTTGTAAGCCAACAACTCCAAGTCAGTTTATTCAACCCGATGAGATTGAAGATATTCTTGTTGACTACCACATGGCTAAGGCTATGGCTCAGGTGGAAGGTAATTATGATGACTTAGACTATCGGCAGTCACTTTATTTTGAGGGCGTTCTTCAGAAACATGGGGTAACCAGGGCTGAGTTTGACTCATCCATGGTTTATTACTACACGCGTGCAGATCGTTTTGCGCCTATTTATAATAGGGTGGCTGAACGGTTGCAGGAGCAGGCTACCATCTTGGGCGATACCGAAGGCGAGATAGGACGATTCGCATCGTTGAAGGCTGATGGTGATACTGCAAATATATGGCACCAGAATTCACATATCATGATGATTCCTACACCACCTTATCATCGTGTGGATTTCTTGGTAGAGGGCGATTCTCTGTTTAAGGCCGGCGATACATTCCTTGTTCAGTTTATGGCCGACTATATGTATCAGAGCGGAACAAAAGACGGTCTTCTTTACATGGCTATCACTTATCCGGATACGGTGGTGGTGAGACAGTCACGCTTTACTTATTCCGGACTTATTCAACTGAAAATGGATAGTAAAATTGAGAAGTGTCCTAAGTCTGTTAGCGGTTTCTTCTATCTGGGAGGTAACGATGACAAATCTACAATTCTGCGACTGCTCTTTGTCAACAATATCCAGTTAATTAGATTCCACAAGAAAGATGAACCAGCAGCAATCAATCAGGAAGATAGCATCTCCGCTTCTGAAACTGCCCAACGGCCATTTACTAAAACAACAAGTAGTGGAGATCCAGGAAGGAGTGGTGATAAACTACTTCCAACTAACAAGCGAACTAGCCCGAACAGAGTGGTGGAGCGGATTGATTCAATTAAAGTACGACGTTGAAGGGTTGTTGCGCGCTTATTATGAAGGGAAGCAAATTGAATAGGAATATGAACGAAGTAGTTCTTATATGTAATTGCTCGAAAAAATAATTTGTAAAACCTAAAACCTAATAGATTATGAATTTGAAAGTACGTTTAGCTGTAATGAACTTCTTGGAGTTCGCCGTTTGGGGTGCTTATCTTACCTGTATGGGCAACTATTTGGGTGTAGCCGGTTTGGGGCCGCAGATAGCTTGGTTCTATGCTATTCAGGGTATTGTGTCCATTTTTATGCCCACCATTATGGGTATTGTGGCCGATAAGTATGTTCAGCCTCAGCGACTTTTAGGTCTTTGTCATTTAGCCGCAGGAGCCGCTATGCTGGGATGCTGGTGGATGGGAGTTCAAGCCGGTTTTGGCCAGGAGCTTGACAATAAGTCGGCTTTCATTGCAGTCTATGCTATTAGTGTGGCTTTCTTTATGCCCTCTATTGCATTGGCGAACACAGTTGCCTTTTCTACATTGAAGAAGAATGGTTTTGATACGGTTAAGGACTTTCCACCCATCCGTGTGCTGGGAACTGTAGGCTTTATTGCAACCATGTGGTTTGTGAACTGTGCGGTATGGGAAGATGGTTCATTTTCTTTCACTCTTGAAGAAAATCTGCATAAGTTTCAATATACCTATATGCAATTCTTCGTGTCTGGTTTCCTGAGTCTGGTTCTTTGCGCTTATTGTTTCACTTTGCCTGAATGCAGACTGGAATCTGAAAAGAAGTGTGTATCATTGGCTGAACAGTTAGGACTGAATGCCTTTAAACTTTTCAAGAAGAAAAAGATGGCCTTATTCTTCATCTTCTCTGCTTTGTTGGGTATGTGTCTTCAGGTGACCAATGGATATGCCGGTCCTTTTATCACCAGTTTCAAGGGAATTGCAGATGAGGCAATCGCCAATTCCTTTGCAGCTAATAATGCAACATTATTGTCATCGATATCTCAGGTGAGCGAGGCATTGTGCATCCTCATGATCCCGTTCTTCCTGAAACGTTTCGGTATTAAGATTGTTATGCTCATGTCTATGTTTGCATGGGTATTCCGTTTTGGCCTTTTCGGTATTGGCAATCCTGCTATGCCTGGCGTATTACTCTTTATCCTCTCTTGTATTGTCTATGGTGTGGCCTTTGATTTCTTCAATGTATCAGGTGGCATCTTTGTCGATCAAGAGTGCGAGTCTGATATCAAGGCCTCTGCTCAGGGATTGTTTATGATGATGACCAATGGTATTGGTGCTACTGTAGGTACTTTGACTGCTGGAGAGATTGTCAACAGTTACTGCTCTTGGCAGGATGGCTATCTGTTGGGCGACTGGCAGACCTGTTGGTTCATATTCGCAGGTTTCGCCTTGGTGGTTGGCATCAGTTTCGCTCTGGTATTCAAACCGGAAAGCAAATAGATAGGCATTGGCTAGGTAAATTTCATGCTGCAAGATAGTTGATATGAAACGTACGCTTCTTAGATTCGAGAATGTACAGCAGGTTGTTGGCGATGACGGTTTGGCTGTGATACTTCTGACAGATGAGAGTCGGCAGCGTGCTATCTCTGTGGTGTGTGATGAACCGATGACTCGTCAGCTGTTGATGAGAGTCCAGTCTCCTGAGCGGTGTAAGAATCTCTTGCCTGAAGCATTAGTCAGTTTATTGCCTTCAAGCTATGAGATGATGATTTATGGTGTTCATGACGGACAATATCAAGTGGTATTGGCTGATACCAACTTTGAGCGGAGTACTCGTTTGCGTATCAGCGATGCCGTGTTGTTGAATATTGTGGCAGGATATCCTCTTTATATTGAAGAGGAACTTATGAAACATCAGTGTATTCCTTTCAACGAAAATGCTCGAGGTGTGGCAATTCCCATCAACACGATGGATGTACATCGCTTGCATCTGGCTCTTGAGAAAGCCATCAGCGAAGAGAACTATGAGCTTGCCTCTCAACTGCGTGATGAATTGAACCGACGTAAGAAATGAAAGAAACAAGATATTTCTATGTACCCGAAGCTGCCATCCAGCAGCAGTTGCCTGAAGAAGAGGCTCAACATGCAGTACGCGTGTTGCGCATGAAAGAAGGCGATGAGATGATGTTGATGGATGGAAAGGGAGCTTTCTATCGGGCAGTAGTGACGGTTGCGGCCTCTCATCATTGCATGTATCGTATTGTGGAAACGCTTCCCCAGGAGGCTACATGGAAAGGGCATCTCCATCTGGCTATTGCGCCTACAAAACTGATGGATCGTATAGAATGGCTTGTAGAAAAAGCAACAGAAGTGGGTTTCGACGAACTGTCGTTCCTCGACTGTCAGTTTTCTGAACGCCGTGTCGTCAAGCTGTCACGAGTCGAGAAAATTGTCGTTTCAGCCGTAAAGCAAAGTCGCAAGGCATGGATGCCCGTGTTGAATGAAATGGAGCCATTTAAAAACTTCATTGCGAAGCATCCCAATGGTCATCGCTTCATAGCTCATTGTTATGATGAGGTGCAGAGGGTGAATCTTTTTGATGCATTGAGAAAGGTTTATGCTCAAAACGAAGAGTTGAATAGTGATGAAGAAATCATAGTCCTGGTGGGACCGGAAGGCGATTTCTCTATTGATGAGGTACGGATGGCTGTCAATGCAGGATTCGTATCAGTCGATTTGGGAAAAAGCCGACTGCGTACTGAAACAGCAGGACTATCTGCAGTCATGATGATGCAGTTAGCACAACAATGAAAACAATAACAGACGATGAAGAAGTTTTTAATGATATGCATGATGTCACTTTTTGGCATTCATCTTTCTGCCCAGAATAGTATTGTAGAACTGTTCAAGACTATGCCAGACTCTTTAATGCCGATGTTGACAAAGAATAATCGTTTGGATATGGTTGACTTTCTGGATGCTAAGATGAAAGCTGAAGTGTCGAATCTGCTGGATGGCGATTCGGAGATGACATATATGAGTACCGACAGTCTTTCGGTGCGTTTGAGTTCAGCCTTGCGAGTTGATCTTTTCCTTGTTGATACTGTGGAGCCTTATGACAGTTGTCAACAGGCTATTTGTATGCTTTCTACTTACAAACTGTCAACAACTAGTGAAGAAGAACAAGTTCCGGCCTATTATTCTGTTCGTTGGCAACCACTGCCTGCTCCTCGATTGGCAGTAGTAAAAGTTCCTGTTTCTACCGTATTACGTCAAGACGAAAAGGTGTTCTCAAAAGAATAAAGTTTTAATTGTCTCTAAAAATCCATGCCAGCAGTTTGTTCAGCCATCCGAAATTGAAGCGGAACCAACGGAAAGTGCTCACAGGCTTACCACCAAAACGCAAAATAAAGTCGCGATAGGGGTTCTTACTGAAAGGTAAGCCTACATCCATGAAATAGATATGCTCATACCCTCGTTCGTAGGAATCCTGGATAGCATTCCATACTGTAACGTCGGCAGGATGGAGCGGAGCAAAAGACTTACGACGGAAAGCGGCATACCACAAATAGGCCTGTTGTTGACTATAGGCTACAGCCGAACAACCAATAGCATGTCCATGATACTTCGTGAGGAATAAACGGCCTGAATTCTCCTGCTGGATACTTTTGAAGAATTCGTTGGCAGGAACATAGCGTCGGGGCTTCAGCCAGTGGTGATGGCGCAGCAATCGCATGAATGATTTGAAGTCCTCGTCATTGTTTACAACGGTAGTGGTGACTCCTTTATCGTAGGCCGACTGTATTCGCTCCTGCTGATGTTGGCTGATGCGTGTCAGAGGATTTCGCGAATGAAGGCTATTATGAATACTCATCCATTTCACAGGGAAGAAACCATTCTGACGGAATGCCTTATAGCCGAACATCTTCTGAGACAAATTGCTGACCTCTATATAAAGAACGGTTTTGCCTATGTGTTGCTTTAATTTTTCAAGCATCATAGAGAAAAGTTGCATTTGCTGTTCACTTTCCTGCTCATCTCTGATGTAGGAATGACCGCGTAAACGTGCTTCACTTCCGTTTGAACGTCGATAAGCACCTTCCCCCAAAACTCGGCAATGCATAAAAAAATAAGGTGGAAACAATGATGAACGGTAACGGACCAATCCCAGCAATTGTGCTACCACGGTGCCATCGTCTTTTTCTACGGTAACAAGATAAGGCTTGTGTCGTGGAGTATGCTTGCTGAATTCGAACATCTGACGGCTATGAAAAAAGTCTTCCGTCAGCAGCCCGTCAGGCAATGTGTCGTTGCTGCTATAGATGTGAGTGGTTAGTTCGCTCATAATGGCGCAAAAATACTAAATCTGTTTTAAAAATGAAAAAATAAAGAAATAAAAAAACAAAAAACAATAGACTTGAAGTATTTTCTTTACCTTTGCATATATAACATTATTTCAAGAAACAATCATGACAGCATTTAAAGATTTGACGCAATTACGCCGTTCGCACCGTAAGTTTACGGAAGAAGAGATAGATCCTGAAGCAGTAAAAATGATACTTCGTGCCGCCCTGATGTCACCGACCTCGAAAGGGCAGCGAGCCTGGCAGTTTATTGTTGTTGACGATAAGATGGATATCGAGAAACTGTCTGATGCCAAAGAAATGGGCGGACAGTTCCTTAAAGGAGCTCCCTTGTGTATTGCTGTGCTCGGTGATCCTCTTCAGAATGATTGTTGGGTGGAAGATGGAAGTATTGCCGCTATCTCCATGCAGTATCAGGCCGAAGAGTTGGGACTGGGTTCTTGCTGGGTTCAGATGCGAGGGCGTGGGCTGAGCGATGGAACAAGTGCTGACACTGTGATTCGCGGCATATTGGATATCCCAGAAAATTATTCTGTACTGTGTGTGCTGGCTATCGGTCATAAAGCTGACACCCGACAGCCACAGAATGAAGATAAACTGAAGTGGGAAAACGTTCATATTAATAAGTTCTGATGCGTATAGTCTTTATTGGAGCTGGACGCTTGGCAACCAATCTTGCCCCAGCATTGCATGCTTCAGGTCATCAAATTCTCCAGGTGTTTAGCCGAACTATCACTTCTGCTGAGATACTGGCAAAAAAGGTTGAGGCCGATGCTATATGTAAATTGTCGGAAGTGACCTGCGATGCTGACGTGTTCATTTTCTCTGTGACCGATACTGCTTTGCCTCAGTTGATTGCTCAGTTAGGAAAGGGAAGGAAACACTCGGTTTTTTTGCATACCGCCGGTTCTGTTCCTATGTCGGTTTTCACAGGAATCGGTTCCCACTATGGAGTTCTCTATCCAATGCAGACTTTTTCGAAAGAACGCAGTATTGATTTCTCTCATGTACCTTTTTTTATTGAAGGTAGCGATGCTCAAGCTTTATCGGTAGCTGAATCCTTGGCTTCATCAGTGTCTGATAATATCAGGCAATTATCTTCTGAAGCAAGGCGGCATCTTCATCTGGCAGCTGTCTTTGCCTGCAATTTTGCTAATCACTGCTATCAACTTTCTGCAGAAATTCTGGAGAAATATCAGTTACCCTTTGACGTAATGCTTCCTTTGATTGATGAGACTGCTGCCAAAGTGCATGAACTCATGCCTCGCGATGCGCAGACAGGCCCTGCTATCCGTTATGATGAGAATGTGATGCAAGCCCAACTACAATTACTCTCAGATATGCCTCGATTGGCCGATGTTTACAGACTGTTGAGTGACAGTATTCATCAGTCCCATATCCAACGTTAATGTTCCATAGAAAATGATTAATTACGATCTTTCAAAAATACGTGCAATCATCTTTGACGTTGATGGCGTACTTAGTGCGGAGACTATCACGCTTTCACTCGAAGGCGAACCTTTGAGAACTGTCAATATTAAGGATGGCTATGCTATTCAGCTTGCTGTGAAATTAGGACTTCATGTAGCGATTATCACGGGGGCTGCTACTGAAGCTGTTCGTTTGCGCTATGAACGCCTTGGGGTACAGGATATATACATGAAGTGTGCAGTGAAAATTAAGACTTATGAAGAGTTCTTGAATAAGTATGATTTGCACGATGATGAAGTAATGTATATGGGCGATGATATTCCCGATCTTGAAATAATGAATAGGGTGGGGTGTCCCGTTTGTCCGAAGGATGCCTGTCCGGAGGTTCAGCAGCGCAGTGTGTATGTTAGTCACCTGAAAGGTGGTTATGGTTGTGGTCGCGATGTAATTGAACAAACCCTTCGTGCCCAGGGAAAATGGGTGATGAACGCGAAGGCTTTTGGATGGTAGAAAGTGAATAGTTTATAGTTGGATCATGTTTGATAATCTGAAGAAATACCATATTATATTGGCCAGCAATTCGCCTCGTCGTCGTGAACTGTTGGGCGGATTGGGACTTGAGTTCGAAGTGAAAGTGTTGCCGAATATTCAGGAAGACTATCCTGCTGAGTTGCCTGCATCACAAATAGCTCAGTATATTGCTTCCGAAAAAGCTGATGCCTATCGGAGCATGATGAAAGACGATGATTTGCTGATAACAGCCGATACGGTGGTGATTGTCGATGATGAGGTGTTGGGAAAACCTGCTGATGCAGCTGATGCCCGTCGTATGCTTAACAAACTTAGTGGAAGAAAACATCAAGTGATAACTGGAGTATGCCTTGTTACTCTTCAGGAGCGTAGATGCTTCTCTGTTAGTACAGATGTTTCATTTAAAGCTCTTCAAGACGAAGAAATCAATTACTATATTGAACATTATCGCCCATTTGATAAAGCTGGAGCTTATGGCATTCAGGAATGGATTGGCTATGTGGGCGTTACTGGGCTTGAGGGAAGCTACTTTAATGTAATGGGTTTGCCCGTTCAGAGAATTTATTCAGAATTACAAAGATTTTAGCGATTTTTTGAATAGATTTAACATAAATTTTGTTGAAGAGTATTGAAATATTCGCACTTTTTTCGTAAATTTGCAATCGATAACTAGTAATTTTAATCTATATTTATCATTTTCCAAAGTTTTTTAATGGGAACCTGTCTGAGAAGATCGGTTCCTAGTTTTTTTTTATATGGAAGAAGTGTAGGAACTCCTTACACATCACGCAGTATGGGAAGTGAGATATGATAGCGGACTGCGAGAAAACGAATAAGGCATATAATGGCGAACGTTAAGATTGCGGAAATCTCCGCTGGCAGTTCTGTCAATATACATAGCCAATAGACAAGACCGCCTAATACACAGGCCATCGCATAGATTTCCTTATGGAAGATGACCGGTTCGTTGTTTAATAGAACATCACGGATTACTCCGCCAGCAGAACCGGTAATACATCCCATGATGATGGCCACCCAGAATGGCTGGTCGAAGGCAAGACTTTTCTGGATTCCTGCAATGGTGAAAAGGGCAAGGCCAAAGGTGTCGAAAACAAACCACGCATTTTTCAGCGGTTCCATCCATCGTCCAAAGAAGGCAACGGTGATTAAAGCCACTGCTGTACATATCATATAAATAGGTGTGGTCATCCAGAATGGTGTCGTTGACAGCATGACATCGCGTATAGTACCGCCACCTATGGCTACTGCTATGCCGCAAACGTAGCCTCCAAACCAATCAAACTGTTTGGCTGCAGCGTGGCGGATGCCTGAAATAGCGAAGGCAAATGTACCAAGCATCTCTATGACACTAATAATAATGTCCTGATTCATGGATAATTATTTTTCTGTTTCCAAATTATTATTCTTGATTGTCCTTATATCTGTCACCCCAGTAATTCACCATGCGTTGGTACAGTTTCTCCTCAGAAGGATTGTGCTGTCCAAACCAAAAACGTTGATTGATGAGGGCATCAGGAAGATATTGTTGCTGAGTGAAATGTCCAGGATAGTCGTGTGGATATTTGTATCCGTCGTGGTAGCCAAGTTCCTTCATCAGTTTGGTTGGCGCATTTCTCAAGGGGAGCGGTACAGGCTGGTTGCCAGTTTCACGAACTACGGAAAGAGCAGTATCAATACCTAAATAGGCTGAGTTGCTTTTGGGAGAAGTAGCAAGGTAAACAGCAGCTTCTGCCAGTGCAATCCGTCCTTCTGGCCATCCTATTTTCATGACGGTGTCGAAAGCGGCGTTGGCTAGTAATAAAGCGTTTGGATTGGCCAATCCTATGTCCTCAGCTGCCGAGATAACAAGTCGGCGGGCTATGAACTGAGGGTCTTCTCCTCCCTCTATCATACGAGCCATCCAGTATAGTGCAGCATCTGGGTCGCTCCCTCGAATACTTTTTATGAAAGCTGAGATGATGTCATAATGCATCTCACCATCCTTGTCATAAGCCAATGGGTTCTGCTGCAAGCGTGCTTCTACCATCTCGTCGGTAATCACAACGTCTCCGCTTTCGGCTTCTACAACTAATTCAAGAATGTTTAGTAGTTTACGTGCATCCCCACCACTATAGCGAAGAAGAGCCGAAGTCTCCTTCAGTTCAATATGACGCTGTTTCAGAATTGTGTCGGTGGTGATAGCTCTATTCAGTAATTGAAGTAAATCTTCTTTCTCCAGCGATTTCAATACATACAATTGGCAGCGGGAGAGTAGGGGGCGAATCACCTCAAATGAAGGGTTCTCAGTAGTTGCACCTATCAGTGTTACCACACCCTTCTCAACTGCGCCGAGAAGAGAGTCTTGCTGAGATTTTGAGAAGCGGTGAATCTCGTCAATGAAAAGGATAGGGGACGCTTCGTTAAAGAAACGTCCTTTTTGAGCTTTTTCTATTACATCGCGCACATCTTTTACACCACTTGTTACTGCCGAAAGAGTAAAGAAGGGGGTTTGAAGACGATTGGCGATAATCTGGGCCAGCGTAGTTTTTCCAACTCCTGGAGGACCCCAAAGAATGAATGAAGAGATACGGCCTGCATCAATCATCTTGCGAAGCACTGCACCTTCTCCAACCAAATGACGCTGGCCGATGTATTCATCGAGCGTGCGCGGACGTAATCTTTCTGCTAATGGTTGTGACATACAAAGTGCAAAGTTACTATTAACTGTGTAAAAAGCCAAATAAATAGACTATTTAACGCTTTTTTCTAAAAAAAATAGTAGCCACTGCTATTAAATGCCAACTTTTTCATTATCTTTGCATGCATAAACAAGATATTATTTATTATTTATGAGTCAAGAAGCTGATAAGAAGATAATTACATTAAAAACACTGACAAAGAGCAGTGTTTGGGATGTTCAGGAGAACGATATTTTTCGTATGCTTGACACTGCTGATAAGGATGCTGATGTGAAAGATAATCTGCGTCGTTATACTGATATTATTCGCAGTGCTTTCATGATTGAGGAAGTGCCAGACGATTCACCAATTATGAAAACTAAATATGAAAAAATGGGATATAAGGTGGCTCAACTGAAGTTAGATGACGACAAGAAAATTGTCTGGGCCATTAAAAAACGTCCTATTGTTCGTGTAACCGATCTGACTTACGAAAATATCCGTCATATTTCCGCAGCCAAACTGATAGAAGTGCTGGATCGTAATTTTGGAGGCGGTTGGGATTCACTCTCACAGAGCATAAAGGATATCATTGAGAGCGGTTTTGACATTTCTACCACTACACTTCCAAAAGATCGCCTTCATAAGAAGGGTGGAATGTACGATAAGAAGGTAGAGGATGGCTTTGAGGTGTTGGAAGTTGCTAAGGGAACCTGGGTTGAGGCAATCTTTGCCAAACTGAAGCCAGAAACAGAGAAGCCTCGTATCAAAATGTCATCATCTGTTCGTGGCCTCGAGGAAGACGAGGATGATGATACAGATGTTGAAATCGAGGACAACTACAATAAGCCTGATGAGGATGATGTGGAATTAGATGGTCCTAATGACGATGACATCACTGAGGATAATTATTCGACGATGATGGATTTGGGTTCGGAAGATCCCGATGAAGAAGCAGCTAATATGGCTGAATATGGCGATGAATAGACAGTAATCATATAAAAAGGCAGAAGCCCTGACTTTCCGTTGGAGAGTCAGGGCTTTCTGTTGTTTGTTTGGAATAAGTGTTTGTTTGTAAGTTTTAAGCTTCGGCTTCAGGAATTACTGAAACAACGCTCTTATCGTGCTTTCCTTTGTGGAAATTCACGGTGCCATCAATGAGGGCATAAAGCGTGTCGTCCTTACCAATTCCTACGCCATTGCCTGGATTGTGATGAGTACCACGCTGGCGTACGATGATGTTGCCTGCCTGTACTTTCTGTCCACCCCAGATCTTCACGCCGAGTCGCTGTGCTGCACTCTCGCGGCCGTTCTTAGAACTACCTACACCTTTTTTATGTGCCATAATGTTGTTCCTCCTACGTTTTAAGCGATTACCTGTTTAACTTCTACCTGAGTGAACTGCTCACGATGACCATTGCGCTTGCGAGAATCCTTACGACGCTTCATCTTGAAAACGATGACTTTGTCGCCCTTCACCAGCGGGTTCACTACTTCAACTACTACTTTTGCACCTTCTACGGTGGGTGCGCCAACCTTGACAGCGCCGTCGGCATCTACGAGCAGCACCTTGTCAAACTCAACAGTCTTGCCTGCCTCCACGTCTTTGATGTGGTGCACGAAGAGCTTCTTGCCCTCCTCAGCCTTGAACTGCTGACCCTGAATTTCTACAATTGCGTACATTTGTTTTTGTTTGTAAATAGGGTTTTTTCCGTAAGGCGGTGTACGTCCGTACACACTTCACCCTGCCTCCACGGACTCTTTCGGGCTGCAAAGGTACTTATTTTTCTGCATAGTAATGATTATTTTATCTTTTTGAGTCTAAAAGTTTAACTTTATTTAATATACTAATATCGATTTTATCTGGCAATAAGACTTTAAAAAATCGTAATTAGCGTTATTGTCTGTCTATAGGAAGTATTGGTTTCATCTGAAATATGTACTTTTGCATAAATATTAAATATGGTGTATATGAATACTCGCAGCATATTACTTTTGATGATAACCCTTTTTTTAGGGCTAGGAGTCACTACTGCCCAAACACCTCAGCAATGGCGCGATTCTCTATCCGTTCTCAACGGAATGATTCGTCTATCGCCTCGATCCACGGATTTGCGGTTGAAGAAGGCTGCTGTAAATATTGAACTTAATCAATGGGAATATGCTGTTGAAGAGTATGGGCGTGTGTTGGAATTAGATGCCAAGAATTTGGCTGCCTTGTATTTTCGTGCCTATGCAAACGTCCATCTGCGTCGTTATGACATGGCAAAATACGATTATGAAACCTTCCTTTCTTTACAGCCTAAGCATTTCGAGGCCCAGTTGGGATTGGCTATGGTCAAAAGAAATATGGGCAGGAAGACGGATGCACTTGACGAGATGAACCGCTTGGTTCAGTTGTTTCCCGATTCTGTCTATGCCTACGTGGCTCGTGCTGGTTTTGAAGCTGAACTTCAGCAGTATGAGGTGGCCTTGTTCGATTGGGATGAAGCAATTTTCCGTAAGCCTTTAAATGCGGATTTCGTAGCTTCAAAAGTGCAGTTGCTTCTTCAGTTGAAGCGTTATGATGAGGCTTGGCAAGAACTGGAAAAGGCGATAAAACGTGGCATTCCCCGTGTTGCACTGAAGGAGTGGATAGACCAGTGTAAGTAAAATTTAGTACAAAACAATACAAACTTAAAATGAAACGACAATTATTATTATTGACATTCACTGCAATGGCTGTAGGGGCCATGGCATGTACCAATTTCATTGTTGGTAAAAAAGCATCTAAGGATGGCTCCGTAATCTGTACCTATAATGCCGACGACTATGGGATGTTCATCGGTTTAGCCCATTATCCGGCAGCCAAGCACCAGCCGGGCGAGATGCGTCAGGTCATCAACTGGGATACCCATGCCTATGGAGGTGAGATTGCCGAAGCCTCAGAAACCTTCAATGTGATAGGTAATATGAACGAATATCAAGTGACCATTGGCGAGACTACCTTTGGTGGACGTGAAGAGATGGTTGATACTACAGGCATTATCGATTATGGTTCGCTCATCTATATTGCCTTGCAGCGTTCAAAGACTGCTCGTGAAGCGATTAAGGTAATGACCACCCTCGTTGAGCAATATGGGTACAATTCCGAAGGTGAGACTTTTACCATCTGTGATCCCAACGAAGCATGGATTATGGAGATGATGGGATGTGCCAGTGACCGTAAGCTGTCCAAGGAGCGTACCGTTTGGGTGGCCCTCCGTATTCCTGATGATGTGATTTGTGCCCATGCCAATCAAAGTCGCATCACCCACTTCAATATGAAGGATAAATCTGGCAACGTCCTTTACTCAAAGAATGTGGTTAAATATGCCCGCAAGATGGGATGGTTCTCAGGCAAGGACGAAGACTTTTCTTTCCGTGATGTATATGCTTTTCCCGATTTTGGCGGTCGTCGTATGTGTGATGCCCGTGTGTGGAGCTTCTTTAATCGTTTTGCAGAGGGTATGGATCGTTATGTAGCCTGGGCCGAGGGTATTCAGAAGGATGCCGAGTCGATGCCCCTATGGGTGAAACCCGTCCGTCAGTTAGGACTTGACGACATTGAGGCAGCCATGCGTGATCATTATGAGAACACCCCTTTCGCCCTTGATGGCGATCAGGGAGGTGGCATCTGGGAAATGCCTTACCGTCCTACACCTTTATATTATAATGTGGATGGAAAGAAATATTTCAACGAGCGCCCCATCTCTACCCAGCAAACAGGTTTCAGTTATGTTGCTCAGATGCGTTCATGGTTGCCTCGAGAAGTGGGGGGCGTACTATGGTTTGGAAATGACGATGGAAACATGGTGCCCTATACTCCTGTGTACTGCTGCGCAACTCAGGCTCCACGTCCTTACAACACTCCAGGCGTCGATGCCCTGAATTTCTCTACCGAGAATGCCTATTGGGTGCAGAACTGGGTGGCCAATATGGTATATCCTCGCTATTCGCTGTTGTTTCCCACTCTTGAGCAGAAACGTGACTCTCTTGACCGTTCTTATTTCCTCCTTCAGAAAGAGATAGAGGATAAGGCTCTGACGCTTCAGCGTGACGAACGTGTGAAATTCCTCACTGATTACTCGGCTCAGAAGGCTAATGAAATGCTGGCTGAGTGGAATCTCTTGGCTGTGAAATTGATTGTTAAGTACAACGACATGATTATCAAGCCAGAACAGAATGGTGTGTTCACTCGTACCCCTGAAGGACTTGGCTCACGTGTTACTCGTCCTGGCTATCCTTCAGGCTTTGCTCGTCGTCTTGTTCAGCAGACAGGTAAGAAGTTTGAGGCTCCTGAATAGGTTTTATGTGGGTGTGAAGAATATTTTTTTGTAAAAAGTAGGCATAATTTTTGGTAGAATAAAAAATAATGCCTACCTTTGCACCCGCAAAACCAAGGGATGCACCCGTAGCTCAGTTGGTAGAGCACCTGACTCTTAATCAGGGTGTCCAGGGTTCGAACCCCTGCGGGTGTACAATAATTAGAATCGACGAACTTGAAAGGTTCGTCGATTTTGTGTTAAATAGCGGTTATGATACTGCTAACTAACTAATTCTTCGATAGTTCTGTCACGTTAGAAACAATGTTGAACCACGCAGCCTGGCTGGGTATTAATAGAGCTATCAGGAATTACAAGTAACTAACTAATGATGGTTGTTCTACCAAATGTTCTACCGCCTATCATAAATGTTCTACCAAACACTGAGATTGTGTACTTAGAAATGGGTTTTCTACTGAAAACACCTTTTCTACTTTCCTCTTACTCCTATTTACATATAATGCCCTAGGCAACTGCTCGACAGGTGATGTAAGGTGGAGTTATTCTTCGTTGTCCTTGATTTTTCCTTTTATCCATAGTTTCCAGTACTTCATGCCTCCTGTTGACCACAGAGCGAGGAATATGAGTACGGGCTGGAAAAACAGTCTGATGAAACGGGCCTGATCGGTATCGAGTCCGAAAGCATCGATGTGGTTCACGTATTGATTGATGTTGCCTGGGAAGATGAGTACGTAGAAGAGAGCAAGCAGTGCACCTACAATTGCTTTCTTTTTCCAAAGGAACAGCATACCAAGTCCGAGTGCTATTTCTACTACGCCTGATGCCAGCACCACAAAGTCGGTAAATTCGGGAGTGAACTGCATCCAAACAGGAACTTGTGCTACAAACTCTTGACGTGCTATTGTTAAATGACTGAAACCAGCATAGGTCATAAATATGCCTAAAAGAAGGCGAAAGAATAATTTTACGTATTTCATAACTTAAATTTATATTTTGTTGGTGCAAAGATAGTTATATTATCTTACATCGCAAGCGATTCAATATTTATTTTAAGAATGATTAACCATGTGTCGCAAGCGATATACTGATAAGTTTCATAATTGTTTAAGTCGTTACTTTTTCCTATCAGTTCTTCATGCCAATAAATGTCTGAATGGCCAAATCGTCATTTACATGTCACATTATACTAAACAATTCTAAAAGTGGGTACAAGGGTATCGAGAATTATTCTATTATTAGTATCTTTGCATTTAATACAAAGAACAATTGTATACCGTTGAACCATTAAAATAAATAGTGTTATGGAAGAAATCAGAGTCTATCATTCCCCTTGGCGCATACTGCTAATGGCTTTGGGATGTTTTGTTTTTATTGCTCTTAGCATCTTTATGCTCAATAATCCTAAGAGCGTTTTTTCGGTGATTGTGGCATGGATTGGCATCGCATTCTTTGGTTTAGCTAGCCTTTCTATTCTTTACTCATTGTTTATGGAAAGACTGATGAACAAGCCATTTCTGACGATTACTGACACCAGCATCATCAGTCAAGGAATAAAACAGACCATCATCAACTTTGCCGATGTAAAGTCGTTTCAAGTTGTAAAGATGGGAGACCAGAAGTTTATCGCCATACACTATAAGACCGATGTTGAGCAGCAAAAGATGAACGAGGCCAGTAGTATTGGCCGTATCATACGTTTCCTGAACCGCCGACTGGTGAATGCACAGGAAAACATCTCTACCACAGGTACAAGCATAAAGGCCGAAGAGTTATGCGACCTGCTGAATGAAAGGCTGAAACGAAAATAAGAAAAAGTGCGAACCAAATCAATGGATCGCACTTTTTTGTTTATATATAGGAGTGGATAACTCAGATACTGTATATAGTAATGAAATTACTCGCTCCTTAAAGCTATTTTATTCGCCCTTGATAGCTGCTACGCCAGGGAGAACCTTACCCTCGATGGCCTCAAGCAGAGCACCACCACCAGTAGAGATGTAAGATACCTGGTCGGCCAGACCGAACTTGTTGACACAAGCTACAGAGTCGCCACCACCAATCAGAGAGAAGGCACCGTTCTTGGTAGCCTCAGCGATAGCGTCGCCGATGGCACGTGAACCAGCGGTGAAGGCGTCGCACTCGAATACACCGGCAGGACCGTTCCACAGGATCGTCTTGGCACCCTTGATAGCCTCGGCAAATGCCTTCTGGCTCTCAGGACCAGCGTCAACACCCTCGAAACCTGCAGGAACCTTGTTAGCAGGGCAGGTGATGATTTCAGCACCAGCCTTTACTGTCATAGTACCAAAGTCGAGACCGTTGGTAGCGGTGCAGTCAGAACCCAGAACCAGTTCTACGCCATTCTTCTTGGCCAGCTCCTCCACACCCAGAGCTACATCCAGCTTGTCGAGCTCTACGATAGAGTCGCCAATCTCGCCGTTGTGAGCCTTTGCGAAAGTGTAGGTCATACCACCGCAGAGGATGAGCTTATCAACCTTACCAAGCAGGTTCTCGATGATACCAATCTTAGAAGATACCTTAGAACCACCCATGATGGCAACGAAAGGACGCTTGATGTTAGACAGTACGGCGTCAACAGCCTGTACCTCCTTCTCCATCAGCAGACCCAGCATCTTGTTGTCAGCGTCGAAGTAGTCGGCGATAACAGCGGTAGAAGCGTGCTTGCGGTGAGCGGTGCCGAAGGCATCCATCACGTAGCAGTCAGCATAAGAAGCCAGAGTCTTGGCAAACTCCTTCTGGCTGGCCTTCATGGCCTTCTTAGCCTCGTCGTACTCAGGAGTACCCTTCTCTACACCTACGGGCTTACCCTCTTCCTCAGGATAGAAGCGCAGGTTCTCCAGCAGTAGAGCTTCACCCATCTTCAGAGCCTTGGCAGCGTCGGCAGCCTTAGCGCAGTCGGGAGCGAAAGCAACGGGAACACCCAGAGCCTTCTCTACAGCCTCGCGGATCTGACCCAGAGACTTCTTCATATCTACCTTACCTTTGGGCTTACCCATGTGGCTCATGATAATGGTAGCACCGCCGTCGGCCAGAATCTTCTTCAGGGTAGGCAGGGCACCGCGGATACGGGTGTCGTCTGTAATCTTACCATTCTCATCGAGGGGTACGTTAAAGTCTACACGTACGATTGCCTTCTTACCGGCAAAATTGAATTCGTTGATAGTCATAATTTTATAATAATTAAAAGAAATTAAGAATAATCTTCAATGAATCGCACGCAAAGGTACGAAATAATATCAGGAAACTGCAATCGAAGTTTCATTATTTATACTTTTTTTGCGGTTACTGTTGCATATTTGAAAGTAAGGACATCTGGTACATTGCTGTCGGTCGGCAGTAGGTGTAAATGGTATGTCGGGATTGAACATCTGGTCTATGGTGTCACTGAGTAGTCGGGAAAACTCTTCACGCGTATTCTCAACATCGTCTATGCGTTCCCGTCCAAAGCGGAGAATCGGGTCGTAGTTGTCCTTTCCGGCATGTTGGATAAAGAGCAAAGCTGGGCTCACAGGTAGATTGCCGGCATTGAATTGGCTGGAGGTGCGCACTATGATGCTGTATATAAAAGTCTGCAGATAGTAATCGCTGTGTTTGACCAGTTCCTGTGCATCAAAGATGGCCTGAACGTTGGCCAGTGACTTGTCATTTTTTGATCCGCCCGTCTTGTAATCCACCACTCGGATGCGTTCTTCTTTCAGACCTGTAATAGGATTGATTTCAGTAATGCGGTCCAGACGGTCTATTCGTCCACCGATGGTCGTAGTAATGTGAGGGGTCTCAATGGTTGTCTTAGTGAGACATTCCAGGCCTATAATTGTGAAAGGAGTTAGTCGGCTGTCTATCTGCAACAGTTGTCGCAGGTAGTGGATAATGACCTGACGGTTGATAAGTTGCAGACCGTTGAGGTGGTTGCTGAGGTTGTGGATATTTGCATTGCCGAATAATTCTTTTTGTAAAGCTCTGTCAACGGCCATTTCAATTTCCACCCCCGATTTCAGTAGTTGTTCGATGTCGTGCTTTACAATCTGTCTGCTCTTCTGGGTCAGCTGCTCGTAGATGGTTTGGGAAGCCTCGTGGAAGATGTTGCCGAAGATTCGGTTGTCGATAGTATCATCTTCATTGTCAATGTTTTGGCGCAGGCCGCATACGTAGTTGTAGAAGAACTGTAACTGGCAGCGCATATAACTGTTAATAGCCGTTGGCGTGAGTAGTGGCGTGTTAACATCGGGGTTCTGGGTGGGATCAAAGCGCTTCATGAGTCGTTGCATGATAACAGACGATTTCTCTATGGCCTGTGGATTGACCGGCACGTTGTTTTGCCCGGCCTGCAGCGTGTTGAACGAGAACCTATGTGGACTCTCAACCATCAACTGAAGCATGAAGCGCGACATTTCACAGGTGCGTCCATCAGTGGTAGCATTATTGTAGAGAATGGTTACATCCTTGGCTCTTTGCAACAACCGGTGGAAGTAGTAAGAATAGATAGAAACCTTGTGGTCTATGGTGGTCAGCCCGTAGGCTTTACGAATGCTATAGGGAATGAACGAAGTGTCGTTAACACCCTTTGGCATGTTGCCCTCGTTGCACGATAGAATCAGCACATGGTCGAAGTCAAGATTGCGCGTTTCCAATACACCCATCACCTGCAACCCTTCGGCTGGTTCACCGTGGAATGGCACACTAGTCGATGATACTAGCTGACTAATGAGTCGCTGGAGGGTCACAATATCAACTTTTAGGTCACCGCATGCCACAAGGGCTTTCAGTCGGTTCAAAAGTGTGTACATGCGGAAAAGAGATTCTTGTGCCAGCGGATCGGCCAGTGGGGCGCTTTTCAACTCGACATTGCGTGCTACTAATTGCATTATCTGGCAGAGCCATGTGAGCAATTGTTTGTGGTCGTCATAGTGGGTAAAAATAAGTTGCGTGCCTTCATCTTGATGCAGGTCGGTAGAAGTGGGATAGTACAGATGCTGATTGCGAAGTGTATTTTTTAGTTGGGCAAACTGCTCAGTGATGAATTTGGCGTAGGGATGGTTCAGTACGGCCAGTACCTGAGTTAATCGAAAAGTCTGCCGTTGATGAGAATAGCCAGTGGTCTGTAAGGTCAGTAGGAGTGTGACCAATGAGGCCGCAGGTGATTGTATGAGAGGAAATCCCGTGGTGATGTTCACTTGTTCAACCTCGTTGGGCAGACAATGAATGACCGTTTGCAGCAGTGACTCATTGCAAAGTACGATTGCTGTTCGTCTGCCTGCATCTATACGCTCGAAGCGAGTATGGTCTGAATCATTCTCAGAATGTTGCTCTTTCAGCCATGTAGCGATGAAACGGGCTTGCGAATTTTCGGTTGAAGCCGATATATATCGTATGTTGCGCGGGGTAGAGAAATTGTTGTAGATGTCGGTCTTCGTATTGTCGAATGCATTGGGGAAGTGAGCAAGATACTGAGCGATGTAATGACCGGCCTCATTGTCCTGCATTCGGTTTTTCCTCTTGGGCATATAGTAATGGTCGAAATCCCAATAGAAGGTGGCCATGCCTCGTTGTTGCAGTATACTGAAAATGCGTTGCTCCACCTCCTGCAGCATGTTGAAGCCTACAAGCACATAGTGCTCGTATTCGAAAGGAAGGTCTTTTTGTTCAGCCACTTCACGATACAGAGCGCCCTCGTAGGCTAGTTGCTGCTGGGCCAATAGACTGTTGAAGGCATGATAGATATCGCCCATGCGCGACCATAGTCTGAGGAAACGCTGTTTGAGTTCAGTGTTATGGGTGTCAGAGAAATTGCTGAAGAATTTCTGGAGAATCTGTCGCTGCTCGTCAGTGAGATAAGATACATCATCCAGTTCGTGAATATTGCGAAGGTTGGCAAACACCTTGTCGGCATCGGCCATGTGCTTGTCTACATCGTCAAAGTCGGACAATAACAATTGTCCCCAACCGTAGAAATGGTCGAGCGTTTCGTCGAGTCCAGTCTGTTCAGTGAAACAACGGTGCAGGTCGCACACCAGTTTGATGGGGTCGGCAACCTGTCGGATACTGTGTCGGCGAAACAGTTCGCTGATGGTGATATAGGCTGGGCTCCAAATAGGGTGCTTACTGAGGTGAGCCAGCTCGTCACTTAGGAACAGGGCTGCACGCTTGTTGGGGAATACCACAGCCACATGGGATAGATTCTCGCCAAATCGGCTGATGAGGTCTTGGGCAACGTATTGTAAGAATGATTTCATTCGGATGTCGTGATGATAAATGAGGGTGGTGGGATTATACTTCTTCAATATGGTTAGAATAGACATACCACAGGTAGCCATGAATATTATCATAGCCCATTGAGGCAAGAAGGTCCATGTATTCCTGTACTTGTTGGTGATACTCTTGGCGTGGGCGTCCGAACTTAAAATCAACAACAATCATCTCATGACCATCGGTCATAACACGGTCGGGACGGCGCTCGAAGGTTTTACCGGTATGAGGATCAGTAGCCAGGATGGTGCATTCGTTGAAGAGCTTCCATTTGGCATCATACCATTGTGCCACCTGTGGGTGTGAGATACGCTTGCGGATGAGGTCTTCGATGCGTTCGCGCGTGAGATGGCTGTCGTAAAGAATACCGTCAAGCTCCATGCGTCGCAGGGCATTGTCTATATCGGCCGTAGTGCGAATGGTTGAGAATACTTCATGGAGGATGCTTCCCATCTGAATGTAGTTGGCCTGCTGTTGGACCTCGTCGTCATCGTCGGGAAGTGCAAACTTCCTACTATCGTTGCTCTGCTTGAACTCCACTTTCTGGGCAAATGCCTCGATGTTGGCGACGATGGGGGCGCTTTGGCGGAGAAAGACGTTAGGATGGGGCGTATCTTCCACCTTTTTTGTTGAGGCGTGAACAGCCGGGAGACTCTGTGAGTCAGCTCCCTTGCTGTATATTTGATTGGTATCGGAAAGGTTTCCATATTCGAAGATAATGGGCTGTCCCTCATCTTCCACGCTTTCGAGACAAGACTCTGCCAGCTGATTAGTAAGCAAGGGCAAGGTTGCTTCTATGATTGAGGCTGAGTAGTTTTGTCCACTGTTACGCTTACCAATAACAGAAAGAACTCTCGATGCACGGGTAAAAGCTACATAGAGTAGGTTCATGTTATCAACCATCACCTGCTGATGCTCTTCATTATACTCAGCTTCATAGATCGTATTCTCCATGCCACTCTTGCTGTAGTCTATGGGTACTATGGGCAGTTCGTTGAATGGTTCTTTCTTGGGATGGAACCAGAGTACATCGTTCTGTTCCATTTTCCAGTCGCAGAAAGGAATGAACACATAGGGAAACTCTAGGCCTTTTGACTTATGGATACTGATGATGCGGATACCATTTACTTCAGGGCTCTGAATGGTTTTTGAACAGAAATACTCATCCCATCTTTTCAGGAAACTCTTTAGGTCGGTGGTCTGCTCGTTGACAAAAGTAGTCACATAGTCGTAGAAGGCACACAGATAGGCGCTCTGCCCCTCATACTGCTGCAGGTCGAAGATAGAGAAAATACGCTCGGTGAGTTCGTAAAGAGGCAGTTGCCTGAGCTCATCGCGCTGACTGACAAACTGTGTGGGTAATTGGCTGTCGAGATCTTCGAGATAGGGATGCAGATGAGAATAGGTTGAAGCCAGGAAAGCCTTGGCTATATGATCGTTTTCATCGGTCAGATAGCGGATGGCTTGAACAATGGTCTGCACCGCTGGTGAGGCATCAAGCCGGAAAGCCTCGTCGCTGACGATAGGCACTTGAGGCATGTGCTCCATGAAATAGTTGGCTATTTCGGGAATGAATCTATTGGTGCGCACCAGAATAGCAATGTCGGAAGTAGGAATATTGGCATTTATCAGTTCAGCTATCTGGTTCATCAGTGTGCTGAGTACCTGTTCCTGATAGTCATCAGCCGGTTTCAACTCAATCCGGATATACCCCTCGTCTCCTTTGTTCTCAGGTACATCCTGTTTTACATCGCTATAAGCGGCGAGCTGCATTATCTGTGAAGCCTGGGTAAAGAAAGCATTATTGAAATTAATCACCCTACGGCAGGAACGGTAGTTGGTGGCTAGGGTGCGCACGTTCAATTGATTGCTGGCATCGGGAAACTCCTGAAGAATATTGTTCAGCAAGCGCCAATCGCCGTTGCGCCAGCGATAGATACTCTGCTTAACATCGCCCACAATCAGATTCTCAGAGGCTTCGTGACTCATGGTCTCTTGTAGCAATACCTTGAAGTTTTGCCACTGAACGGTCGAGGTGTCCTGGAACTCATCTATCATGATATGTTCCAACTGTGTTCCTATCTTTTCGAAAATGAAAGGTGAGTCGCTGCCATCAATAAGGTCATGCAGCAGTTTCTGCGTGTCGCTCAGCAGGAATCTATTGGCCCCTTTGTTCAGTTCGCGAACCTTACTCTCAATACTCTCCAGCAAGCGTAACTGACTGAGATGCCGGAGAGTGAGGGTGGCCGACTGGTAGAGTGACCACTGGCGTGGCTGTTCCTGGATGACTTCCTTGAGCAGGGCGTTCAGTGAACCATGAGCTAAGGCAACAATCTCATCACGGCGGGGATGTGTCTTCTTGCACCAGCCTTCAGGATTGTCCTCGCAATTCCTGACACGAGTGTTGATAATCTCTGATTTGAAATCATCACCACGCTGAAGTTTTACAAACACAGATGCCACACCTGATGAACCATAGGTGAAATCGCCCACTTCCAGTCCGTTTTCCTTCAGTATCTTAAAGAATCGTTCGCCAAGGCTTTGCATTCGTTTCTTGGCATTTTGGCGCATCTGCTCGAGTGTGCTCACATAGTTTTCAAAGAAGCCTGGCTGACTCATTCGTGCGTATAATGCCTGACTCTCTTTCTTATAGGAATCTTTGAAAATGGTAATGCCAAAATCCTTCAGTTTGTTGATGATGTTCCAGGAGCGGTCCTCACTGATGGTGTTCTTGATATAGTCGAGAATCCATTGCAGCATGAGATCTTGGGCCGATAGGTTCTCAATCAGTTCGTCAACGGCTTGTGCCTCGACCTGTTTGTCATCCAGTTCGATGGTGATGTTGGCCGTGAGTTCCAGTTCGCGTGCCAGATTGCGAAGTACACTTTGGAAAAACGAGTCGATGGTCTCTATTCGGAAATAACTGTAGTTGTGGAGTAGATTGGTCAAGGCAATACCAGCCTGATGGGATACAAACTCAGGACTTGCATCCAAATCGCGGCATACAGCATCTATATATCCTTTGGAATCGGGCAACTGGCGCCAGATGCCATACAACTGACTAAGTATGCGCATCTTCATTTCTTCGGTGGCCTTGTTGGTGAACGTCACAGCCAGAATCTGCTTGTAGACCTGCGGATTCTTTACCACAAGTTTGATATACTCAGTGGCAAGTGTGAATGTCTTACCACTACCAGCGCTCGCTCTATATATAATAAGAGGTGTATTTTGAGTCATGAGAATTAATATATTCTATTTCTTGTAAATTGTCCAAAGAAAAAAAACTCTGTCCCCGATTACCAGCGACGGAACAATTCAATGGTGAACTTAGCACCAAACTGCTGGAACGAAAAGTCGAGGAAACTTCCAAAGAGACCTATTGAACAAAGATGTGTACTAAAGCCATAGCCAAATTCCCAATAGGGGCGACTGTGCTCGATGAGTAGCCCGTTCAGGTAGAACCGCTCGCGTTCAACATAATGCCCCAAATAGGGTATGAACGAGGTGAGCAAGAGGGGCGTATCATAACTGATGTTATTATTCAGATAATAGGATGATGTGTTGTACAGACGAGAGTCGAGTAACTGAAAACTACCCGACCAGTTGTCGTCCCATCCTCCTTCCAAGTAGTTCTCGGTGAAGTTTGCATAATCCATAAAATAACTTTGATTCTTGTCGGTGTACATACCACCTCCAACACGAATACTTATGGCTTGAGTGCTGGGCAGTCGGAAAATACGGGAAGCACTGGCCTCCCAGCGGCCATATCTCAGGTGGCAGTCGCCCAAACTGACACCACGCTCGTAGTTGATGCTGAACACTGTGCGGCCCGTCCAAGGCTGAAGGAACAGGGTGATGCTCGGTGCAAAAGAGTTGTAAACCGTTGGACGACTGAATTTCTCCATATACTCGGGATGGATAGCCGTTCGACGGTGATAGACAAGTCCTTCCTCCAGGCGTAGCCAAGAACTCAGTTGGTTACTATTAGTCAGTTTAAGACGGTTGTCATCGAAGGTGGTGAGGTCGAACTCTTCAAGTTCGGGCAAATTACCTTTCTCGTCTTTTAATTCTTCCAGTACCGATGAGTTGGCAATGCGGTTGCCGTTGTTCCAAACCAGTTCCAGAAAGTCTTCTTTCTTCTTGTTATAGTTATAGCGGAAAGGAAGTTGGTAGAAAAACTGCTTGATTTTGAAGTTATAACCCAATGTAGGTGCGAAGGAAAGATTACTGTTGCCGCCTAGATTGTATAGAGTGGCAAGGTTCATCTTATATGAAACACCCCTGCTGTGGCTATAGTTCAGATACTGAGGCTGAAGAATAGGTGAGAGGTTGAACGAGAAGTTCTTTTCTTCACCATGATGACTTCTTACAAGATAGCTGCCTACATCCCATCCGATTTCCTTCAAGGTGGTCAGTGAGATCGTTTTTGTTGTCGTGTCTCTCTCAATGGTCTCGTGAGATTGCTTTTCCTTGACATCGTACTGCTCAATGACCGAACGCTCAGCCTTGCTAAGCTGAAGCGGCCGGATTTTATCTATTTTCTGACGGTCGGTTGTATCTGTCTTGGACAGAGAGGACAGGTGAGGCAGATTATAGACGGAGACAAACGAAGATTGTATGCGATTGCCCAACCAATTGAAATCAATATTGGTTTTGCAATTCAAAGGTAGAGGCGTTTTGTCTTTCCGCTTTTCAGTGCCTTGGTTGATAGTTGAGTGGAATCGTATCAGGTCATATTCACCTTTGATGTCAACATCAAGCACACGACCGGAAGATAACAGCACAACGGCCTGCCCCGTAACAAGTTGTGTGTTGTTGCCCAAACGTGGACTGAATTCTACGATGGCCTGACGCACTCCCGAATGCTTTACACGATAGCGATAGAACACCCTGTTGTCAGGATGAAAAGGCGAGAGAATATGGTCGCCATAAAGGGTGGTGGAGTAAAGTTGGGGAATAGTGAATTCATTGAGAATGCTGAAAGGCTTGCGGTCGCGGGGAACCGTAGTGAAAAACAAACGCTGTTTGAGTTTTACATTGTCAAGATCTGTAAACTTTACCTCGTTGAACTGCTCGCTGACATATTGTCTTTCGCCACGGGCAAAGGGATACATGTCAGGGATGAGCCACATGAGTAAGTTGCGTCGCTGTGTGTCGAAAAAGTACTTCGTGTAACAATTGGTAGTGAAAGAGTCGAGCTTGTTCTTGTATTCATGCTGGTAGGCAAACATACGGTTAAGAACCAGCGAGTCGGCCTCTCTAGCATTCATGTTGAGCCCAAATGTCAACAAGATGATACCTACAATTATGCGCGCGTATTTCACAGGCCCAAAATTACAAATTATTATTGAATTATAAAGTGGTTTTTGAAATAAATTTTCCAAGTTTGGCCGTTGTTTCGAATATTATGAGTAATTTTGCAGCTAAATTTGATAAAACATAAATAAAAATGTATAGAACCAAAACTTGTGGCGAGCTTCGTCTCGCTGATGCCGGTCAGCAAGTGACATTGGCCGGATGGGTGCAGCGCACCCGCAAAATGGGAGGCATGACTTTTGTCGATCTTCGCGATCGCTATGGCATTACCCAGTTGGTGTTCATTGAAGACAGCGATGCAGAGCTGTGTGAGCGCGCCAATAAACTGGGCCGCGAGTTCTGTATCCAAGTAGTGGGTACCGTGAGCGAGCGTGAATCCAAGAATGCCAAAATGCCTACGGGCGATATTGAGATTCTGGTGAGCGAACTGAATGTGCTCAGTGAGAGTCTGACCCCTCCTTTCACGATTGAAGATAATACCGATGGCGGTGATGATATTCGAATGAAGTATCGCTATCTGGATTTGCGTCGTGCCGCAGTTCGTAAGAATTTGGAACTGCGCCATAAGATGACTATCCTGATTCGTAACTTCCTCGATGCCCAGAACTTTATTGAGGTTGAAACACCTATTCTTATTGGCTCTACCCCAGAGGGAGCTCGCGATTTCGTGGTTCCCAGTCGTATGAATCCAGGACAGTTCTATGCTCTTCCTCAGAGTCCGCAAACACTGAAGCAGCTGTTGATGGTGAGCGGTTTCGACCGTTACTTTCAGATAGCCAAGTGCTTCCGTGATGAGGACCTGCGTGCAGACCGTCAGCCTGAGTTTACTCAGATTGACTGTGAGATGTCGTTTGTAGAACAAGAAGATGTGCTTCAGATTTTTGAGGATCTGGCTCGTCATCTTTTTAAAGAGATTCGTGGCGTGGAACTTCCTGCCTTGCAACGTATGACCTGGCACGAGGCTATGCGTCGTTTCGGTAGCGATAAACCAGACCTCCGCTTTGGAATGGAATTTGTTGAACTGATGGATATACTGAAAGGTACTGGTACCTTCCCCGTGTTCAATGAAGCCAACTATATCGGCGCTATCTGTGTGCCAGGTGCTGCCGACTATACCCGAAAGCAGCTCGATCAGCTGACAGACTTTGTGAAGCGTCCTCAGGTCGGAGCAAAGGGACTGGTTTATGTGAAGTTTAACTCTGACGGTACTGTGAAGTCGAGCATTGATAAGTTCTATGAACCTGAAGTATGGCAGAAGGTGAAAGAGGCAATGGGTGCTAAAGATGGCGATCTGGTGCTGATGCTCAGTGGCGACAATGCCAATAAAACTCGTGTGCAGTTGTGCACACTGCGTCTGGAAATGGGCGACCGTTTGGGCTTGCGCGATAAAGACAAGTTCGTTTGTCTTTGGATTGTTGACTTCCCCTTGTTCGAGTGGAGCGATGAGGAACAGCGCCTGATGGCTACACACCATCCTTTCACAATGCCTAATCCCGACGATATCCCCTTGCTTGATACGGATCCGGCGAAGGTTCGTGCCGTGGCTTATGACTTTGTGTGCAACGGCGTTGAGGTAGGCGGCGGTTCACTTCGTATTCACGATGGCAAACTTCAGGAGAAGATGTTCCAGATTCTTGGATTCACCCCAGAGCGTGCCATGGCTCAGTTCGGCTTCCTGATCAATGCTTTCAAGTATGGAGCTCCCCCTCACGCTGGTCTCGCTTTCGGTTTGGATCGCTTCGTAAGTCTTATGGCAGGATTGGACAGCATTCGTGACTGTATTGCATTCCCGAAGAATAATTCAGGCCGTGATGTGATGCTTGACGCTCCTGGTGAACTGGATCCCAAACAGTTGGAGGAATTACAGTTAAAGATTGATATTCGTCAAGAATAAAGTTAATTCTAATAAATATTTCCTGTGGTAGAAGTAGTTGACTGTGAAAAAGTCGTAATTTTGTGACCGAAAATAATAACTCACACTAAATAGTGTAATTAATTATCTTTACTAAATTATGGCAGAAAAGAAAGCTACGACAAAGAAGGCTGCTACTGAAACAAAGGCAACTGCAGCCAAGAAATCAACCACCACAAAGAAAGTTGCTGCTAAGAACGTTCTTTATGTGAACGCTGAGACTATCGGTTTCAAGGCAGGAGATGTTTATCAGGCACTGGCAGCTGCTGAAAAGGCTCTCACAGTAGATGAGATTGCTAAGGTAGCAAAAATTACTAAGGAAGAAACGTTGCTCGGTTTGGGCTGGCTCTTCAAAGAGGGTAAGCTTTTGAGCACTGAGGACAATAAGATTGTTCTGGCTTAATCGAGAAGGCATAAGTATAAAAAAGGTCGGTAATCAACACTTACCGACCTTTTTTATGATTAGGAGCATAATGACTTACGACCAACAGATATTGAAAATTCTCTCAGAAGTTGACGAGCGGGGCATCAGTGTCTCGGCGCTGACTAAGCATGTGTATAATCAGAACTGTACGTTTTTCTTTACTCCCGATTTGCAGGAACTGAAACAATATGTACAGCAATATCTGTTGAAAAATTCAAAATCACCACAGTCGCTTATTGAAAGTACTGGACGTCGTGGCTATTATCGGTTGAACACGCAAAACTCGGCAGATGCCCGTCAACTGATGTTGAATTTTCAACAGGAAAGGGAAGATGAAAATGAGGTGAGTGATACCTCTCAACAGGACTTTTCACTCAGTCTTTTCGAAGAAAATTATTAATTACCATATACAATCAATTTGATTCCCCAAGCAATCTACCCGAAAGCCACTAGCAATCTGCCCAAAAGGTACTAGCAATCTACCCGAAAGCCACGGCAAATCTACTTGATAGCTGCCAGCGGTTTATCTGATTATGTAATTGCTTACGAAATTCTGAGTCTTTGGAAAAAATATGGAGAAGAATCGAATAGATTCTTCTCCTTGTTCTTTCTTAGCGTTATTGCTATTAGAATGGCAGATCGTCTGCACTTCCTTCACCAGCAGGCTCCTGAGTGGGAGGGAAAGGTGCATTGGCTCCAGCTGCAGGTGCTGCATTCTGCTGAGGAGCAAATGGAGCAGCAGCGGGAATGCTCTGAGCAGCCTGACCACGGAGAATGTTGTAGGCGCGAACATCGTTGAACCAACGGCCGTTATACTCGCGAGCGTCAATATCAAACTGAACGGTAATTTCTTCGTTGAGCTGAATGTTGAACTGCTTGATACGGTCTTCGCCAAAGATATTGAAAACCATCTTACGAGGATACTGACCAGGTACTTCGATAACGTATTCCTGTGTCATCCATGAGTTGCCTGTACGGGCAGACACACCGCCTCTTGCCTCCAGAATGGCAATAACTTTTCCTGTTAATTCCATGAGTTGTTTGATTGCTATTGTTTGTATTTTTTCAAAATCGCTTGCGAAATTACTAAAATAGTTTGAAAAGAGAAAAAAAAATTCGGATAATTTTGTTATTCACACATTAATTTCGTATTTTTGTACTCCGAATTGAAAACATAAAACCATTTATAATATGAGATTTTCCGTTTCTAGCGCAACACTCAGCAATCGTCTGGTTGCTTTGTCAAGGGTGATTAATAGCAAGAATTCATTGCCTATTTTAGGAGACTTCTTGTTTGAGATTGTTAATGGTCGTCTGAATCTGACGGCATCGGATAGCGAGGTGATGATGAAGACATCGCTGGAATTGATCGAGACCGATGGTGATGGCCGTTTCTGTGTTGGCAATCACGACCTGCTGGAAGCTGTGAAAGGCATTTCTGAACAACCTATTACATTTGATGTGAACCAGGGTGAGAACATTGCTCGTATCACCTATCAGAATGGTATGTTCTCTTTGCCTGTTGAAAATGCAGACGAATTTCCTCAGCCACAGACAGTGGGCGAGGGTGCAAATACCATTACAATCAGCAACCAGTTGCTCGGTGAGAATATCAACCGCTCTATCTTTGCTACGGCTCAAGATGAGCTGCGTCCTGTGATGAACGGTATCTATTTCGATCTTACCCCCGATTATCTGGCTGTAGTGGCCAGTGATGGTCATAAGCTGGTACGCAACAAGGTACTCAGTGTGAAGAGTGATGTGCCTGCAGCATTCATCTTGCCTAAGAAACCAGCCTCGCTGTTGAAAAATGTATTGGGTAAGAATGGTGGCGATGTGGTGATTCGTTTTGATGAGCGCAATGCGGAGGTGAACTATGAGGACGGACAGATTATCTGCCGACTTATTGAGGGGCGTTATCCTAACTACAACTCTGTGATTCCCCAAAGCAACCCCAATCAGCTTACTGTTGATCGTGTAGCTCTGCTCTCTGCTCTCCGTCGTGTGCAGCCCTTCTCCAACGATTCTAGCAATCTTATCCGCTTCCATGTGGAAAACGGTGTACTGCAATTGGATGCTGAGGACTATGATTTCTCAAAGACTGCTACCGAGCGTATGACCTGTGATTACAACGGTATTCCCATGAGCATCGGTTTCAAAGGATCGTCATTTATCGAGATTCTGAGCAACTTTGATTGCGAACAGGTTATCATCCAATTGGCAGATCCCAGTCGCGCAGGACTCGTTATACCGGCAGAACAGCCTGAAGGACAGGATGTACTCATGCTGATGATGCCCATGTTGCTGAATGATTAAGAAAAAAGTCTGATAATTGAAAATTGAAGATTGGTGGTAGTTATGCCTCGACAAATTTCGGGACGCCTGCCTTCAATCTTCAATTTTTTCATTTACTTTACATAATAAAAAAAGAAATGAAGCTTAATTTGACTAAACCACTGGTTATCTTTGATTTAGAGACTACCGGACTAGATATTGTAAAAGACCGCGTTATTCAACTTTCATATATAAAGGTGTTTCCTAATGGCGAGGAGGAACGCGGCAATTATATCATTAATCCTGAACAGCCAATCTTGCCTGTCATTACTCAACTGACCGGAATTTCTGACGATGATGTGAAGGACCAACCTACTTTCAAGCAGTTAGCCAAGACACTGAGTGATAAGTTTACAGGATGCGACTTTGCCGGATTTAACTCTAATCATTTCGATATACCTATGTTGGCTGAGGAGTTCCTGCGAGCAGGCATCGACTTCGACTTTGCCAAATGTCGTATGATAGATGCTCAGACCATCTTCCACAAAATGGAGCGCCGTAACCTGGCTGCCGCTTATAAGTTTTATTGCGGAAGGAAAATGGAGGAGGACTTCGAAGCCCATCGTGCCGATCAGGATACAGAAGCTACCTATCGCGTGCTAATGGGAGAGTTAGACCGCTATGCTCCAGGAGTTAATGAGGATCCGGAAAAAGTACTGACCAATGATATGGACGTTCTGAATGAGTTTTCAAAGACGAATAAGAACGTGGACTTTGCTGGTCGTATCGTCTGGGGCGAGGCAAAAGATGCCAAAGGAAATACTATCTTTGATGAAGGGGGGAATCCTGTAATGACGGAGTACTTTAATTTCGGTAAGCATAAAGGAAAAACTGTTGCCGATGTACTACGTCTCGATCAAGGTTATTACGCATGGATCCTCGGGGGTGACTTTACCTATAACACTAAGCAGGTGCTCACCCGTATTCGTTTGCGTGAGGCTCAGAAAACAAAAATGTAGTATTTTATACAAAAAAGATGATTGGACGCTGGATTCTTACTTTTTGCATGGGATTGTCGCTGTTTACGGCTATGGCCGACGATAGCGAAGACCTTAAGACTGTTGGTGGCAATATGCTTCAGACTCGCAACTGTAGAATGGGAAAAGTATCGTTGTCAACGATTACAAGGCGTTTTCAGTCGTCAAATTTCTTGAATCGCTCACAGTCTGCCGAAGTCACGTCGCCTTATCAAGGCAAGCGCCGTCAGCTGGTAGTTCTGGCACAGTTTGCCGATGTGGAATTTCAAGATACCGAACCATATTCTGTTTGGAACCGAATCTTCAATGAAGAAAATTTCAACGAGGGTAGTTATAAAGGTTCGGTGCATGATTATTTCTATGATCAGAGCTATGGTCGGTTTGACGTTTCGTTTGACTTGTTCTACGTAGAATTACCTTCTAGTGTCGTAAAATATGCCAGTAGTTCTATTGATGACGAGAACTCGCAGTTTCTGGTCTATGATATCGTTGAAAGCTTAAAGCAAAAAGATATAGATTGGGGTGCATATGACTGGGATAGTGACGGTTATGTAGATCAATTACTGATTGTTTTTGCCGGTCTAGGTATGAATGATGGCGGTGGATCAAAATCTATTTGGCCTCACCAGTGGTGGCTCAGTTTTCACATAGACCCTAATACACAGCAGCCCTGCAATCCTTGTGTTGTAACAGATAAACAAGGTCAATCTTTTCTGATTGATTGCTACTGTGCCGTTCAGGAACGAGGTAGAACAGCGTCTCCGTTTGGTACAATTTGTCATGAATATAGTCATTGTTTTGGATTTCCTGACTTTTATTATGGAGGCAATAGTTATGTAGGAAGTTGGGATGTCATGGACATTGGTAACTATAATGGTGGCGGTTATCGTCCCTGTGGATATTCGGCTCAAGAACGAATGTATATGGGCTGGCTTTCACCTACTGAACTCTATGTACCAACCTTCATTTCAGGTATGTCCTCGCTGAGTGACCAACCGGAAGCCTATCTGGTACGTAACGATGGCTGTAGCAGTGAGTATTATGTTATAGAAAATCGTCAGCAGGTAGGGTGGGATGAAAACTTGCCCGGTAGTGGACTTTTAGTTTTTCATATCAATTTCGATCTCGATGAGTGGAACGGTATCAAAGAAGGTCCCAATCATCCAAAGATTAATATTGGCGGTGGTGTAGTGTTGGAGGCTCAGAAGCATTACTATATTATTCCTGCCAATGATGATACATCAACAATGTCAAGTGTGCTCTGCAATTGGGCTTATCCCTATGGCGATAATTGCAAGCTTACTAATACATCTTTCCCCCCTTCCATCTTGTTTAATACAAATAAGGATGGTTCGCTGCTGATGAATAAACCGATTACTGAAATGAAAGAAACAAATGGGTTAGGTTCATTCTCGTTTATGAATGGCACATCGAAAATGAGTCATTCAACGATGTTGACTACAGAACCGGCAGTTCTCTATGAGCTTGGAGACTTGAAGATTGTTCGTTGTCAGGACGGGAAGGTGAAGAAAATAATGACTAAGAGATAAAGATATAAAAAAACATGCTGAAAGGAAAAAAGATAGTTCTTGGTATTACAGGGTCTATAGCAGCCTATAAGGCTTGTTATATCATCCGTGGATTGGTGAAGGCTGGAGCTGAAGTGCAAGTGGTAATAACACCTTCAGGAAAGGAGTTTATTACGCCTATCACATTATCGGCACTAACACAAAAGCCCGTCATCAGCGAGTTCTTCTCACAGCGTGACGGTACATGGAATAGTCATGTGTCGTTAGGACTATGGGCTGATGCCATGCTGATAGCTCCATGTACAGCCTCGACGATGGGGAAAATGGCTAATGGCGTGGCCGATAATATGCTGATTACTACCTATCTCTCAATGAAGGCACCGGTGTTCATAGCTCCTGCTATGGACTTGGATATGTATGCCCATCCTTCTACTCAACAGAATATGGACCGTCTTAGTTCCTTTGGAAATCATATCATTGAGCCTCAAAGCGGTTTCCTGGCCAGTGGATTGGAAGGCAAAGGCCGTATGGAAGAACCAGAAAAGATTGTAGATTATCTTGATGATTTCTTTGAAGAGAAAGACCTTGTAGGTAAGCACGTGATGATTACTGCCGGTCCTACCTACGAGAAGATTGACCCCGTTCGCTTCATTGGTAACTATTCAAGCGGGAAAATGGGCTTCTCACTGGCTGAGGAATGTGCTCGTCGCGGAGCTGAGGTGACACTCGTTGCCGGTCCGGTAGCATTGAAGACTCATCATCAGAATATTCATCGCATAGATGTGGAAAGTTGTTTGCAAATGCGTGACGCTGCCGTTCAAAGCTTTCCTAAGGCCGATGCTGCTATTCTTTGTGCTGCAGTGGCCGATTTCCGTCCTGCTGAGGTGGCTGAAGAAAAAATAAAAAGGGTGGGTGAGAATCTTGATATCTCTTTGTTACCCAATCCAGATATTGCTGCTGAACTGGGACGGATGAAAAAAAATGACCAGGTGCTCGTGGGCTTCGCCCTTGAAACAAATGATGAACAGCAGAATGCAGAAAAAAAACTGGAGAAGAAGAATCTGGACTTTATAGTGTTGAACTCCCTTCGCAATAAGGGTACTTGTTTTCAAAGTGACGAGAACCAGATATCCATCATCTCTAAAGAGGGAAAGACTGATTTTGAGAAGAAAAAGAAAACACAGGTGGCTCGAGACATTATCAATGAGTTGAAGAAACGCCTCGTTGTTCTCATTGCAATACTCGGATTTGCAGGCTTTTCCAATCTGCATGCGCAGGAGTTGTTGGCAAAGGTGAATGTTAATTCACAACAGATACAAGGAACAGACAAGTCAGTGTTCGAGAATCTTCAGCAGACCTTGGAGCAGTTTATTAATGACCGCCAGTGGACCGATCTGCAGTTTCAGCAGAATGAGCGTATATCATGTACCTTCAATATTACTGTGACTAAGTATGATCAGAGCGCAAACCGCTTTTCGTGTACGGCTTTGATACAGGCTAATCGTCCTGTTTATAACTCAGCATATACCACTACGCTCTATAATAACCGAGACAAGAACTTTGACTTTGATTTTGCTCAGTTTGACCAATTGAACTACAACGAAGAGTATCTCGATAACCAGTTGGTTGCATTGGTGGCTTATTACGCATACCTGATAATCGGCCTTGACCTTGATAGCTTTGCTCCTATGGGGGGGACGGATATCCTGCAACGCTGCATGAATCTGGTGAACAATGCACAGAGTCTGGAGTTTACCGGATGGAAGTCGTTCGAAGACTCGCGCAATCGCTTTGCTATTATCAATGATTATCTGGATGAGGCCATGAAACCTTTCCGTCAGTTACAGTATGACTACTATCGTACGGGACTTGACGAGATGGCTCAGAATGTGGAACGCGGACGGACGAATGTGACGACAGCTCTTGAAAATGGCTTGAAAAAAGCCCATGAGAACAAACCGCTGAGTTTGTTACCTCAGATCTGGACTGACTACAAGAAAGATGAACTGGCCAATATATATAAAGGAAAAGGAACGCAGAAAGAGAAAGAATCTGTCTATGATATTCTCTTCGGACTGAATGCTTCTCAGAGCACAACCTGGAACAAGATTAAACAGTAAACTTTGTTCTCAGTCAATATTGTTTAAAAACAGAACTGATAATAAAACATGCTGAAACATCTCTTTATAAAAAACTATACACTGATTGATGAACTTGATATTGAGTTTCGTGAAGGTTTTTCGGTGATTACTGGCGAAACGGGTGCAGGTAAAAGTATTATTTTGGGGGCTATCGGACTCCTTTTGGGGCAACGTGCTGAATCGAAGACTATTAAGCAGGGTGCGGAAAAATGTATCGTTGAAGCCCATTTTGACTTGTCACGATATGATTTAGCAGTTTTCTTTGAACAGAACGACATTGAGTTTGATGCTACTGATACAATCGTACGTCGTGAACTGACAGTAGCAGGCAAGAGCCGCGCTTTTATTAATGATACTCCTGTATCTCTCGTACAGATGAAGGAACTGGGCGAACAGCTTATCGATGTCCATTCACAACATCAGAATTTGTTGCTTGGTAAGCATGATTTCCAGCTTCAAGTAGTTGATATCATTGCCAATGATGAAAAGGAATTGTCGGCATATCAGCAGTCATTTCAAGCGTTTCGTGCCACTGAACAACAGTTAAAGGCCCTACAGGAAGAAATTGAACAGGGACAGAAGGAGGCGGATTTTCTTCAATTCCAATATGATGAACTCTCGTCTGCCCATCTCGTTGCCGACGAACAGGAGGAATTGGAAGCAAAGAGTGATACGATGACCCATGCGGAAGATATCAAACAAGCACTTTACGAGACCGATTCAGCCTTGTCGAATGATGATACAGGAGTGATTCAGGCTTTGCGTCGTTCGGCATCTTCGCTCAATAGCATCAAGAACGTGCTGGCTCCTGTGGCAGAATTGGCTGAGCGTGTGGAGAGTACTTATGTCGAACTGAAGGATGTGGCTGCTGAAGTAAGTGACTTGCTGGAGAATATCGATTTCGATCCTTCTGAGCTTGATGCCGTTAATCTGAGACTCGATAAAATCTATGAACTGCAGAAGAAGTATCATGTAGAGAGTGTTGTTGAACTTCTGACAATTCAGGACAATTTGCAGCAACGGTTGTCAAACATTGAGAATAGTGATGAGGCTGTGGCGGAACTGCAACAGAAACAGAATGTTTTGAAAGAAGAGTGTGCAAAGAAAGCAGATGCTCTGACTTTGAAGAGAGAAAAGGCTGCACGTGAGATAGAAAAGCAGATGTGTAAGCGTCTGGTTCCATTGGGAATGCCAAATGTGCGATTCCAAATAAGTGTTGAACGTGATGAGCTTTCCCGAAACGGACAGGATAAGGTGTCGTTCTTGTTTAGTGCCAATACCTCAACCGCACTTCAGTCGGTGGCACTGGTGGCCTCCGGTGGCGAGATAGCCCGTGTAATGCTATCGCTAAAGGCAATGGTCAGTGGTGCCGTAAAACTACCTACAATTATCTTTGATGAGATAGATACTGGTGTAAGTGGAAAGATTGCCGAGCAGATGGCACGTATCATGTACGAGATGGGAATGCAGAATCGTCAGGTGATCAGTATCACCCACCTGCCTCAAATCGCTGCTTTAGGTACTACGCACTATAAGGTGTATAAGGAAGAGACACCGCAAGGAACTACCAGTCATATGCAAATGCTTGACGAGAGCCAACGAGTTAGCGAACTGGCACAGATGCTGAGCGGCTCGAACATTACAGAGGCTGCTATGGAAAATGCACGGCAGCTGCTCGGTCAAAGGTAGAATAGAAGTGGGTGAACGGCTATTCCTGGTTCTGAGCCTCTGGCTCGTCTTCCTTATGAAGATTCTTGAAAACGTGATGGTGAAGGAAGTTCATAGCCTCCAAGCAAACCAAGACCATGAGTGTGGCTGAAGCAGCAAGCGTGTACATGCCAACACTGGCAGTCATACCGATGGCTGCGGTTACCCATAATCCTGCGGCAGTGGTGAGACCCTTTACCACGTTTTTCTGAAAAATAATTGTACCAGCACCGATGAAGCCAATTCCACTTACCACTTGAGCTGCCATTCGGGCCGGGTCACGCTGAATAATAACACCGGGCTGACCCGTAAAATTGTCAAAACCATGCATAGACAGTACCATAAAAAGGGCACTGCCCAAAGCTACAAGAAAGTGTGTACGGAATCCTGCTTCTTTCGAGCGATATTCTCGTTCAAAACCAATAGCACCGCCTAACATGGCTGCAATGAAGATACTTAAGATATATTCTCCTGTCATGAACTATAGTGTTAATAATCCTACTGTTGGGATTGGTAGATTGATATTGGATGGTTTGTCATTGCAAAGATACATCTTTTTTCTAAAAGAATAGGATATTTGTCAAAAAGAAGAGAGTCTTTAATAAAAAGAATATAGTACATAGTCCATTCTATAAAGAAACATAATTGAATTGATTTATATCAATGTAAAGCTTGAAATATTGAAATACTTACAGATTGTAACAGAATTAGTTAATTTTGTTTTAACTTTGCACTAAAATATATTATTTAGTTTAAATCTTTAAGGTAAAAAGGTTTTATAAATCATGTTATAAAAGATAATTGATGATGAACGACAGACTTTATATTTTCGACACTACACTGCGCGATGGCGAGCAGGTGCCGGGTTGTCAGTTGAATACCGTTGAGAAGATTCAAGTGGCAAAGACACTTGAGCAATTGGGGGTAGATGTTATTGAGGCAGGATTCCCCGTTTCGTCACCGGGCGATTTCAATAGTGTGATAGAGATATCTAAAGCAGTGACATGGCCCACCATTTGTGCGCTGACACGTGCCGTGGAACATGATATTGACGTGGCCGCACAAGCTCTTCAGTATGCTAAGCATAAGCGTATTCACACGGGAATTGGTACCAGTGACGAGCATATACAATACAAATTCAACTCCACACGAGAAGAAATAATTGAGCGTGCTGTTCGTGCTGTGAAGTATGCTAAGAAGTACGTAGAGGATGTAGAGTTCTATGCTGAAGATGCCGGACGTACCGATAATGAATATTTGGCGCGTGTTGTTGAGGCCGTCATCAAGGCCGGCGCCACAGTGGTAAACATTCCTGATACAACGGGTTATTGCCTGCCAGATGAGTATGGAGCAAAGATTAAGTATCTCATGGAACATGTTGAAGGGGTGGACAAGGCAATCATTTCTACTCACTGTCACAACGATTTGGGGATGGCGACAGCCAATACTCTGCAAGGTGTGCTCAACGGCGCTCGTCAGGTAGAGGTTACGATTAATGGTATTGGCGAACGTGCGGGTAACACTTCGTTGGAAGAGATTGCTATGATACTTAAGTGCCATAAGGGCATCAACATTGATACCAATATCAATACCCAAAAAATATATCCAATCAGTCGTATGGTAAGTAGTCTGATGAATATGCCTGTTCAGCCCAATAAGGCTATTGTTGGGCGTAATGCCTTTGCTCACAGTAGTGGTATTCATCAAGACGGCGTATTGAAAAATGTACATACCTACGAGATTATAGATCCAAAAGATGTGGGTATTGATGATAATTCAATTGTGCTGACAGCTCGTTCAGGTCGTGCGGCGTTGAAGTATCGCCTGCATGTGAACGGTGTGGAATTGTCGGAAGAAAAACTTGACAAGGTATATGAGCAGTTTCTGATATTGGCCGATCAGAAAAAAGAAGTGAACGATGGAGATGTACTGATGCTGGCTGGAGCCGATACAGCTTCAAATCAGGCAGTGAAACTCGACTTCCTGCAGGTTACTACAGGTAAGGGCGTGAAGAGTGTCGCTTCTATAGGTCTTGATATCAGTGGTCAGAAATTTGAAGCTGCCTCTTCAGGTAATGGTCCTGTAGATGCTGCTATCAAGGCGCTGAAGAAGATTATCCTGAAGACAATGACACTGAAAGAGTTTACTATACAGGCTATTTCAAAAGGCTCTGACGATGTGGGTAAGGTGCACATGCAAGTGGAGTATGATGGACAGATGTATTATGGCTTTGGTGCAAATACCGACATTGTGACGGCTTCTGTGGAGGCTTATATTGACTGTATCAATAAGTTTAAAAAAGAATAAACAACGGATATGAATACACTCTTTGATAAAATATGGGATAAGCATGTCGTGCAGACTGTTGCCGACGGGCCCACTCAGTTATATATTGACCGTCTTTATTGTCATGAGGTCACATCGCCTCAGGCTTTCGATGGCATGCGTAAACGTGGATTGAAGTGCTTCAGGCCTGACCGTATCTATTGTATGCCCGACCATAATACACCAACGCACGACCAGGATAAACCTATTGAGGATCCTGTTTCAAGAAAGCAGGTGGAAACCTTAGAGCGTAATGCGCGTGAGTTCGGACTTACCCATTACGGAATGATGTCGAAAGACAACGGTATCATTCATGTTGTAGGGCCTGAAAAAGGATTGTCTCTGCCTGGTATGACCATTGTATGCGGTGATTCTCATACATCTACTCATGGCGCAGTAGGAGCTGTTGCTTTCGGTATCGGCACCAGTGAGGTTGAAATGGTGATGGCTTCTCAGTGTATTCTTCAGCAAAAACCGAAGTCTATGCGCATTACCATCAATGGTAGATTGGCTAAGGGCGTTACACCCAAAGATGTGGCTCTCTACCTGATGGCTCAGCTTACTACAAGTGGCGCTACCGGCTATTTTGTTGAATACAGTGGCGATGTGGTTCGTGATATGTCGATGGAAGGCCGCCTCACATTATGCAATCTCTCCATTGAAATGGGAGCTCGTGGAGGTTTCATCGCTCCTGATGAGACTACGTTCGCCTACTTAAAAGGACGCGAGTTCTCACCTAAAGGCGAGGCTTGGGATGAGGCTGTGAAATATTGGAAGACACTTCGTTCTGATGATGATGCGGTGTTTGATAAAGAGCTGGTATTCAATGCGAAAGATATTGAACCAAGAATCACTTATGGAACCAATCCTGGTATGGGAATCGGTATCACAGAAAGTGTACCATCACTTGAGTCTGTTGACCAATCAGGTAGGGCAAGTTTCTTGAAATCGCTCGACTACATGGGCTTTATCCCTGGTGAGCAATTGCAGGGCAAGAAGATTGATTATGTTTTTCTCGGAGCTTGTACCAATGGTCGCATTGAAGACTTCCGTGCATTTGCCTCGATTGTAAAAGGTAGGAAAAAGGCTGATAGCGTGGTGGCATGGCTGGTTCCAGGTTCATGGGCAGTGGATAGCCAGATTCGGGAAGAAGGGCTTGACCGTGTTCTTGCTGAAGCTGGATTCGAAATCCGTCAGCCAGGATGCTCTGCCTGTCTGGCTATGAACGATGATAAAGTGCCAGCGGGAAAATATGCTGTATCAACAAGTAATCGTAATTTTGAGGGACGCCAAGGGCCGGGAGCCCGCACCTTGCTGTGCTCTCCATTGGTGGCAGCTGCAGCAGCAGTAACTGGCGTTATCACAGATCCAAGAGAATTAATGTAATAGGCATATAGTATGAAACAAAAATTCGATATCATTACCAGTTCGTGTGTTCCTCTTCCATTGGAGAATGTCGATACTGACCAGATAATTCCAGCACGTTTTCTGAAGGCTACCGATAAAGAAGGCTTTGGCGACAATCTGTTTCGTGACTGGAGGTATGACAAGGATGGGCAGCCTGTAAAAGATTTTGTGTTGAACGACCCTACGTATAGTGGGTGTATTCTTGTGGCCGGAAAGAATTTTGGTAGTGGCTCTTCGCGTGAGCATGCTGCTTGGGCTATTGCTGGTTACGGCTTTCGGGTGGTCATCAGTTCTTTTTTTGCCGATATTCATAAGCAGAACGAACTGAATAACTTTGTACTACCAGTTGTGGTCTCTGAGTCTTTCTTACAAGAATTGTTTGATTCAATTGCTCAGAATCCTAAAGCACAGGTTGAGGTTGATTTGCCGCGGCAAATGGTTACTAATAAGGCTACTGGACGTAAAGAGTATTTCGATATCAACGGCTATAAGAAGCATTGCTTGGTGAATGGTCTTGACGACATAGATTTTCTGGTGGATAGTCGCACAAAAATTGAGGAGTGGGAGAGAAATCTGTAATGTTTGGAAATTTTGCAACAAAAACAAAAGAGCAGACTAATGATGAAGACCAGGCATGAACAAGAATCTCGCTATATTGAGATTATGGACTCAACCTTGAGGGATGGCGAACAGACCAGTGGCGTTTCTTTCCTTCCTCATGAGAAACTGATGATTGCCCGTATGTTGCTTCGCGATCTGAATGTTGATCGTATTGAAGTGGCTTCGGCGCGTGTCAGTGAGGGCGAGAAGGAGGCAGTGAAGATGGTTTGTCGTTATGCCCGCCAGATAGATGCGTTGGAGAGGGTAGAGGTTCTAGGCTTTGTTGATGGGAATCAATCTGTGGATTGGATCTTTGAGGCGGGTGCAAGGACGATGAATCTGCTGGCAAAAGGCTCGTTGAAGCACTGTCGGGAGCAACTTGGAAAAACGCCAGAGGAGCATTTCGAAGACATCCGTCACGTTGTTGCCTATGCCCATAAAAAAGGAGTAAAAGTGAATATCTATCTTGAAGACTGGTCTGGCGGTATGAAAGAATCGCCTTCTTATGTCTATCAAATGATGGATACGCTAATCGATTTGCCCATTCAGCGTTTTATGCTCCCAGATACATTGGGAATTATGAATCCTCTTCAAGTGGTTGAATATTTCCGTAAGATGCATAAACGTTACCCTGATGTTCATTTTGATTTTCATGCCCATAATGATTATGACTTGGCTGTTTCGAATACGTTGGCTGCTGTTTTAAGTGGTGCTCGTGGCGTTCATGTAACGGTTAATGGTTTAGGTGAACGTTGTGGTAATGCACCATTGTCAAGCGTTCAGGTGATTTTGAAGGATCAATTCAATGCCCGCACTAGTATCGTAGAGGATAAGTTGAACGATATTAGCCGTCTGGTAGAAAGTTATAGTGGCATTGCCATTGCTCCCAATCAGCCTATCATTGGTGATAACGTGTTTACTCAGGTAGCTGGTGTACATGCTGATGGCGACAACAAAGGCGGATTGTATCATAATGCCTTGGTACCTGAACGCTTTGGACGTAAGCGTGAATATGCTATGGGTAAGACAAGTGGTCGTGCTAATATAGCCCGTAACCTAAAAGAACTTGGACTCGAACTTACTGCAGAACAGACTCAACGTGTCACGAAGCGTATTACCGAACTGGGAGATCGCAAAGAAGTTGTGACGCAAGAAGACCTCCCATTTATAGTTAGCGACGTTCTGAAACATGATGTTTCAGACGATAAAGTTAAACTTGTAAGTTACCAAGTTTCATTGGCTTACGGTTTAAAACCTCTAGCAAATGTAAAAGTAGAAATAGGAGGCTATCAGTATGAGTCTAACTCTTCGGGAGATGGTCAGTACGATGCTTTCGTGAAGGCAATGAGGAAGATTTATAAAGAGTACTTAGATCGTACATTCCCTTTGCTTGAGAACTACGCTGTAACTATTCCGCCTGGTGGACGAACGGATGCCTTGGTGCAGACAGTGATTACTTGGAGGCGTGATGATGGAAGCCTGATACGTACTCGCGGTTTGGATGCCGACCAGACCGAAGCTGCTATAAAGGCCACCATCAAGATGCTGAACATCATAGAAAAAGAGTAATCCTCATTTCAGGATTACTCTTTTTGGGTGCGGTTAATAGATGATTAAAAAAGTAATAGCGAGACTCTATTGGAGAAGTCTCGCTATAATTTTATTACTGATGCTGTTCGCGGAGCAGATCGTTTACGGTCTTTACAGGGTTGAATGTGCCAAGGGGTACTTCTACGAAGATGGTGGACCAATCGCTCATGGCTCCGTTCCAAAGACCAGGCAACTCCAGTGCTTTCAGTTCTTTGCCACTCTTTGATTTGCTTGAAATAAAACCTGTGGTCTTGTCAACAAAATCGGGCAGCTGGAAAGGCTGTCCTTTGTAGTCGCGTACAGCACAAACCAAATCAACGGGGTTGAAATGAGTACCTTGGGTGAACATCTTCATATATTCCTCGTTGGTGGTATCGATTTGTGAGCTTTCGAGAATCTGCAGGCTGACAGTGCCGTCCTGATTGTAGGTGAGGAAAGGACCGCCACCAGGTTCGCCAACGTTCTTTACCACACCACAGACACGCATCGGACGGTTCAGTTTGCGGCGCAAGTAGTCGGCATCCTCTTCCTGTCCTTTTGGATCTATGCACAAGCAATTCTTTACAAAAGCGGCTATTTCTTTCTGTTCTTCTTCGCTGGCACCTTTGTCCAGTAAATGCAGGTATTCGAATGCCTGCTTCTGCAGTGTGACAAGCAGACCGGCAATCACCTGCTTCCACTCTGTGGTCTCAGGCTTCAATCGGTCGGGCACCACATTGTCAATATTCTTGATAAAGATGACGTCTGCCTCGATTTCATTCAGGTTCTCAATGAGCGCACCGTGACCACCAGGACGGAACAGCAATGAACCGTCAGCCTCGCGGAAAGGCGTGTTGTCGGGATTGGCAGCAACAGTATCGGTAGAAGGCTTCTGCTCAGAGAATGAGATATCGTATTTTACACCGAATGCTTTAGCAAAACCGTCAGCCTTCTGTGCAACTTTTTGTTTGAAGTAGTCGAGATGCTCGTGCGAAACGGTGAAGTGAATATGAGCTTCGCCATTTGTGGCAGCATAGAGGGCGCCTTCAACAAGATGTTCCTCCATTGGTGTACGTGCACCTTCGGCATATTTATGGAAGAGAAGCATACCCTTTGGCAGTTGACCATAGTTCAGACCTTCTTTTTTAAGCATGTTGGCAGCAACAGCCTTGTATTGTCCGTTCGCTAAAAGATCCTTTATATTCTTACCTTCGTTCTTGAGGCAAACTTCGTTGAGTGCTTCATAGAAAGCGAATTTCTCTATCTCACTGAAGAATTTCTTTTCGAAATCGGTAGTGGGCTCGTCATAATCGGCATCAACAAAGGCAAACATATTCTTGAACATGCGGCTGGCAGCACCCGAGGCAGGTACAAATTTAACCACACGACGGCCTTCACCTTTCAAGTATTCCTGCCAGGCTGAAACATATTGCTTACGCTCTTCATCGGTTGGGGCTACGATGCCACGACCTACAGCTGCAGCGCCTTCAAGACGAAGAAAAGGAAAACCGGTTTTGAATTGATTGAGCTGGTTGTTGATTTGCTCTTCGCTAATGCCGCGTTGAGAAATCTGTTTTAAGTCTTGTTCTGAAAGCATAATTATGCGTTTATTTTTATTTGTAATTTAAGTTGTTGATACAATTTCTGTTTTTCAGCCTTCATGCTCAACGTTTCTCCAAAAGTACCACATTTTCTACGTGGGGAGTGTGGGGGAACATATCAACGGGCTGTACAGCTACGACGCGATACTGTTCGTCAAGGTCGTGTAAATCACGTGCCTGAGTGGCCGGGTTGCAACTTACATATACGATGCGTTGAGGAGCTGCTCTGAGAATCGTCTTCACTACGTCAGGATGCATTCCTGCTCGGGGAGGATCAGTAATGATAACATCAGGACGTCCGTGTTGAGCTATGAACTCATCGTTTAAGATATCCTTCATGTCTCCGGCGTAGAAAAGGGTGTTCTCGATGCCGTTTATCTGTGAATTGATTTTGGCGTCTTCGATGGCCTCTGGCACATACTCAATACCTATCACCTGCTTGGCTTTCTTTGCTACGAAGTTTGCAATGGTACCGGTTCCTGTGTAAAGGTCATAAACCATCTCGTTGCCGGTTAATCTGGCAAACTCGCGAGCTACGCTATACAGATGATAAGCCTGTTCTGTATTTGTCTGGTAGAACGACTTTGGACCAACCTTAAACTTCAAATCTTCCATGAGTTCGAAGATATGATCTGTACCTTTGAACACAAGAATTTCCTGATCGCCAATGGTGTCGTTGCACTTCTGGTTGTCCAAGTAGAGTAGGGAGGTAATCTGTGGGAATGTGTTGGCTACATGTTGAAGCAGGTCGAGTGCCTCTTTCTCGCCACCCGTCTCATCGTAGTGGAACTGAATAATCACCATCAATTCGCCGCTGGCGCTATTGCGGATAATGATATCACGAAGTAGCCCCACCTGCGCACGTAGATCGAAGAATGAAATATTATGCTCTATGGCGTAGTCGCGGATATCGTTACGAATCTGATTGTGAAGATCGTCCATCAACCAGCATTTTTCAATAGGAAGTATCTTGTCGAAGGCTCCCGTGATATGGAAGCCGATAGCGGGCACGTCTTTCAAACTCTGACTCTCGTCCTTAGGAAGTGCAGTGATTTCTTCTTTTGTCAGATAACGCTTGTTAGCACATCCGAAATCCAGTTTGTTACGATATTCCTGTGTTTTTACAGAACCGAGAATCGGATGAAATTCGGGCAACTCAATTTTTCCAATGCGGTGTAACTGGTCGTAAACCTGCTGTTGCTTGAATTTGAGTTGCTCGCTATATGGCAAGTTTTGCCATTTACAGCCTCCGCATACTCCAAAGTGCTTGCAGAAAGGAGTTTCGCGTACCTTACTATATTCTATAAAGCGTACAACTTCGCCCTCAGCAAAACTGTGCTTCTTGCGTCGAATCTGAATGTCGCATACATCACCAGGAACACAGAATGGTACAAATACCACAAGGTCGTTCCAATGGAACAAACACTTGCCTTCAGCTGCTATAGTCTCAATGGTGACACCTTCTAAAAGAGGTAATGGTTTCTTGTTTCTTGCCATTTAATAAGCGTTTTGTGTGCAAAATTACATAAATAATCTATTTTGCAAGCTAATAGTGCGGTTAAAAAAGTAAAATTGCAATATTCACATTACATTTTTCTATATTTTCTTTGGTGATATGCGGAAAAGGTATTAACTTTGCGGAACTAAGAATAAAATTTATCGTTAATCGTAAATAAAAAACCTAAAGATTTATGAGTCAAAAGAGAGTTTACCTCTTCGGCAATGGTAAAGCCGAGGGTAATGCAAAAATGCGTGAGGAACTCGGCGGAAAAGGCGCTAACCTAGCTGAGATGAACCACATTGGTGTTCCTGTTCCTCCAGGTTTTACAATCACAACAGACTGCTGCAATGAGTACTACAAAGTAGGTCAAGAAAAAATCGTAGAGTTACTGAACAATGATGTAATGGCAGCCGTTAAGCATATTGAAAGCTTGATGAACTGCAAGTTTGGTGATGCTAAGAACCCCTTGTTGGTTTCTGTTCGTTCAGGTGCCCGCGCTTCAATGCCAGGTATGATGGATACTATCCTGAACCTGGGTCTGAACGATGAAGTGGCTGAGGGTATGGCAGCTAAGACTAACAATCCCCACTTCGTTTACGACTCTTACCGTCGTTTCGTACAGATGTACGGTGACGTTGTGTTGGAGATGAAACCCGTAAACAAGACCGATATCGATCCCTTCGAAGAAATTATTGAAAAGGTTAAGGCTGAGCGTGGCGTTAAACTGGATAAGGACTTGAGCGTTGATGAACTGAAGAAGCTGGTTAAGCTGTTCAAGGCTGCCATCAAGGAGCGCACTGGTAAAGACTTCCCCAACGATCCTATAGAGCAGTTGTGGGGCGCTATCTGCGCTGTGTTCCGTTCTTGGATGAACGAGCGCGCTATTCTCTATCGTAAGATGGAAGGAATTCCCGACGAGTGGGGTACAGCTGTATCAGTAATGGCTATGGTATTCGGTAATATGGGTGATACCTCTGCTACTGGTGTATGCTTCAGCCGTGACGCTGCTAACGGTGAGAACCTGTTCAACGGTGAGTATCTGGTGAACGCTCAGGGTGAGGACGTGGTAGCTGGTATCCGCACACCACAGCAGATTACTAAGATTGGTTCTCAGCGTTGGGCTGAGCGTGCTGGCATTTCTGAGGCTGAGCGCGTAGCTAAGTATCCTTCTATGGAGGAGGCTATGCCTGAAATCTATGCTGAACTGAATAGCATCCAGGACAAGCTGGAACACCACTATCATGATATGCAGGATATGGAGTTCACCGTACAGGAGGGCAAACTGTGGTTCCTCCAGACACGTAACGGTAAGCGCACAGGTGCTGCTATGGTGAAGATTGCTATCGACCTGCTCCACGAGGGTATGATTGATGAGAAGACTGCCATCATGCGCTGCGAGCCTCAGAAGCTTGACGAGTTGTTGCACCCCGTATTCGATAAGAAGGCTTTGGCTGCTGCTAAGGTGATTGCTCAGGGCTTGCCTGCTTCTCCAGGTGCTGCTTGTGGTCAGATCGTATTCCACGCTGACGATGCTGAGGCTTGGCACAATGATGGTCACAAAGTTGTGCTCGTTCGTATTGAGACTTCTCCTGAGGACTTGGCTGGTATGGCATCTGCCGAGGGTATCCTGACTGCACGTGGTGGTATGACCTCTCACGCTGCAGTTGTGGCTCGTGGTATGGGTAAGTGCTGCGTTTCTGGCGTAGGTTCTTTGAATGTAAGCTATAAAGACAAGACTGTTGAGATTGACGGCGTTGTATATAAAGAAGGTGACTACATCTCTCTGAATGGTACCACAGGTCAGGTTTATGCTGGCGAGGTGCCCACAAAGGCTGCTGAGCTCTCTGGCGATTTCAAGGAGTTGATGGACCTCTGCGACAAGTACACCAAGCTGCAGGTTCGCACCAATGCTGATACACCTCGTGACGCTCAGCTCGCTCGTGAGTTTGGTGCTAAGGGTATCGGTTTGACTCGTACCGAGCACATGTTCTTCGAGGATAAGAAGATTATCGCTATGCGTGAGATGATTCTTGCCGATAGCGTTGCCGGACGTGAGAAGGCTTTGGCTAAGTTGCTGCCATATCAGAAGGCTGACTTCAAGGGCATCCTCGAGGCTATGGATGGTCTGCCCGTAAACATTCGCTTGCTCGATCCTCCCTTGCACGAGTTCGTTCCCCACGATTTGGCTGGTCAGGAGACCATGGCTAAGGAGATGGGTGTCAGCGTAGAGGATATCAAGCGTCGTGTTGATTCTCTGGCTGAGAACAACCCCATGCTGGGTCATCGTGGTTGCCGTCTGGGTATCACCTTCCCTGAGATTACCGCTATGCAGACTAAGGCTATCCTGGGTGCTGCCTGTGAGCTGAAGAAGGAGGGCAAGAATCCTATGCCAGAGATTATGGTTCCTCTGATTGGTACACTTTATGAGCTGAAGCAGCAGAAGGAAGTTATCCAGGCCGCTGCTAAGGAAGTATTTGCCGCTGAAGGTATCGAGGTTGAGTTTGAGATTGGTACAATGATTGAGATTCCTCGTGCCGCTCTGACTGCCGACCGTATTGCTACCGAGGCTCAGTACTTCTCATTCGGTACTAACGACCTGACTCAGATGACCTTCGGTTATAGTCGTGACGATATCGCTTCGTTCTTGCCTGTCTATCTGGAGAAGAAGATTCTGAAGGTTGACCCGTTCCAGGTGCTCGACCAGAAGGGTGTAGGCAAGCTCATCAAGTATGCCGTGAAGAGTGGTCGCGAGGTACGTCCCGACCTCCGCTGCGGTATCTGTGGTGAGCATGGTGGTGAGCCCAGCTCAGTGAAGTTCTGCGCTAAGATTGGCATGAACTACGCATCTTGCTCTCCATTCCGCGTGCCCATCGCCCGCCTCGCCGCCGCGCAGGCTGCCGTGGAAGAGTAATTTTCACTCATACAATAATGAGAGTGACCTGTCCGTTTGGGCAGGTCATTTTTTATGCTCTTATGAGCCTCATTTGACGATTATTAGCTAAAAGTGTCGCAAAATATGCGGTAATTTGCAGATTTGTTTGGCTATTCGACATTAATTCAGTATCTTTGTCGCAGAATTTGCGACGTTATTCGCAGTGTTATGTCGCACAAAGTTCAAAAGCGTTATGTATATACACGAAAGAGAAAATTGGACGGACTTCCGTTGGGACACGTCCCAAGTGTCACTCCTTCAGGAGATAGTATTCCGTAAGCAGGGCTTGCTTTATGGCAGGTTGAGTTCACTGGGATTTGACAGCAAACTCCGTGCGATGGCAGAAAACCTGACCTATGACGTGGTGTATTCTTCGGAGATTGAAGGTATACGTCTGAACGTGGACCAGGTTCGTTCTTCCATTGCCCGGAAACTTGGGATTGAGAACGTGAAATACACGGCGCCATCGCATTACGTCGATTCTGTTGTTGGCGTAATGCTTGAAGCGGTACAACACTATGACATGACTCTCAGCAAAGAGAAACTGTGTGCGTGGCAAGCTGCATTTTTTCCTTCAGGCTATAGTGAAGGTAGCCAGATAGAAATAGGTCAGTACCGCACAAACGAGGAGCATATTGTTAGCGGAATGTTTGGGCGCGAGAAAATCCACTATATTGCTCCTTCTCCAGACCGTGTTGAAGAGGAGATGGTAAAGTTCCTTACATGGTTTGATGGTGAGGAGCCGGTGAATAGTGTCATCCGATCTGCCATTGCCCATTTCTGGTTTGTGAGCATTCATCCCTTCGAGGATGGCAATGGCCGGTTGGCCCGCATCCTTTCCGACATGCTGCTGGCTCGTGGAGAAAAGAGTGAATTCCGTTTCTATAATGTCTCTTCACAGATTAACAAGGACAAGAATCACTACTATGATATTCTGGAGCGGATGCAGCATGGCGATGGTGATATAACGGAGTGGTTGGTATGGTACATGCAGAAATTGGTTGATGCACTTGACGAGGCAGACACCATCGTCACCACCATCTTGAACAAGAGCTTCTTCTGGCAGAAGGCATCGGCAGTACCAATGACCGAACGTCAGACCCAGATGCTCAATCTCTTTCTTGACGGCTATGAGGCAAAGATAACGTCAAAGACATGGGCAACATTGGCAAAGTGCTCGAAGGACACGGCAATACGCGACATACAGGATCTTGTTGACAAGAACATCCTGATAGAGGACATTCCAGGAGCCAAGCGCCCCAGTTACTCCATTGTTTATGATGCAGAGGACCTGACACAATTCTTCACTGAGGTAAACATTACTGAGGAGAATGGCATTCAATATCTCAAAGCAATGTTCAAAGGAAAGAAACCAATTTGCGAAAGAGTTCTGAAACTTGATGCTGACAGATACCAGAAAGGTGATTTACCATTGTCCAATTTGCTCAGTAAATACTGTTCGTATATCGTTGCGGGCAATTGAGAATAAAAAAAACAGATATATCGAATTTAGAGACTAATTATTGTCAAACACGATATGACAAATACATCATTACAAATAGGAGATGTGTATGCTCTCCAAGAAAAAGAGATAGGGAAGTGGTTTGCATTTCAGATTGTGCAAATAGGTGAGGAGAATGCAGTTTATATTGACTTAGATTATTGGAGTGAGATGATTCCTGAGGAAAATGATCTCAATAAGATGTCTTATCTTCGGTTGAATCACCATTTGTGGAATAACGAAACCAAACAATGCTGGGCACCCATCAAGTTTTTCCCCTCTCATGCTAAGAAGGTGGGGAACATGCCCATAAGACCATTTGAAGAATGTAAAAGTTTTGGCAACTGGCCTAACGGTAGCCAACAGAAATGGACTGAAAAATGGAAAAAACTACCTAAAGATCAGGTCTTGGCTTTCAAAGAAGCACACACAAAATGGAATGAAACCATTATCGTTGCTGGCAAAGAAGTGAAAAAGAATCTTTATGGTCTCTTTGACGATACGCTCAGTGCTGTCAAGGATTACTCTGAATTTGACAAACTCCCAGGATTGGGAAGAATCACCACAACTAAGGATAATCCACAACTGATTCCTTTTTTAGAACGTCGATTCCTTATCCGGGAGTTAGTATGGGATAATTGCCAACGTCGAGAGTTAGACCTTAGCCGTACTCATCTCGAAGAGGTGGAAATCAGCGGCGAAGATATTGAGGTCATTATATTGCCTTCAAGCATCAGCAACCTAACACTAAGAGGGAAATTGTCACCTAATCTTTGTATCCATTCTCCTAATGATGGTTATTCTATGGTTCTTCGGGTGGAGTTGCATGATGATTTCCTTCCGGATGTGGGCTTAAGCAGGTTGACCAACTTACGTCTCACAAGTATCCAAGATTTTAATTTGAAGGATATTCCTGCGCGATACCCTGGCCTTACGTGGTTAGGGTTGGCAGGAAAACCAGGTTATATCCGTGAAGTGTCTGAGATTTCGAATTTTCGCGAATTGGAAACACTGACAATGGATGATTTATTTGGATTCTCTGCTGATGATTTTCCTCATCCAGGAAGCCTTCCAGAATTGAGACACCTATGGATTGAAAGTGTCCCAGCTGAAGCTGGAAAGATAATAAAGAAGTTGTATAAAGGAAATATTCAAGACTTGCAAGTCTTGAAACTGCGTTCTGTCGAATGGCTTCATGAGAATTTGAACAATCCACTGCGTAATTGGGATGGAAGCGAGCTCGTGCCCAAGTCAAAATATAACAAATCAGTTGCACTATGGAAAGAAACCCGTCGCCGGATGATGGAAGAGGCGAGTCATGCGGAGTTGGATTTCTCTGCTGTCAAGTGTATAGCCATTGACTATGCTGAAGGGTTCAATAAACTTGACCGTCGGTCTTCATTTATAGAGACAGAAGAACGCGAAGACATTTTCAATGCTTTTGAACAGATACTTAATGAAACAGGCCTGTCTGAATTCAAAGAAGAAATAATACAGCTCATTGACGAAAAGAGAAGTTGGTAACCCAATATGATTTATCTAAGAAAGTGGAAATAGACGTATTTGTATCGTTGGCGGTATTTCCGACTCCATACGGAAAAGCATAGTGTTATTATATCGTTTCTGCTTAGTAACTCTATCTGGCAACCAGTCAAGAACTTCCCCTAATCGATAGTTCTTGTTAATCATAAATCATCTTTTTCAATTTGAACGTTTATATTTATCTTCCATCGACTATTTCTTTCAGAAGTATTATCTTCTGCCGATGTACTTAAAGGCATATACATGAGAGAACCTGGTAAGTTTCGTATTTGTTCATACAATTCATCTGCCAGTTCGTTTTCTTCTACTACATGTTCAAGTATGTACCCAAGCCGCTGCCAAGTCACTTTTTTTACAAAGGAAGCAAGCGAAGCAAACTGGCTCTTAATGTTAATCTGTTCTGACAACTCTTCAAGTATCGTTGCTACGCGAGACAATCCTCCTACGTGCTGTTGATATTGTACAAGGTCGGCAGCAGTCAAGAGAGGATTGGAAATACGAATGGTACCAGTTTCTGTGTTTTTTGTTATGAGAGCATCCTCTGGTAGTCCCTCGCGATAGAACCAGTCGATGATAACATTCCGCGTTGAAACGACCCGACGCTTTGGGAATGTGGTCATCACAGAGAATTGCTGGGGACGCTGATGAGCGGCACCGAGCAATTCAGCAGCACTGAGCATACATACATAGTAGGGCTTGCTGAGATAAGCCATCAACTGGTCAATATAATAGGTAGCAGGAACGGAACCACGTAAAACATATTGAACAGGGATGATAACATAGAAGCCACGATACACACTGGCTATGGTCTTGTTGGAACAGAGTCTGTATAGTTCGTTCTGAAGAATTTGCTCTGAAGAGTACATTCCTGTCTCTCTCACGTCCTCAATAGAAAACGTGGGAAATCCATGAATAGCTCTATCCTTAATCCACTTTTGTAATGTCATAATGAATGATTTTGGTGCAAATGTAATAACAAATTCATTAAAAACGTGCAAACAATTCAAAAAAAAAGTCATTTCATTTTATGCTATTTTAATTAAGAACGGTAGTTTTCGAGGGCTGAACTATCATTTTTGATGTCCTAAGTAATGCATCCTCAGTTTATTCCGCAGTTAAAAGAGATGTGTTTTCAGAAGGGGAGGGAACATGAGATGGCACATTCTCAGTAAAAAGAAAAGTTACTTTACCTTATTATACATAAGAACATCTAAACTTAAACCTAAACTTACACCGCAAAAATCCATCCGTTTTTCTTCTATGTTGCATTCCAAATAATTGGAAAATATTTATTGTTTATTAACTGTTTGTTATCAATCGCTTGCGCGAAATGCATTAGTACGATGACTTTTGAAGAAGCCGTAACTATCACCCCAACGCTTACGTTGGGTACAGAATGACTACCGACAACAGACCTACCAGACAAACTTCTATGAGATGAAACGGCAAAGCAAGACCGCCCAATCAATTTACTTCTTCAGAATATATAGTAAGACGCAACAATCTTTTAAAAGAGGATGTAGTCAAAGCTACACCTCAGAAAAACGCAGGAGTCGTCTTGTGAAGTTGTCTGATAATCTGTATGTCAATTACCCGTTTGGTATGGTACATATTCCTTTTCATTCTTCAGGACGGAAAAGATGATGTTGGAAAGCTTACGTGCTATCCTCACTATCGCCTCCTGTGGCTCCATCCTCTGTTTGTACTGGAAATATTGCGTTCCAAGTCCCGCATCCTTGCCGATGGTAATCCATGCAGCCTCGATAATCATGGGGCCAAGTTGCTTGTTCCCCCTGAAAGTCTTCTCGCCATGCACGGTCTTCTCACCACTGCTGTGGCTTGTAGGGATCAGTCCAAGGTAGGCGGCAAACTCTTTCTCGTTGTGGAAACGTTTCACGTCACAGACCTCTGTCAGGATGCACATCGTGACTATGATGCCGATTCCGGGGATTGTCCTGAGCAGGTCATGCCTGTGCTTGTATCGTTCTGTCTGGCTCATCTTGCGCAATTGGCGAGTAGCCTCCAGCAATGTTCCTCTAAGGACCTCTACCTGCCTGATGAGCAGGTCAAGCGAAGCTCGTGTATCTGACATCAGCCGCACATCGTTCATCAGCCAGGTGATAAAAGCCCTTGACCAGTGCGTCTGCTTCCTGGAGAATCGTTCAGGGAATTCTACTCCATGACAATGCAGCAGGTGCTTGACTCTCGACTTGTATCCGCTGAGCTGCTTCTGTATTGTCTTGCGTATGCGGACAACAGAGCGATCGTCAATGTACTGCTTCTCTGGAACATAGTTGCCCTTGAGCAGACCTGCCTTCAGAGATCTCGCCAGTTTTACGGCATCCACCCTGTCTGTCTTCATCACCTCTTCATACTGAGTCGTCGGAACATCAGCTGCATGAATCACCATACAGCCAATACCGACTTCCTTCAATGCATAATAAGTGGAGTATCCACTGAAGCCAGACTCATAGACAGCCTGATAATCACCATCCGGGTAATTCTTCTTCAAAAAGTCAAAGAGCTCTTTTGCTGAAGGCTTCTGGGAATGCCTCTTTACAATTCCTACTTCGGGGGCTATTGCCACCTCCCAATTTTTAGCATGGACATCAATTCCTACGAAAATCTTTTGTCCTTTGAAAGATATTTTGTTCCTTTGCATACTGGTACGGTATTTAATTGTGAAAGTATCTTGTTTTTTGCACTTACAAAAATACAATCCAATTATTATCGTACCAAATTTTCTGCCTCTTTTTTCCTCGCGAAGCCTCTTTTCACGCAACGTGAGATGTAGAGGTCCTCGAAGCGTAGCGAAGAGGTTCTCTGCACCTCACGGTGCGGAATATTTCACTGCCTAAGGACTATCCCCTATCGGCTTATTGGTGTTTCCGACTGCAAACATAGTAACTTTTAATTGAATCCAATAATGGCAAGATGAGATGTCAGTTCGTCTATATATGTTAAAAAAAACAAACATATTCTGCAAGAAAAACGTGCAGAATGAACGTAAAGTCAGAAGAAATCACTAACTTTGCAAACAAAGTTTGCAGAATGTGCTTTAGGGTTTATCTCATCCCACCCAAAAAGGAATCTTCATCATCAATCATAAGAAATGGATACGCTGAAAAACATTCTCATTGGTGCCCTCGTCTGTCTGGCATGTACCTCTTCGGCTTTGTCTCAGGCCACCGTCCGTGATTGGGAGAATCCGCAGGTGGTGGGTATTAACAAACTGCCCTATCACGCCACGTTGCAGCTGCCCTCCAAATGGAAGGAGTGTAAGGAAATCGTGTCGCTCGACGGCCGGTGGCGCTTCCATTGGAGCCGCAACCCAGAGGAGCGGCCCGTGGACTTCTACCGCACAGACTACGATGTCAGTCAATGGGACAGCATCACCGTGCCCGGATGCTGGCAGATGCAGAACTTCGGCAAGCCCATCTACACCAATTCAAAGTATCCTTTTCAGCGTAACGCGCCTAGCGTGACCGGCGAGCCGCCACAGGATTGGTATGCCTACGATCACCGCAACCCTGTGGGCTCTTACGTCACCTTTATAAATATTACGCGCGAGCAGCTGCCGCAGAACCTCATCCTCCACTTCGCCGGCGTCAAGTCGGCCTTCTACGTGTGGGTGAACGGTCAGCGCGTGGGCTACAGCCAGAACTCCATGTCGCCTGCCGAGTTCGACATCACAGGTTATGTTCGCGAAGGACAGAACCGCCTCGCTGTGGAGGTCTATCGATGGAGCGACGGCTCCTATCTTGAGGACATTGACATGTGGCGTCTGAGTGGCATCTTCCGCCCTGTGCAGCTCTGGGTGAGGCCGCCCGTGCATATCAGCGATTACTATGTTACGGCTATCCCCAACACAGATTTCAGCATCGCAGAGGTCAAGGCCGATGTGGAACTGTGCAACACCAGCCGCAAAAGCGTGAAGGACCTGAACGTGGCCTTCCTCATTGAAGGGAAGGAAATCAAGGGTAGCGTACATCGCCTTGCGGCCAAAGACACGATGCACGTGCAACTTCGTTGTGAGCTTCGGCATCCGCGTCTCTGGTCGGCAGAGAAACCACACCTCTATCCCTTTGCTGTTGAACTGCGCGACCGCAACGGACAGACCATCGAACACTTCGACTACCATCTCGGCGTCAAACGCATAAACATCGTTGGCGAGGTGTTTAAGATCAACGACTGGAATGTCAAGTTCCGTGGTGTCAATCGCCACGACCACCACCCACGCATGGGGCGCTATGTCGATGATGCCACCTGCGAACTCGACATCCGACTGATGAAACAGGCCAACATCAACTTCCTGCGCACCACCGTCTATCCCCACACCGCACTCATCTATGAGCTCTGCGACCGCTATGGACTCTACGTCATGGACGAAGCATGTAACGAGAGCCACGGCTATGGCATAGGCAACAAGGAGCTGGGCAACGACCCCGCATGGCGCAAGGCACATGTGGATCGGGCCGCATCGCTCGTGCTACGTGACCGCAACCATCCCAGCATCGTCTTATGGAGTCTTGGCAACGAGGCCGGCGCAGGCATCAATGCCGAGTCCATGCGCGACACCATCGTACACCTCGACCCCACACGCCCGCCCTTCTACGACAGCGACCGCCGTTGCTCCGCCATCTACGACGACAGCTACCTCTACCCCGATGAGATGAAGCGCGTCGCCGAACGCGTCACAGACCGACCCTTCATGATGCGCGAGTACTGCCATGCCATGGGCAACTCCTTGGGGAACCTTCAGGAGTACTGGGACATTATCTATGCCGACTCCACCATCCTCGGCGCAGCCATCTGGGACTGGGCCGACCAGGGACTCGCCAAGCCCATCGACGGCTCGCCCCTGTGCTACTCCGCAGACCTGACCCTGCAGCCCGATGAGTTTTGGGCCTACGGCGGCGACTTCGGCGACAAGCCCAATGACGGCCGCTTCCTCATCAACGGCATCGTAGGTCCTGACCGCAAGCCACATCCCCACTATTACGAAGTGCAGCACGTCTATCAACCCCTCCATTTCGAGCGCGGCGACGATGGTACTGTACACATCATCAACCGCGACTGCTTCACCGACATCAACGAATACGACATCACTTACGACACCCTGCACTACGGCAGCGAGACACTGCTCAACATCGCTGCCCGACTCCGCCGTGACATGCCGTGGGCCCGCAAAGGCTTTGCCGTAGCCCGCGAACAGTTTGTGCTCGAGCCATACGCCTTCCCTGCCAAGGCTGACATCACGAAGTGTGCGAGGGCGGAGGGCAAGGCGAAGGGCGTCACCGTCTGCGGCAATGTCCTCATGTCGTGGATTGTCGACGGGCGCGAGCTGCTCCAGGCTCCCCTCGAACCCTATTTCTGGAAACCCGAGAACGACAACCAAAGTGCCGCCGGATTCGCACACCGTACAGCCGTATGGAAAGAGCCGAAGGACGTCAAAGTGACCTACACCACGCTCAACCACCAAAGCATACTCGTCGAGGTGGACTACCGTCCTTCGTCCCACGACCGCCCCGTCATACCTAAATTCGGTATGCGCATGCGACTGCCTGCCGACTTCACGCAGATTCGCTATTACGGCCGGGGACCGTGGGAAAACTATCCCGACCGCAAACGGTCAGCCTTCCTCGGCGAGTACGAGATGCCCCTCAGCGACTTCCAAACCGAGTATATACACCCGCAGGACAATGGTAACCGCTGCGACGTACGATGGCTCACCCTCACTTCGCCAACCACAATCGTCCGCATCGACGGACTTCAGCCGCTCTGCATCAGCGCATGGGACTACGGCGACGAAGACCTCGGGCCGCTTCATCCCTACGAAGTGCCGCGAGGCCGTTTCGTCAACGTCAACATCGACCTCAACGTCCACGGCGTAGGCGGCACCGACACATGGGGAAAGCGCACGCTGCCCCAATACACCATCGATGGCAACCAGCCCCACCGCTTCAGTTTCGTCCTCTCGGCAACCACCCGTTAATCCCGATGAAACCGGCGAAAAGGCAACATTGAGGGTGTGCGTCAGTGATATTGTTACGACGCTACCATTCATTGTTACACATTGGTTTTGCCACCTGCGCGAAGCAGCGTACTTTTGCAGCCGAAATCATCTCGTAGCAATGAATCACAGTTTCAATATAATAATTTCATCGATGAAAAAACAACTATTTCTACTATTGGTGTGCTTCGCGGCCCTTGCGGCTGCAGCCCAGACCGATATCACCGCTCAGTACCTGAAGAACTACGGTTTCGACAGCGGCTTCCACCACAAGGCGGGAGCCACTACAGAGGTAAAGCAGGAAATCAAAACCATCACGGGATGGACGGCCGGCTTCACCGTCGATTACACCATCACGGGCATCTACGAATATGGTTTTGCAGGTAAGTTCAACGGCGGCGAAGTGCCGGCCCAGGGCTACGAAGGCAGCGTGGGCGGTGCGCTGGCGCTCTCAACTGGTTGGGGCGTGGAGATGACCTACAGCCAAAATGTCACCCTGCCCGCAGGTACATACACCATCAACGCGCCCACCTACAACGCCAAGAGCACTACCAAGGGCAAATCGCTGCTGGCATGGATTCCGCAAAGCGGCGACGCCGTTGTCTCCGCGCTCAATGGCTACCCCTCGAAGATATGGACGCTGGATCAGATTACCTTCACGCTCACCGAAGAGACTCAAGGTAAGATACAGATTGGATATAAGGCAGCTGAGAACACCGGGTCGGGCAGCTCGGCCAACCTGCTCATCGACTACGTACAGATCCTCGTCAAGAGCATGGACGAGAGCAAGCTCGAGCTCGGCAAGACGCTCGCAACCGCCAATACACTGTACGGCGACGGCAGCGGACGCGGGGCCTGCGACCTGAAAGCCGCTATCGACCGCGCTCAGACCGCCTACGACGGCAGCGACACACCGCTGGCCGAGGTGTTGGCGGCGGACGAAGCGCTGAAGGCGGCCATTGAAACATACGCTTGGTTGAACGCATCACCCAATGCTCCTGTGGACTGCACCGAACGCTATATCCAGAACCCGTCGTTCGAGATCGATGGTACTGCAGGATGGAGTGTGTTGGGCATGAGCATACAGACCAACAGCTATTTCACCAAGAAAGAAGGCACCAACTACATGGAAGCATGGACCAGCCGCGGCAGCAAGATCTCCGAGGCCAGCCTCTCGCAGGTGCTGAAAGGACTGCCCAAGGGTAACTATCGTTTGCAGGCTGGTGCGCTACATATCCAGCAATCCGGACAAGGCAGCACAACCAACACTGGTTTGCCGCAGAAAGGTGCCTACCTCTATGCCGGATTCTCCAAGACGCTCATCACGGCCATGAAGACCTACGCCGTCACTTTCTCCATTGTCGATGAGCATGGAGAGGTGGAAATCGGCGTGACGACCGAGAATCCCACCGGCAACTACCTCTGCGTGGACGATTTCCATCTCCAATACATCGGTGAAATCGGCACATCGGACATCGCCAAAGAATTGCAGAGCCTACTGACACATGCCGAAAGCTATTCCTCAAATGGCATGCAGCAACCGGCATCCGAAAGCCTCAGCCAAGCCATAGAGGCCGCACGTCAGGCACTGACAGGAACAGGCACTGACGATGGCGGCAATACCATCTACGATGAGAACGCACTGAACGAAGCGTACGCCGCGCTGACGGCAGCCATGACGGCGGCCAAGGAGTCGGTGGCGCGCTACACATTGCTGCAGGAGCGCATTAACTATGCCGACAAGGTGCTGGCGTGGTGGAAGGACATGCCCCGCAAAGCCACGGCGTGGGGCGTTCTTGACCAGACCGTAGCCACGGCCAAGGAGCAAGTGAAGGACTGCACCCTGACCGACGACCAGCTGAAGGCCGCCGTCAACACCCTGAACAACCGCATCAAAGCGGTCGATAAGAAGATCTATTGCAGCGGCAGCGCCTGCGGTTCAGACTCGAAGTTGCAGGACAACAATAACCAATGGAGCCACAAGCGCTCCTACCAGTCGAAGCACTGGGTGCTCTTTTGGGAGAAGGAATACGGCGACGAAGTGCCAAGTGCCGTACCGGGCATTTTGGATACGGCCGACAAGATCTTCGAGATGTATGCTGACAAACTCGGCTTCATCACCATCAACCAGGGTAAGTCCAAGAGCGACACCTACAAGATGATCATCCGCCTCTTCTCCACTAGCGAATGGAAGGCCGAAGGCAGCGGCATCGACAACCAGATCGGTATGCTCTCGCTCTCGCGCTGGGCTTACACTTCGCGCGGCGGACAGACAGTAGCCCACGAGATAGGGCACTGCTTCCAGTACCAGGTCCACTGCGACAACAACGACTGGAACGGATGGATGTACAACTGGCACGAATCCACACAGAATCCCTTCTGGGAGATGTGCGCCCAATGGATGGCCTATGTCTATTATCCCAGCAAATTGCTCAATGACAACGAATGGCTTTGGAACTCGCTCAACGGTATGCACCGCCATCCTCTGGCCGGCTACCTGCGCTATGAGAACTTCTTCATCCAGGACCTCTTCGTGCACAAGCACGGCTGGGACGCCGTGGGACGGCTGTGGAACGACTGCCGCGACCCCGAAGACCCCTTCGAGACCTACATGCGCACCCGCATGACGGGTACCACCAGCCAGAAGGTCAGCCAGCTCGGCGACGAACTCTGGGAGTGGGGAGCACGCATGACCACCTTCGACCTCGACCCCATACGCTCCATCGGCGACGGCAAGGCCAGCTGGCGCAGCCAGACAGCACTCACCAAGGACGACGACGGCTACTGGTGGCCCGAGAAGAAAAACTGCATCGAGAACTACGGCAACAATGCCATCCGCCTCAACGCTCCCTCCAAGGCCAAGACGCTCTACGTGGAGTTCGAGGGCAAGGCCGGTGCCGACGGCTACACCGCTAAAAATATCACGCGCGCGGGATGGCGCATCGGATTCGTAGCCTTCAAGAGCGACGGCACGCGCGTCTATGGCGACATGCACCGCGCCGGCTACAACGACGCCGACCAACTCATCGCCTTCGACTGCCCTGCAGGCTGCAGCCACGTGTGGCTCGTCATCAGCGGAGCACCCTCGACCTATTGGACACACAACTTCACGGGATGGATAGACAACACCGAGGAGCAGTGGCCCTACCGTGTCAGGTTCTACCAGACCAACGTCTACGGCGAGGCCAACAACGACGACGTGCCGACGGGCGTTGAGGGCGTTGAGGACACTGAGGCGCTGAGGCGCGAAGACTTTGCCATACACGACCTCAGTGGACGAAGGCTGGGACAGGGTGCACCGGCGCTCCGCAGCCTTCGCCACGGCATTTACGTCGTAGGCGGCAAGAAAGTGGCGAAATAAGTTGCCTAAAAACACGTTTTCGTTGCCATGAGCGTGTAAAAACGTGCAGAATGTGTCGTAAAAGAGTCACCAGTAGTTTACAATAACTATGTAACTCACTGATAATCAACATCCGTTAGCCGCCGCGCAGGCAGCCGTTGAGGAGTAAATATCACTCTTACTTTCGAGGCCGACGCGCTGCTGCTATCTGGTCAAAATTGATGTGTCTTGCTATTTATATCTTGGCACTGAGTAAAATTACTCACTTCACTGAGTAAAATTTTGAGCTATGTATAAAAGGTCTGAATATCAAGTAATTACAAGTAGATTAAAAGAGCCAAGGAAGTTTATTCAAGTTGATAACAAAGAACAGCCCATTTAACGTTCTGGAATAGCGCGCTTGGCGTATTTATATGCACTTTTCTACTGCATATTTATAACGTCAAGACGCGTGAGAATCGCGCGGAAATCACCAACTCCTACTTCGCACTTCTCTGTGCGAAATATGAGCGCGTTGTGAATAATTCACAATGTACTGAATTTTAGCTACTTACGATTTTTGCGCTCAAAACAGTGTTTCTTTTTCGTTAATAACTCCTGAGATGAGGTTGCAATAGAACTTCTATTATACCGTAACCACATTCATCCTATACTACAACTGAATTTCTGTTATGATACAATAGAACTTAAACTGTGGTATAGAAGTTAAACAGTTGCAGTATAGGATGAATGTAGTTGCGATATAGCGGAATATTTATTTCAATTCAGATGATTTTTCGTACCTCAGCCGTTCTAGTTTGCGATTTTTGTTTGTCTTGATTTTCGAAAATTTTAGTGAATAGATATACAGAAATCGCCTCTCTTACTTGTCTATAAAGTCCTCTATGGATTGTATAAGAGAGGGGGAAGCACTGTTGCCGATGTGCTGTAAGGCAGTCAGTTTTCCATTCAGCAGCATTGCAGTCAGTTCCTCCTCGTCCATGGCAACATTCACAGTTCCCATTTCCTTAAATTTCCGTGCAGTAGCCAGTTGGTGTTCGTTGCGGTGTTCACCCAAGGCAGCTATGCGAGGAAAAACAATTATGGGCTTGTTCTTTTGCAGGGCCGACAAGATGGTACCCATTCCCGCGTGAGATATAATGAGTCGGGCTTTGTCGAATAGACTGTTGAATTCATCAGGGGCGATGAATTCAACAGTTTTTATATTTTTAGGCGTGAATCCACACTTATATACCTGAGCAATGATTTCCTCATTCAGCTGTGGAGCCAGATTGTCTATTATTCTGATAAGGCGGTCGAACGGAAGTTGCGTTCCAATAGTTACGAATATCATGATGAAAAACGTTTAGTTAATTTCCAAAGACATTTCCAGCATATTGTATTTTTTCTGTAGCGAGATCCTTCCATTGTGTATAAGTCCGTGAGGCAAACCTCGAAGCCATCCGTCCGCTAGCAGACAGATGTACAGCATTGGCGATGCTGTCTATCCATATCGTCTTTATCCCAATCAGTTTGCCTGCCATAAGGAATACCAATCCGGGAGCAGCCCCGGTGGTGATGATGGCATCAGGTTTCTCTCTCAGTATTATTCTTATGGCTTTGAAGAACGATGGTATCAGTCGCCACGCATCCGACCTGCTGAAGTCAGTCGTCTGGTAGAATTTCTGTCCTTCTACCATTGTGGCGCATTTTGGGTGTGTTGAGACATATAGCATGTCATAGTGCTCTTCCATGGGGCGTGCTATTCTCAGCAACTGTATCCAGTGTCCGCCTATTGAGGCTACTGCCATTACCTTTCTTTTCATTGTTATCATCCTATCTAATAATAATATTCTTTTGGTTGATAAAAGATTTCATATCAGTTGAATCATTGAAATTTTTCAAACTCCATATCTGAACGATACTAAGATTTACTCCTGTAGCTTTTAGCATTCTATTCAGATGTCTTGTATAATAATATGGTATTTTTCGTTTGTTGTTGTTCGTTTCAAACAAAGCTGTTGCCATTTTCCTTTTTTTGGCAATCTTGCTCACCATCTTAGCTCTGTTTACAGCAGCTTTCCAATCCTTGTCAGACTTTCCGATAGCATAATCGTCAAATCCTATCACGTCAACATAGCTGTCTCCAGGGTAGCGTGACATAAATTCCTTTTCATTGTTTACGAAACGGTCTGAACAATATGCCCATAGAATCTGAGCATTGGGAGCATATTTCCTAATGATTTGTTCAGTTAATATGAAGAAACGTTTATAGTCATCCGCCGAAACGTACTTTGCTCCCCACCACATCCAGCTGTCTTCCCATTCATGCCATAGACGGAAAATAAATGGGATCGGTTGTCCGTTTTCATCAACAAATTCATTGATTATGCCAGCAACCTCTTTGCACCTGTCTTCAAACCAGACTCGGGGAGTGGGGTAGAGCAGAACATTGTCTTTACCCGACAGGTTTCCCTTGCCGCACACGTCACCACTATTTTCCAGAATTTCCTTTATGACATAGCGATGTTGAACAGGATAATCGGGGATTTTTTTATTATTAATATATCGAAACCCTGATGTCAATGGGAATCCTGTAGGGACATACGGATTCTCCAGATGCCATGAAAAACTTGCTATGGCTCGGCGTTCACGCCATGTTTCCTTAACAATTTTAATCAGGTTCTCTCTTGCTTTCCGAATCGCTTTTGGCTTGTGCCATGTACCACTGGCATAGTGGAAATCCACACCGTATATTATAGGTTGGCTTTGTAGCACGTTTTCGTATGCAGACTTCAGTTCTCCGCTTTTCCTTGGATCATAGAAATTATATTGGCTATAATAGGTCTTTCCTTGAAGGGCAGCCTGTATTAGTTCTTTTTTTAAAGAAGCGGCATCACTCCAAGTTTGTGCCAAAGATACTGACGACAGCATCAGACAGCAAGTGACATTGCAAATGATATGATATATATTCATCTTCATTCTAATGGCAATACTGTTAATTCACCAAGTTTGTCAAGGAATTCTTGTGTATAAAAGTCTTGATAGCCTCCCTGTGATGTCATTGTAATTTCGCCAAAATAGATTTTATCGTCTACAATATATAAATCAATGCGAGCTGCAGGTAGCCCTTTGCCTAGTTTTCCTGCAATTTCGATAAGACGATCAAACTCTCGGGGACGGGGAATTTGTTCCATGGGTTTCACATAGTGATTAGTCCAAACAGACCATTCTGGATGAAACTTCCAATCCATATCATATAATGCAACATTTGCATGATATTCTTTGCGGTTCCATGTACACCATATAAACTTGGGATTCCCATGAAATACCCATATCTTGTAATCGATCAGCGAATTTGAATTGCATGGCTGTGTTGATACATCTAATAATTTTTCTGCTATGATGCATGGCTTTATTAGTGCGTAATGAGGTTCGCCAGACAAAACGCTCAATTTTTCATGGAGGCTTTTGCAAAAATGTTTCTTCGTGGCCTCGATGTCCAACAAACTCTTATCCTTGCATATCACCACATCGCCACTGCCGTTGTTGCATTTCATGACGAATTGCTGTGGCAGCTTCTCCCAATCAATCTCCTCCACTGTGTCCCACTTGCCAATGAGTGGAATGAGGCAATCTTCTAAGCCACATTCCTTCACATAATCTCTGACACGATACTTGTCTGCCAACAACGGCCACTGACTTGTATCCCCGTAGAACTTCATCCAGTTGATTTTTTCGTTGATATCTTTGGGATGCTCAAAGTTAGGCCAACGGCGCAACTTGTACCAGAATTTCAGGCGAGCCACCCTAATAGGCGTCAAAACTTTCAGTGTGACCAAAAGCTGAACGAAAAACAAAATCAAAGACTTCATCATTGCATGTTAGGATTCTTATGAAGATATTTTCTTCTTTCCCCATTTGAATAAACCACAATGTTCACTCCATTTTCTATGCCGCTACGTCTGACACCAGATGGAGAATAGACTCCCACAACCCTATTGGTGTAGTCTTGCCATGTCCTGTTAGATCCAATATTAGTTGTTTCTTGCACTTTGTTAATCTCCACATTCGCGATATTGGATTCTGCAACATAATCGCTGAAGTCAATAATCTCCTCACCAGACGATATGAAATATTCCTGGATAGAAAGGTCACTGTAGTAGATTGTCATTTTCCATGTGTTGCCTGAAAGGGATTTGAAACACAAAGGATAATTAGAATAGTATGCGCCATCGAAATCTCCGGCTTTCAGTTCCACATCGTTGAGGAAAACCTGTTCTGACCCAATATTGACTTTCAGACCGAACACATATCCTAAGTCAAAGAACCCAGCCATTTCCTGATATGTCTCCATAGGTCGCTTTTTCAAATATCCTTTAACATATTCCAGTCGATATATATATTTATTATACAACGATGCAGGCCTACCCCAAGCTTCATGTGTGGGAATAATTTCGTCCTCAATTTCGTCTCCCATTGTTTTCAGCAACGGAATGGTAATAGCTGGTTTAAGAAAATCGCCAAGATAAACGGAAAACTTTTCGATGAATAGTTTGCGGAATTCAGGAAACCCTATCATCACTATAGGAAACTGGTGGTGACGAGCTTTTCTAGGGGAACTGATAACTTTATCTCCTTCCTCGCCATTCAGAAAGAGATAGTCAAGAAAGTTGGTGATTCCTTTCCTATCGTAGACGGCATCCATATCCTTTAGTATCCACTTCCATTTCCCTTCTTGCGATAGAGGCTTCCATAGAGAAACATTATTAGATGGCCAGTCCCAATTAGTGGCAAAGACTTCAGCTATTAGGTAGTTTACAAGGTTAAACACATCAATTTTATCTGCGATTTCACTATAAGTGATATCCTCCTTTTGATAAATTCTTTCAAGTCTAGTATTGGCCATCAGTCCCACGCAAATAATGCTATCATCATCAATGCCGTAGTTGGCCTCTACATAGTCTTCGTTACTTCTCTCCCTCAATCCGTATATTCCTTTGTAATCTCCATTGATATAGCATACACATGGGCTATAGGCCTGATAGTCTATACTATCAATATAAGAGCCTATGACACGTTGGATGAAAGCATCTTCAATTCGGAAATCCTCACATCTGTTGCCGCCATTGCGTAGCACAAAAGACTTTACTGCGGTAACATTAGGCTTCTCTGGCCAAAAAGTTGCATTGAAACGCTTGGTGCCGAAGCGCTTGTTCGCATACACTTTAAGAGATTTTTGTGCAAATTTTCTTGAGTAATTTCCCCCCACAGCAGTCTCGCCGATTTGATTGAAAATTCGCATGCCATTGGCATCGAAGTACTCCACGTTGACAGGTCTGCGCCACGACTGTTGGTAGTTTGGCTTGCTACCGTCGGCAGAGTCCGGACTCAGGATTCCATACTCCGAGTTGAAGAGATATGCACTGTCAAGCACTAACGAAACGATGGGATGGACACCATGTTCTCCAGGAAAAATATATGACTGTGTGAGTGTGGAGGAGAACAACGCTTCCTGTGAAATCAATTTGGCCCGGACAACGGTTGAAGTGTCGATATAGATAGAGAAACTCGTCCCACTTGCAGAATTAAGGCTTGGCTCCTCTCCGTTAAGAGTCATGTAAATTCGTGTGTCATCGGGAAAATCGCCCTCAGGCATCGTTATATTAATCGTTAAAGGACTGTTGCAAAGTTGACCTTCAATGTCGAAAACAGGTTGTGGCATCAGTAGGTCAGAGCCTCCTCCACCATTGGTTGTTCCTGGGGTAGGAATGAGTTCGTATTGCCATGTATCGCCACCATCAACAGTGCGTCCGTACGCAATGTCAATGGCCTTCATCTTCTTGTGGGTGAGTTTGTCTATCAGCGTTCCTTTCTTGTCAAACAGACACACCATTCCTTTCCCGGAGTCAATACGGAAATTAGTGTGCAGCCCGTTGCCGACCTTGTCGCAATAGATGACGACATGTCCGTTTGGTGCTATGATGGAGTCAACAGTAATGGTGTAAGATTCTGCCACATCTTCAGAAAGGCCAATACGCATTTTCTTTATATTAATCTCATTGTCCGTTGGATTGTACAACTCAACCCACGAGTCGGGGAAATCATAATCGACAAATAATGAGTTCACATTTGATTGCATGATTTCATTAATCACCAGGCTATTCCCTTGTGAATAACCATTTTTCACTCCTATATTAAGAGTGAGTAATACTAAGAAAAGGAAATGTTTTTGCATGTTCAATGCTTTTTTGTAAATATCGGTCTTTCTCATATTAATTCTATCTTCTTCAAAAACTCTTTTGTGATGATATTACGCACATCATATTTCTTCGCTTCCATCTGACACAGCTCTTTCATTCTGCGGATGTCATATTTTCCTTCAATACATTCTTTCATCCTACATGCCAGTGCATCTGCATCATGTACAGGAATGAACAACCCCGTTTCGCCTTCCTTCACGAACTGGCTGTTATGAGCCCAGTCGGTGATTATCATAGGCAATCCTGCCACAAAGGCATCTATAAAGATACCGGCAAAGCCTTCTCCCCTCCAGCATGTCGGGAATAGCAGCATATCGTATGTGGCCAACCTGTCATATCCTTCTGTTTGCCGCATATCAAGAAATCCTTGATAGTTCACATTTGTCAATCCAGAGATTCCCTCCTCAAAAGTTGTTTTGTAGTCATCCGCCACTTTTCCATAAAAGTCAACAACAAACCGGTCCTCTATTCCCCAGTCATTCAAGAGCTTTGCAGCTGCCATAATCTCATTGCATCCTTTTTCTGCCATAATGCGTGAAAGGAATACAAAGCGCAAGACATTTTGGGGAACACTTACTTTTGGAAGATAATCGATGCGTTTGAAATTAGGGACTTGCATGACACCTTTCACACCACATTCCTCCAACTGTCGAAGCATCAAAGGACTCTCTACAAGAGTATGCTTGGCATAACCGATAACATCAGCATCGAACACACCATTCTTCACTTTATCGCCCAAAGTTCCACCTATAACCCAATGAACAACATTACGCCTGAGGTTCAATTTCTTGAACCATTTCAACATGCTATATATATTCGAGGCTGAAGTGGAAAGAACAATAGTGGCTTGGGGCTTAGTGACCACAGACCATAATGCCTGCAAATAGACCCACGGGTGTTTACGCTTTTTATAAAAGTCCAAGACCGTTACCTTGCAGTTCTTTTTCAGTTCTGCAATAATATATTGGTTTTTTGCTGCTTCTCCGTCAACAGGAGCTCGCCCTTGGTTGACCCAGCCTACGAATATAATGTCTTTCATACAATCAGTTTTTTATTCAGAAACAGGCCACGGATTTTTGATATAGCGAGCAGGATTTTCATAATTCAACACTTTTGCTGGGACCCCAGCTGCTGTTGCATTTTCTGGGATGTCTCTAGTGACGACAGCTCCGGCTCCTATGGTTACATTACTACCAATCTTCACATCATCGACAAGACATACATGGGGACCGATATAGACATTATCACCAATGATAGCAGGTGTCTTGTGGTTAGTCCCGATATTGTCAAATTGCGATATGTTTACATTGTTTCCTATAACTGTACCACTATTGATTCCTAAACATATCTTGTGCCCTATAAAAAAACCGTATCCGATTTTCGTTGTAGTAAACATTAGTACTTTTGCTTTTCTTTTCGAATAAAAGAAAATAATCTTAAAGAGAGGTGTCAACCATCCTTTATATTGACACAGTCGGAACCAAAATTGCAACGAGGACTCTGTATGTATTAAACTATGCCAAATGACAGAAAGCGTTGATTCCTTTTTTCCGGAAATTCTATACCTGTCACTTTTGATAAGCGTCATGCAATCCTTATAACATTCTGCTATAGGAATGCGTATTTGCTTTCCGTTCAATTCATAAACTTCTGTTTTCATATTCAATTATGTTACATTATGTTTTCAACGTGAACCATTATTTTGACTATTCAACAGTTCCTTGTATTGACAGATGTATTGTTGGGCAGTTTGGGTCACATCAAAATGAGTTTTTGAAAAATTAAAAGCCTCATCGACAATTGACTTGTCGATGGGATTGATGATAAACTGATACAATTTGTCTGCCAAATCCATGCTATCACCATGCTTGAAGATAACACCAAGCCTGCCACCCGCAATGACCTCAAGAGGTCCCTCCAAGTCGCTCGTAACTACAGGCAATTTTGCGGCACATGCCTCTGCCAAGGTTAGTCCAAAACCTTCACTAATACTGGGCATTACAAAAATGTCATAGTCTTTCAAATGGGAATAGACCCATTCTCGCGATTTAAATCCGACAAACTTAATATGTTCTGTCAGATGATACTGAGCAACCATCTTTTCCAATTCAGCTCTATCATCGCCGTCTCCAATGAGGTCGCACGTAATGTTTGTAAGATGTCGCGAGTTTACCAAATCGTTCAAAGCGTCTATGACTAATCTCTGCCCCTTTTCAGGATGCAAGCGTCCGACACAGACTATTTTATAAGTATTTATTTTCGCAATTACCGAAGTATCTTTTATCTCGATATCGTTAGTATGAATACCATTATAAATCACTCTTCCGTTAGGAAAACCTTGGCTTGCCGCGTAGTCTTTAACAGCTTCTGATATGCAAAATAATCGTTGGTAGCGGCTGAAATATTTGGAAGGACAATACGTGTTATGTATGGTGAGGACTTTTCGCCAAGGAAACCATAAAGTACCGATTAAGTTGCCTTGATGGCAATGTATCAAATCTGGGGAAAAGCTCAACAAGAATATATTTAGTTTTGCCAGTGATATTATGTTCTTACTGCCAGGTTTTCGTCTGACGAGTATAACCTTCACTTTTGGATCTAATGTTTGCAACAGCTCCTTATTGTAATAATCATTTATGATATATAGCCTCACATCACAGGATTTCAGCTGCTCGTTGATAATGTCCACAAGCATAGTTTCTACTCCTCCATAATCGAATGACCACGTCAAATGTGCTATTCTCATATAATATCAAACTTCATGTTTCAAGTTTCAGGCTTCAAGTCTTAAATTTCAAATTCTGCAGGAACAGGCCTCCTTTAGAAAGTCAAGAGATTCTTCTCGCATCTTTTTGATTATCTCGTCTATGACTGCATAGTCGATGTCTTTGTTAATAACATATTCCATCGTTTTGTACAAAGCACTTGTATCCTTACAGAAATGGTCCGACAATCCCAATTGCGCTAACAGACTCTCTTGACGTGCGGCGCGTCCTGCTTTTGCAGGAATAATAACGAACTTTTTGTGGAAAAGTATGCAAAAAACCACACAATGGAAGGAGAATGTAACAACAATTTTTGCATATCTGATGGAGTTGAGCCATCCGGCAACAGAGAGATAAGCCCGCTGCTTGAATCCAGATATAGGACGGTTTGAACGTAAGGATATTGCCTGCAAATGGTTGTTATTAGCGAACTCTGCAATGATTCTCTGCTCGTCTTTATTTCGAATGAATGTGAAATACACCAGTTCGTTGGTCTCATGCAGGGGGCTATATTTTCCGCATATATCGTCGTATGATGATAGCAGCAACGTGGGGTCAGCTACTAGTCGCGCGTCAATACCAAATGTATTTTTGCATATAGCCACTCCAGACTGTTCCCTCACACTCACAGTATTGAACTTGTGAAGCAATGCCTTCACTTCTTCTGTCAGAGCTGGCGATAGCCAACTGTCTGTTCCGAAACTAGCAGCATACGAAATACGGCATACATCGTCGGGCAGGAAAGTGAAGAAATATACAAGTGAATCCAAGCGTTTCGTGATATCTGGATTCCACACTTGATCAGAGCCTACAATGTACAAATCGCTTCTATGCTGAGCATTCTTCAATTCAGTAGTGGTCTTATATTCTCTTGTAAAGTAATTCAGGTGTTTTTTCCTGAACAAGAAGAAGAGAAAATCTTGTGGTATCTGTAGTAGGGTGGTGTACCAGCTGAAATATATTTTGGGAAGTTGAATATCTATAATGTCAATTTGGTGCCCCATGCTTTGTAAAGTTTTACACAAAGCATAGCACTGAAGGTTTGCACCGAAGTTTGACTCTTTGGAGAAGGTTAAAATCGAAATCTTCATACTTATGAATATTTTTTATAATTCACATTAAAATATCGTAAATACTCTATCAGCAGATAGATAAAGAACATCTGCATATTCCCATAAAGGTGGTCGTTCTTGAATGAAATTAATATCAGTAACAGATAAAACAGAAAGGCTGACATGGTAACGTCAGATATTTCCCTCCTTTTATATAGGAATTTTGTGATAGTCCACGATAGGAAGATGAATAAAGCTATGCCAAAGAATCCAAAGTTCATCAAAGGATTTACCCATGCAAGGTCGCCTGAGGAAATCTGACCAATGAGTTCAGTGCGGTGGTTAATTGTACCTAATTTAAAATTGAACTGTTGTCGCGTTTTTGGTGAGTCTTCGTGACGAGTGCCTATTCCAAATACTGCATAACGAGGATGCTTGATCATATAATCAAGCCGTTCTGTAAATAAGAGTACACGGAAAGAAAATGTGCCATTCTCATTTTCAAATTCGTTATAGACGGCACTTTCGTAGTCCAAATTTATAACAGTTTTGATGTCATCTGTGGTGGAACGATTACTTGCTTCATTCTCAAAACGGTTCATAATGGCTTCACCCGCAAATAGGGAGAACACTAATCCAATTATACCATATTGAACGATTTTTCCGCCTTTCTTGGTAATAAGCAAATGCAAAACAACACAAAAGACGTATGCTATCATCACTGCCCGATGCTGGGTTAGGAGTATGGCAATCAAGAATAATAGGACAAGGACCACACTTTTCCATCTGCTAAAGTCTAACCTAATGGTGGCCAAAAGCATAAAGAAATAAGCAAGATAGGGAATGTTACGATAGCGTGCAACCCCAATATCATTAGCTCCTTGACCTACATTTGCATGTTGTAGGATTTTCATACCAAGAAGTGGTTGTAAGTCAAAAAGCACTGTTGATATGATGGTGATGACTGCTATCTGTTTAAATAGATGGCTTATTTCCTGCTTTTTCAGTTCCTGAACAATCCAGAAGGAAAAAAGTGGTATGTAGGTGCGATAGTTTGCAAGAGCAAATGTGAAGAGCTCTTCTTTCAGAACTATGGTGCGAACAAACTCTAATGTTATATATAGGCCAATGAGAGTAACAACTTTATATATCTTAATCTGCGGTTTGAAGAATATATAGTTACCTTTTAAAGCATTCATCAGGGCGACTGCCATTAAATATACAACGGCAAAGTCTGGGTATTTCACTGGACACCATTTCTGATTCAGAAAGTGGAAACCACCAGTAAGGAAAAAGAAAAACACAAATGCCCCTCGCCCCTTACGGCCTTTTATATACTGAATCAGGCCATACAGTAATATGATTGCACAGATTACGAGAAATATCATATCTAAATCTAAATTATTTGATGAATAATCTGGTATTCTACTCTTTGGCTACCTGTAATCATAAACTTCTCTGGCGCATTACCTATACTGATAAAAACAGCAGGTATTTCGCTCTCTGAATAACCAACGATACTTCTAAGCTGTTTCTGTTTCTTTATGGATAGGTGAGCATTCAAAGTGCAAGCGCAAATCCCATAATAGTGGATGGCATAAAGCAGATTCATCGTGAATATACCGGCATCAAGAAATGCTGATGTTCTGTTTTCGCATTGCCAATGGCCCATATCTGCCGTAATCAATAGGATTTTATCTGCTTGATGTCCCCAACCAGTATGCCCCCTTTGCAACTTCAGAACTTCAGTCTTTTTTTCATCTGTTGCAATGACATACACTTTGATCTCCTGCCTGTTGCATGCAGATGGAGCAGTTTGGGCAAGATGGATAGCATTGATAATAGTCTCGTCAGGAACTTTTTCATCAGAATACCAACGCACAGAATGGCGTGAAAGGGCAAAGTCCTTGAAATTATCAGTGGGAGCAAAAAATTCGGATTTTGTAGTTTCATAACATAACTTAGTATCATACAACTTGCTCTTCAGCACTTCTTGTATCCCTTTGACAATATCATCAGGCAATTCAAAGCGATTATCAATATGCAAGTTGTAATACTGTTGCAGAATATCAATTGAGCACTGTATTTCGATATGATTAGGTGTGTAATCCTTGATGTATTTCCTACATCTGTCGATAATACCTCTCACTTTAGGGTATCCAAAACCTAATTTGCGCTTTGGCATAGTGAGTCCCTTTTCCAAAGTGTGATTAGCCACCATCAATTCGGCCAAGTTTTCTTTTTGTCCTCGTTTTATAGTACTGCTATACCAAAGATCATGCCACATCTTTAGGAGTGTCACACCCAAAAACGGGAGAAAATGTTTGGCAGCTCTAATTATTTCAATCATGCCTTGTCGTATTTATGTGTAGATGCCGTTCAATTCAAATTGAGCGGTTATTTGTAATAAGCTGTTATACGATGTTTTCCAACTCTTTTTTCAATAGGAGGCAACTGCATATAGTCGCCATAGCATATCCGGAGCCATTTGTCATACTGACGTATTGCCTTAAAAGTGCGTCCTTCAAATTCCACATCAACGTACTCCTCAAAAAGATCTGAGGGGTAAGTATCGAATGGGTTATCACGTGACATTGTTATGCCGACAAGCCCTGTTGGTGATCCATTGTATTTCTGCGATAACATGGAAATCTTTTTCTGTATGAATGTTCTTGGAACTGGCAACAACTTATGTAATAATATCTTAACTTTTCCCAGAAACCTCTTTCTTGTGCGCAACAAACCTTTCATGTCAGAGTTTTTTGTAAAGTTAAGAAATATTAGGAATCGTGTCCACTTTTGCCATCTTAATCTTTCCCTCACGTTGGTTGGGAAATTGTCAACGACAAACACATCTATAAATAGTCCGTATGACCGCATAATCCCATTGCTGGAAAAAATGGTGTTGGAGTTATACACTTTACCCATTGGGTTAAGATGATGCTTGTTGACGGTTATATCAGAAAACGGATAACGTTCAGAATGGTATAAGGCCTTGAAACGTTCATAATCAGCCCTTGGCATGATGACATCAATGTCGTCATCCCAAGGAATGAACCCCTTATGCCTAATAGCCCCAAGCAACGTGCCGTATGCCAGACTATAACGGATATTGTTTTTCTCGCAGAAGTCTGCGAAATGGACGAGTATCTCAAAAGGGATTCTTTTATATGCTTCTTCTTCTATTTCTTTCATTTCTCAATGGTTTAATTGTAATTCTTTTTTCTAACGCGTTTTGGAGTATTCACGCAGCATAGTAGAAGAGATGCCTTCCGTACGTGGAATGACAACAACCTCCTTGCCGTTCTCAAGACACCATTCCACCGCCCGTTGGAAACCTGCATGTGTCTGGTCGGGTCCTTTTGCAAATACGTCAAATTTAAAGTTTGGCAGGTCCTTGTCCACATCTCTATATAATATTACTTCATCGACATAACGTATGGTGCTGACCATATACATACGCTCTTCAGTGGTATATATCATCGACGTGCCAGGCTTGTATTTTTGAATAAAATCACCGTCCTGTACTGCTACTACGAGTCGGTCGCCCAGTTCCTTGGCCCGCTTGAAAAGGAGTATGTGGCCTATATGTAGCATGTCATAGACACCAACTGTCAAAATTGTCTTTCCCATTTCTTAAAATATATGAAGCACTCGCTTCGCTATTCTTTTAAAACTATATAATTGTTCTCTAAATTGCTTCTCAAACACCTTATAGGGGGCATCGTCTGTTTCATCTTTGATGAAGTGAATGTCAGCTGCTGCAAGTAATTTCCTGTATTCACGGAACGACATACATCCTTCGGAAAAATCATCCAAGGCCATCTTCTCATTCACAAATGTGGCAGCATGGGTGACCGTTTGTGTCATATCGTCCGTACTATCTCCGCACATCAATTTCACGAACATAGCAGGCAAGTTGACACCAGCTTTCAAGATAGCCATGCCGGAACCGCCAGTACGAAGATTCATCTCGTCAAAATAAAAAATGCCGTTACTCTCAAGAAAGTCTATATCGAAGACTCCTACGAATCCCATCTGGCGGATGAACTCGGCAAACTTGCCAATCAAGTCCTCAAAGCCAGCTGTGGGTAACACCTCGCCAGCCAAAGCCACACCTCTATGTCTCTTACTTTCTTTAAGAAATTTGATAATGCCAGGTATGATAACATTCGTTCCATCGGAATATCCAAGGACGGCATACTCGTGGCTGATATCTATAAAATCCTCTATGAGCACCTTTGTGATGTCATTCTTGTCAGCGATTGCAAGAACAGCCTTTAACTCCTCAGGATTATTACAACGCCGCTGGCATTTCTTTCCAGCTCCAAAGGATGACACAGGCTTAGTGAAGCAAGGGTACTTGATACCTTCGGGAATCTGGAACCCATCCCCTCTTTTCTCAATGACAACAGAGACTGCGGTGCTCAGACCCACAGAAAGTGCCAATGCTTTCTGATGGGATTTGTCCATCCAATAGGCGATAGAGAATTGAGAATTGAGAATTGAGAATTGAGAATTATTATTGATGATGTATGGAACAGCAAAATGTTTTTTGATCTCATCATCATCAATGGCCAGGGCAGAGAAGTCACTCGTTGGGAAAATGATGGGCTTCTGACCCTCCACAGCACATTTCTCCAAAAGCAACTTGACCAAACCTTCTGCTCCTTCTTGCCTATTAAAGAACAAGACTTCCTTTACAAATTTGCTATAAGCATCAATGGGTTTTGTCGGAAAACCCGTCTTGAAAGACCTTACATGTATAACTGTCACTTCACAGGCGATCTGGGCTACTGCTCTTATCACACCTAATCGGATGCCATAACCATGTCCTATTACAATAACTCTCCGCATAAAATGTTTGTTAAATTATAAAACATTTTCATCTTATACTCCGAATTTCTTGACTTGTTCCTTTTCAGGAACTATCCCGTAACGAATCTTCGAATACAGTTTTGATAATTGGTTCTTGACTGGCATAAGCATTCTCTGTTTGAAAAATGCCCTCTGATATGCTTTCTGGGGTTGTGGGTCATCATTATCTTGAATGAAGTGAATATCTGCAGTCTTTATGTATCGCTGATACTCGTCCAAAGTGATATATCCATTCAACCAATCGAAAAAACACATTCGTTCATTGGTATATACTGCTTCTCCCCTAATATTTTTATTCATGTTGGGCATATCTCCACCAATAAAATATCTTACCATCATAGCAGGCAGGTTTACTCCCATTTTGGTAACCGCATAGCCAGAACCTCCGAAGCGGAGATTCATTTCACAGAAATAGATTTTACTGCCACTTTCATAGAAGTCAATGTCAAAAACGCCAACGAAACCTATTCTAAGAACTAACTGCTTGAATTTGTCTATTACTTCTTTAAAACCGTCAATTGGCATCACCTTACCTTGAAGCGCAATACCTTTGTACCTCTTAGAGATGACCAGAATCTGCATCATACCAGGTATCACCACATCCTTCCCGTCGGAGAAGCCAAGTAGAGCATATTCGGTATTTATCTCTTTGTATTGTTCAACTAAGACGTGTCCTGTTCTGGCTTTTGTCGTTATGTATTCATTGAGCGCATTTTTCAGTTCTGTTTCATTGTCACAACGATGCATTCCGGTTTTTCCTCCATTCATTGTGGCCAACGGCTTCGTATAGCAAGGGTAAGCGATGTCATCGGGGATGAGGTATGCTCCATCTTTGATGTCAATCACTATGCCATTGGCTACATTCAGTCCCACACTTTGTGCCATGTCTTTCTGGTGAATCTTGTCCATCCAGTATGCCATAGTGCCAGAACCGTTGCAAATGTAAGGGAAAGAGAAGTGTTCAGCCAATAGATCTCGGTTATTATCTATTGCAACTACGGTGTCATCGCTGTCAGGGAACAACACAACCTTTTGCTGAGAGTCCGTACAATGTTCTAATAGAATTCTAATCAGATCTTCCTTATCTTTCCGCAAACAATAATAGACATGGCTGACGTATTTGCTGTAACAGTCAATAGGCTTTTTATTAACTGGCTTTCCGTCGCTTTTTAGCTCGGTCATCACGATGACTGTTACCTCACACCCCATCTGAGCTACTGAACGTATGATGCTCAGTCGCGAAGAATAGCTATGACCTATGATTACAACCTTTTGTTTCATTCTTATAATATTCCGAATCGCTTAACCCGTCCCTTTCCAGGAACCATTTTGTAACGAGTCTTTTGTTTGAATTTGGATAAATGGAATTTCAATTTGATATACCATGAGGGATAAGGACAACCATCTAACCATTTAGCACGGACTATATTGAAATGATCTTTGTATGCCTTGCATTCAACAAAATGATAGCCCTCTTGCTTCGATATTTTTAACATTCTGGCATTATGTTCATTTGTATCTCGCGTAATAACGCTAATTCCCATATTTAGAGCAGTAGATTCTGCTACTTTATACATTGAACGATATATACCTTTACCGCTATAATCGGGAAGTACTGCTCCAAAACAGAGATAACCATACGTTCCTTTATTATACCATTTGTTTCCTTTTTTGATTTTCAATGCTAACGTACCTACTACATTCTGCCCATCCAATGCAATAAACATTTTACCATTTTTCTCCACCCTCCTTTTTATTTCTTCTCCTGCAAGGGATGGGTATGACATAATCACACCTTTTTCTCTGTTCTGGGCATGAGCCTTCCAGAGGACGTTATGTATTTCATCCCACGACACCCAATCAGGCTTTTCAACAATACTGATTATAGGATTATCCATTTTTTCCGATTTAAAAAGTCCTTTATTTATATGACATCATCTCTTTATATAAACCATGATTCATGTTTAGTGAATCGAATATCACACCGGGACCTTGGTTTCCTTCTATCAAGATGGGGCCGTCATTTGTTATCGCTACATCCCATCCCACAAATCTTATCTGTGGAAGCCTTTTAGCTGCTTCTTTAACAAATTCTACGGCTTGCTGCCAAAAAGGTATCTCCCTGCCTAACATATAGATTTCTGACCCTGGGTGTATGAATACTTGTTGGCCTAAAGAATTGGTCACACCAGGACCATTTATTCTCCCATACTGAAGGTCAATGGGGTATATTACTCCGCCAGCACAAAAATTATCGACAAGGGAATCCCCCGTGCCACACCTTAGTGCAGTTTTTAGAAGATGTACTTCTCCAGAGGTGTCCATGATGGTCATCATACGAAGTGTATTGACAGACTTGTTGTTAAAACACATCATAGGGTGCTGGTTTATTATTTCCTCAAATATGTAATCCTTGCCCGCGTATTGCAATAATATCTCCTTTTCGTCTTTATACAGTTCTTGGATACCCTTGCCTTTAGAGCCATCGGAAGGCTTTACCAAACAACGGCCTGTTCTTTTTACAAAATCCTCAAGCTCTGAAACGGAAGCGGTCTTACAGTCTATCCAGTTACGTTTAATGAATTCGGCAAAATGTTTGTTGAATTCCACTTTGTTTTTCAGTAAATGATTATTCTTCCTATCATTATATCTTGCCTTAACTTTACCAATACGTTTCTTTGTGTATGTTTCATCTCTATCAAATGAACGGAGTTTGAAAAAGCCTCCCTCATAATATTGGAGCGGACTGCATCCATATCTAATTAAACAATACATACAATCAATCCAATGGTATAGAAATGAACAACCAGTGAGTGCAGAAACCCTTTTAGCTGTGCTGACACTCTCTTTCAAATCTTTTCGTGAGGGTTTGTAGAATTCCATAGTTATTTTTGTGATAAATATCTTTTTTTGACAATATAATTCCAAACAAAGCGCATATCTTCTTGCCTCCTATCTTGGTTTACAACAGTCTGGTTAATTAATATTTGTTGTTTCGTATAAGTATTCAAAAGATTATCTTTATAACGCTTAGGAAAGAGCCTAAGCATCATGCGATTCCATCTGCTGTTTCCTTTAAATGCCATCAAATACTTATTCATGATATCGGCTGCTTTAACACGCTCGTATTCAGAACATATTAGTTCTTCATTATCAATTTGGCTACTTCGCTCCTCAAAATCATTTAAACTCTGGTCTGCAGCATATCGTAATAAATCTTGATTGGTAACACAAATCTTATGTTTTTTTATTTCTACTGACTTTTCCTTTTCTCTAAAACATATTTCTACCACCAAACCTTCCCTTGTCATCTTTTTTGTGTATTGTCTTGCGAAAAAGAAATTTCCTTGCCCATATAACAAGTATGCACCATTATAGAATTCCTCACATCCTATGCAATGGGTATGTTGAGCTGTTATAAAATCAGCACCACAATCAGCCATCCTGTGAAACCGTCTCCTAACCATCGGAGTTGGATATGGAAGATACTCAGCGCCACCATGGTATATAACTATAACATAATCATGTTTTTGTTTAAGTTCTTTAAGTTCATTGCATACGATGTATTCATCATACAAGTTCACACCCGCTGTATGCTCATCTGGAATATTAAAGAAAGTCTCTGAAACATTGTAAATACACACCCTTTCCCCACCTAATGTCAGGCTTATATGTGTCTTTATACTGTTTGAGTCTTTACCAGAACCGACATGTTGTATCCTTGCAGTTTCCAAGCACCCGATTGTATCGAGAAACCCCTTTTTTCCATAATCCATGATATGGTTATTTGCTAATGCTATTGCATCAACCCCTAAACCTTTAATACCTTTAACTGTTGAAATAGGAGCGTTTAGGACAGGGCCTACTTTTTCCTGCTGTTCAACAGCATCGGTCAAAGGACCTTCAAGATTGACAATGGAGAAATCTGCCTCTGCGAACAGGCTGCATATCTCTTTGCCGAAGAGCTGTTGAGCATCGCCCTCTTCAAATAGCGGAATATTTGTTGCGTTGGGCAGCAAATCACCACCTATGATTATTCGAAATGTCTTATCTTTCATCTTCTTGAGAACTTTTTTTTGATTTTAGAAAACATGGGGGTAACTATACTCTTGGTATATATAAATGCTTCCGGTTTAAATAGTAAAGACCAACCTGCGTAGGCGATAATGTATATAAACAATTTGACAAGTCCGTCAAGATAGATTGAAAAATGGCACAACTCTGCCGTTTCATAGCTCACAGCAGCAGCTACAACCGCAGATACCATAATAGGCACGATGTCCATCAGCTGTTTCCACCATTTATATCCCACATGTTTGGAGACCAAGGATATATTCACAAAATAGGAGAACCATGTGTTCAACACCATGCCTATTAAAAGGCCGTTAATTCCAAATAAAGCCAATCCTCCCACTACGAAGCCTATTCCTATTGTTCGTTTAATGACTGTCCATACAAACATCATCTTACTTTTTCCAATGGCCGCAATCGATTGAAGATTGACTGACTGTAAACAATATGCCAATCCGGCGATGCATAGCACCTGAAAATAAGGGACACTGGGGAGCCAGCGTTCAGAATAGAGAAAAAGAAAGATGGGCTTGGCACACAGCAGGAGAAGGAACATCAGCGGGAAAGTTATGTATGCAAGAGTCATTGTAAGCCGCTTAATCATGTTTCCCAGTTTCTCCTTATCATCTTGCACTTCTGCATATAAGGGATAAGTGACTTGTGTCAAAACCTGCGAGATACTCGTAGATGCAAGTTTCTCCGTCCCCTGTGCTTTGGAGTAATATCCCATAATTGCAGGATTATACATCTTACCTATAAGAAGTCCTTGAAGCTGCTGTCCGAATTGATTGAGAAGATGTGTCAGGAACATATAAAACCCAAAGCTGAACAACTCGCGGAAGGACTGCCAAGAGAATGTCCAAATGGGACGCCACCTGATATAGAACCAGAAGACAAGTGCAGGGATGAAAGCCGTGAGTAGATGCTGCGCCACCAAAGCCCAAACGCCATAGCCATGGTAGGCCATGAGAATGGTGATTAGGAGGGAGGTGATCGAGGTAGTGATGGTGACAATGGAAAGGACACGAAAGTTCAGCTTCTTTCGCAATTGGTTACGCTGAATGATATTAAACGCATATATGAAGAGAACAAGCCCTTGAACTCGAAGCACGTCGCAGAGTAGTGGTATGTCGTAAAAGCGGGCTATGGCAGGAGCAGAGACATAGAGGATGGCATACATCAGGACGGCCATTCCGAGGTTCCACCAGAAGATGGTAGAGTAATCCTCCTGCGTAGGTCGTTTCTTCTGGATGAGTGCTGATCCGAATCCTCCGTCAATGAAAGCCTCGGCCAGCACCATGAAAATCATCAGCATGCCGATGCAGCCATAGTCGTATGGGGTGAGCAGACGGGCCAGTATGATACCTGAAATGAACTGGATAAACATTGTAGAATATTTCTGCAACGCTGTCCAGATCATGCCTGATGCGGCTTTTTGTTTCAGATTCTTTGCCATGATATACACTGCATGATTTTATTAATGCAAAAATGCTCTTGAGCCTCAACTTTGGAAAGAGAAAAAGATGTGAAAAGAGTTATACACAAATGTAGAAGTGCTCCTTTCAGGTTGTTGCAATTTATAGTAGATTTATTATTTAGGTTTCTTATGCACATATTACTATCTATATGGTTGTAGTAGTTGTTTCTTCAATAATGTATTTCCTGATTATTTACAGTCCGTACACTAAATATCTACTAATATTGCGACAAAATTACAAAAAAAAATCCATTTTTGTCAATTTATAATAAAAAAAATAAAGTTTTCCGTTTTTTTTGATTGGATTTTAGTGTCAATCGTATCATCACGATGACACTTACTTCACAGCCAATTTGCGCAACGGAGCGAATAATGCTCAGTCGCGAAGAGTAACTATGCCCTATGATGACTACTTTCTGTTTCATTCTTATAATATTCCGAATCGCTTAACCCGTCCCTTTCCAGGAACCATTTTGTAACGAGTCTTCAAATACAGTTTTGACAATTGAAAACGGAATTTGATGTACCAAGATGGATAAGGGCATTCGTTGAACCATTTAGCTATTACCACATTGTAATGGTCTTTGCAGGCTTTATATGCAACATATTGATAACCTTCGCGTAACTTCAATTTTAGAATTGTCTGATTATTTTCATGTGCATCACCCGTTGTTAAAGAAAGTCCTTTCCATCTGATATAATCCATTGCTGTCCTTGATAGGAGAAAGTAGGCGCGCGTTTTTCTATATTCTGGAAGCACAGTTACAAAACATTCGTATGCATATTCGCCACTCGTGAACCATTTTCGGTTATTCTTAATCAGAACAGCCCAAGTCCCAATGACTTTTTTCCCATCCAAGGCAACAAACATTTTTCCCTTGTCGCCAACGAACCGTCTTATCTCGTCACTTGACTTCGAGGGTAAGGCATTATTGATACCATTTTCTCTGTTCTCTGCATGGGACTTCCACAACACTTCACGTATTTCGTCCCACGACACCCAGTCAGGTTTCTCTATGATTTGAAAATTATTTTCCATATTGGGTATAATTGTTTAATAAATATTTCCACACATAATACATATCTTCGCTTGTACGTTCACCTTGTACAAGATTGAAATTACGAAGCATTTGGGGCAATGTGTACGTGTGTTCTGGGTGTTTTACCGAGTTTGGGAAGAGTCGTCGGGTAATTCGCCGCAAAGGATAACTGCCTTTAGCTGCAACAAGAAACATACGCATAATTTCCTCAACCTTCACCTTTGAATATTGCTCTATAATATAATCTTCGTCATTCAGGCGCTTGCTACGCTCATAAAAGGGTGTTAGGTCTTGTTTGTCATCATAGCAAAGCACATTGTCTTTAATAGTCACAATGTGATTATTAACCGAAAAGCCATTATCTGTAATGGTGATTTCTGCGATAAGTCCTTGCCTTGTAAGATTGAGATATTTTTTCTGCCTGGCAAAATGGAAGTTGCCCTGGCCATGTAACAAATAGGAACCATTGTACCATTCCTCACATCCAATGCAATGGGTATGTTGTGCCGTAATGAAATCCGCCCCACAGTCTGCCATACGATGGAAGCGTGTCCTCGTTTGTGGTGTGGGATATGGCAGATACTCCGCACCACCGTGGTAAATGACTATTATGAAATCATGCCGCTGTTTTAGCGCTTTGATTTCGTTCAAAACAATCCACTCGTCATAAACATATGCGCCAGCCATCTCTTTAGTGGGCTTATTGAAGAAAGTCTCTGATACGTTATAGACGCATATCTTTTTATCATTTATCGTGATGCTCACATGGCTGACGGGTGGAGAAGAACAACCTTTCTTTGGAGCGATGCCAACATATAGGATTCCTGCATCATTAAGTATATCAAGCGTGTCATCTATGCCTTGCTGCTGATAGTCTGTTATGTGGTTGTTGGCTAAAGCCAAAGCAGAAAGGCCAAGATTCTTAATACCGGCAATTGTAGCTTTCGGGGCTTTTATCACAGGCCCGTCTTTTTGTTGAGCTACGGTTGAATCTGTTAGCGCACCTTCAAGGTTGGCTATGGAAAAGTCTGCTTTTGCAAACATTCGGCATACTTCCTTGCCATAAAGTGCTTCGGCATCAGCCTCTTCAAACAATTTGATATTATTTTCGGAGGGGAACAAATCACCTGCTATAACTATTCTGACAGAACTGTTAATCATAATTGTTTTTTCTGTTTCCTTTTTCTGACTTTCGAAATCATTGGGTCAACGACTGACTTAAAGTATACAAAAGCTTCGGGCTTCGCCAGGAAAGACCAACCCAGATAGATGGCGGAGTAAACCAACAGTTTCAGGATGCCATCGGGATACATGTCGAGTTTCAGCAAATAGCCACAACCATAGCTAATGGCCGCAGCAACAATAGAAGCTACAGTAACCGGCATTAAGTCAAACAACTGTCTCCACCATTTGTATCCTATATGCTTCGAGACCAAACTGATATTCACAAGGTAAGCGAACCACGTGTTCAGGACCACACCTACCAGAAGTCCTTTCATACCCCATAAAATCAAACCACCTACAACAAAGCCAATTCCAACAATTCTTTTAAACAACGTCCATAGAAACATTGTTCTGCTTTTCCCTATTGCTGCAATAGATTGCAGATTTGCCGATTGTAGGCAATAAGCCAAACCTGCTAAACATAAAACTTGAAAATAAGGGACACTCTGTAACCAACGGTCGGAATAAAGCAAAACGAATATTGGCTTGGCGCAAAGCAAAAGAATGAACATCAATGGAAATGTGATATAAGTGAGTGTCATCGTGATGCGACGAATCATGTTGGTCAGTTTTTCCTTGTCATCCTGTGCTTCAGCATAAAGAGGATAGGTTACTTGGGTCATCACACTACTAATGGAAGTGGAGGCAAGTTTTTCGGTTCCGTCTGCTTTGGAATAATAACCCATAGTAGATGCAGTGTAAAATCTGCCAATTAACAGACCCTGCAATTGTTGCCCGAAGCGATTGACTAAATGGGTCAGGAACATATAGATGCCAAAACTAAACAGTTCCCGAAATGACTTGACAGAAAAAGTCCAAATGGGCCTCCACTTGATGTAAAACCAGAATATGAGGGCAGGAATGGCGGCAGTAATAATATTCTGGGTTACCAACGCCCAGACACCGAAGCCATGATAGGCCATGAGAATGGTTATAATCAGGGCAGAAATGGACGTTGTAATGGTAACGATGGCAAGAAACTTAAAGTTCATCTTCTTGTGCAACTGGTTCCTCTGGATGACATTAAAAGCATAGATGAATAATATCACTCCCTGCACACGGAGGACATCGCACAAGAGCGGAATATTGTAGAAACGAGCAATAGCAGGGGCGCTGACATAGATAATGGCATAGAGTAATACCGACATACCGACGTTGAACCAAAAGATGGTAGAATAGTCCTCTTGTGTAGGTCGCTTCTTTTGTATCAGGGCAGAACCGAAACCTCCATCGATAAATGCTTCGGCCAACACCATAAATATCATCAGCATACCGATGCAACCATAGTCAAATGGTGTGAGCAGGCGCGCCAAGATGATGCCGGAAATAAACTTGATGAACATTGTAGAATATTTCTGCAACACTGTCCAGATCATGCCTGATGCGGCTTTTTGTTTAAGATTCTTTGCCATGATATACACTGCATGATTTCATTAATGCAAAAATGCTCTTGAGCCTCAACTTTGGAAAGAGAAAAAGATGTGAAAAGAGTTGTACACAAATGTAGAAGTGCTCCTTTCAGGTTGTTGCAATTTATAGTAGATTTATTATTTAGGTTTCTTATGCACATATTACTATCTATATGGTTGTAGTAGTTGTTTCTTCAATAATGTATTTCCTGATTATTTACAGTCCGTACACTAAATATCTACTAATATTGCGACAAAATTACAAAAAAAAATCCATTTTTGTCAATTTATAATAAAAAAAAATAAAGTTTTCCGTTTTTTTTGATTGGATTTTAGTGTCAATCGTATCATCACGATGACACTTACTTCACAGCCAATTTGCGCAACGGAGCGAATAATGCTCAGTCGCGAAGAGTAACTATGCCCTATGATGACTACTTTCTGGTTCATTCTTATAATATTCCGAATCGCTTAACCCGTCCCTTTCCAGGAACCATTTTGTAACGAGTCTTTTGTTTGAATTTGGATAAATGGAATTTCAATTTGATATACCATGAGGGATAAGGACAACCATCTAACCATTTAGCACGAACTATATTGAAATGATCTTTGTATGCTTTACATTCTACAAAATGATAACCTTCTTGCTTTGATATTTTAAGCATTCTGGCATTATGTTCATTTGTATCTCGCGTAATAACGCTAATTCCCATATTTAGAGCAGTAGATTCTGCTATTTTGTACATTGAACGATATATACCTTTACCGCTATAATCGGGAAGTACTGCGCCAAAACAGAGATAACCATACGTTCCTTTATTATACCATTTGTTTCCTTGTTTTATTATTAATGCTAAAGTTCCTATTACATGTTGCCCCTCAAGTGCAAGATACATTTTGCCATTATTCTCTACTCTTTTTTTTATTTCATCTCCTGTAAGTGAAGGGTATGACATAAAAACGCCATTCTCACGATTTTTCTCATGAGCTTTCCAAAGGACTTGATGTATCTCGTCCCATGATACCCATTCAGGCTTTTCTATAATATTAATCTCCGTATTCATTTCTATATTTCTGAGCGATATTTATTAATCTGGATATTTCGTATTTGGCCTCAGCCATAGTTCACGAATAATCCTTTCAGTATATTCACCCAACCCGGAACCAAAGGCCGACTGACTTAATCCTGGTTTAGTATTAAATTCAATTAATATAGGTTCGCCATTCTCCTCTATAGCCACATCCCATCCAATGATATGGAAAAATGGCAGCCTATAATGCAACCTCTTCACAAATTCTATTGCTTTATCATACGAAGGTATTTGATAGCCTTCTAAACGAATCCCCGTATCAGTCTCTTCAATATTATCACTACCAACCTTCCCATAAGAGAATTTTCCTAATTTACCATCCGAACTAATTGTCGTACTTAATCCACCTGCGCTTTGATTATCTATTACTTGTCCAGACCGGCCAATTCGGACTACAGAATAGATAATCAACACTTCCATCCCTGAGCGATATGAAAGGATTCGCAAAGTGTTCAGAGAAGAAGGATTCAGAGCAGCCATATCCTTGTGTTGGTGAACCCTATTTTGAAGCAGAAAGTTCATCTTATATTTTTTGAACAACTGATGGATGGATTTCCCGTCTTTGTCTATAATACCATCCTTTACTGTAATAAGTTGAACACCATTGCCCTTTGATTCTCGTGAGGGCTTAATTATCACCTCATTCATATTCTGGCAGCGGAGGACGGCTTCTTCTTCAGAGACGGGCTTATCGTCATAATAATAGTAACCGTTGATATTTTTTAGAAATGAATGCACGATATTTTCACCAGGGAAAAGCAACTCGGTGAAATTTTTGTCCGCAAAAAATGGAGATAATTTTTGGTCATTCGCCTTGGGTAACAAATCGCACAAATACAATGTTGAAGGAATGTAATACTTAGAAAAAATTCCATTACGGGAATAGAAATATTCATGTCCATACAAAGGTATCTTTTTCCCTATAACACTGAGATAAAAATCTTGTATCTCCTTTTTCTGCTCTTTTGTTAATTTGCGACGCTCATTGAGATATTTGAATTTTCGGGTTATCTCATGTTTTTTTTGTCGCATTTCAAGATATTTGTGAATCTTTACTATCAGCTTTTTTAATAATTTTGACATAATAATATAGGTTATTTGTTGCTATTACGTTTCAAAGTCTGCATAAGCAAGGCCCTTCTTGCATCATGCGTAAGAAGTCTTAGCAGACGATTGTCGTTTGTAAAATCTTTTCCCACCAGCCTGCTTTTCCAATTATTAAACAACAGTTTTGTGCATTCCTTTATGGTTTGTGGATGAAAAACTCTATCAACGATTGACAGTTCTTTTTGACCTAGTGTTTTACAAATCTTGTTTAAATAGTTGTCATACGCATCTTTATCAGCAAGATAACGGCACAATTGTCTATTATGTTCGATTCTTTCTTTGTCAGAGTCTATTATGAGTCTGACATTGTCAACATTGCGAGTGTTCAACACTTCCCATTTGATGCTATTCTTTTCAATGGTCATCAACACACATAATCCTTCATACCAATGGGGGCAATTTGCTCTAAACTCGTAGTTTTCCTTACTGTTGAAAAGAAAGTTTCCGAGACTATAGAAAATGGGCTTGTTTTTATATATCTCCCATCCTTGAGGACAATGAGGGTGTGTTCCAATTACCCCATCTGCACCATAGTCAATAAAGTCACGATAGCGGGCGATGGTTTCAGGCAAGGGAACATCAATGTATTCAATGCCGTCATGGGGTAGAACAAACAAATAATCCGCTTCCTTTTTCGCTTCTATGATGACATGGTTCACTTTCAAGTCATTAATATAAGCACAACCCAACCCTTCGTGGTTCCTCACATTATCAAACACACCTGTATAAGCTGCGAACGATAGCGACAGAAATCCTATCTTTAGTCCGTTTGTCTCGCAGACCTTGATTTTATATGCTTCATCGTATGTTCCTGCACCAAACGATTGATTCCCTAAAGCGGATTTGGTTTTCTTGAACCCTTCCTCACCCCAGTCAAAGGCGTGATTATTTGCTAATTGGAATAGATTAAAGCCAATACTACGCAGGAAATTAGGAGCATCGTCATTTTGGAAGAACCTTTCTCTCACTTGAGGAGGCAATGCACCACTTGGTTTAAGCGGGACTTCAAAGTTCACCACCTTCAAATCGCACGATTGAATCAAACATTTCAATTCATCAGACACAGTGATTCGTGATGTTGACGGTTTTGAACAGAAATCTCCTGCGAAAAATATTCTAATTTGCTTATTCATTAGTTATCGTTTTTTAAAGGAATCCTCCCATGATAAGAACTCTATACCTCCTAACTCTTTCAGCATTTGAATTTGTTTCATCATTGGCTGACGTTCATGTTTAAAATAAGATGGACTGTCATCTAAAAATACACCATCCTTATAATTCGGATGACAATATAATTCAACGACATTATACTGCTTAAAGGAATCTCTTTTTGAGAGGAAATAATCGATATTTGTCGCTGGTATAGATTTTACTAAATGATTCCAACTTAAAAATCTATAAATTTTGAATCTTCGTTTGTTCATTTGATGTAATCCCCAATATCGAACGGACTCAATCTTGTATTTTCGTGTAAAAAGGTTTAAGGCAACGGCTACCGACCATGTCAGATTATACCATAAATGAAAGTCCACATGCTTATAGTCAGCCTTTCCTTCAGTAACTTCATTGAATTTCTTATACTGTGCAACCAACTCATCATAGACTAGCCTCCATTTCCTGATGCAGGAAAACTCTTTTGGCAATCCATGATACTTCAAAAACTTCTGGTCTTTGCAGAAAAATGGGTCTTTTCTCATCGCCTCAGTCAGGGGAGCATCTTCGGAACCTTCTTGCAGTAGGTTGGCAGATAAGTTGAAATGGAGGTGCAACTTGTCCATATACTTCCCCGCTTTAGCAAGTTCTATGGCCTCAGGTAGATATTTTCCTGTAACAATCAGTCCGGCAGAACAAATCAAACCTTGTGTGAAGGAGTCATTAATAGCTTGATTTCGTCTAGGACTTTTTCCGAAATCATCAGCATTGATTATTATTCGAACCATAAAATGCTTATGTTTAGACTATTTGTTAAAAATACTTGATCGACATATTTAGATTTATATCGAATCATGGACAGGCATTTGCGTAACCTTCTCCAATATGTGAATACTTTCCCCAGCATTTTTTAGCTATTGACTAACGGCCTTCAGCAAAATCTTGCAGATACTCAAATCTATGAGTCAGTTGCCCTTTTTCCAAAATCGTTGAACGGTCAATCACATCGGAATGCTCACCTTTAAGCAAGGGTTTGAAAACGTACTCTGTCAACATCTCTCCAAAATACTCACTGGCATCGATTGCCAGAGCGTTGGGACAAGTGTCAACAGCCATTACCGTAATATTATCCTTAGACGAGAAGGGCAACTCTTCCTTATGAGTTATGGGATTGAAGTCATAATACGGTTCAGCATGGGTAGCAGGTCTGATGGTTGACTTAATACTTCCACAAATGTCACAGGTGACGTCACCAATCATTTTAATAGGCAACTGGTTTTTGATAAAGTCTTCCTGTTCAAGATAAACGGGGGCTTTGGGATCCCAAAAATGACAAGAAATGAAAATGTCAGTATGCTTTGCATATTTTATAAAATCACTTTCATATTCTTCGGGATTATTGCGGAAATCGCTCCGATTGAATGGCTTGCCATCTTTTCGTTTCACCAGCTCATCGACAGATGCCTGGTAAAAAGAAAGCATGTTTACAGGCTCGTCACTCATAAACTGCGCGTATGTCAGTTCCTGAGCACGGCATTCGCGCATCCCATAAGTAGCGCCCTGAGCTACACGTCCATTACCTGTAATCAGAATCTTCACCTTTGGCAACTGTGCTGTAGCCAAGATAGTACGCATCTGAGCCAACGTGAACTTACGGTCTGGGTTGGGGAGTAATACACAACCTTCACGGAGAAGATAGCCACGCAAAGTATAATAAACGCCAACCACACCAGCCCACCAACCAAATGCACAGACACGCTCACTATTCTCATCGACAAGATACTCATAGTCAGAAAAGGTAAGATTCTTTGCCAGCATAGACTGAAGCAACGGGCGATTATAATCCTGCATCTTGGCTATATGGGCGAAGAAAAAATAATGCTTGTCCGGAATAAGACTCTCAATCTTTGCTTCTTTGATACCGAAAAGAATGTCTGCATCGCTAATATCATCCTGCACCTGGACACCTTCTGCACGATAGTCCTCATCGGTGAAAGCACGGATGTCGCTGGATTGGACAACAATTCTGTGCTGAGGATACTGTTTATTCAGTTCAGCCACTTGCTTAGGAGTAAGTGCCACGCGATTGTCCACAGGGGTCTTGGTTTCTTTGATTAAAGCTATTCTCATCGTATTTTAGTCTTTCTTCTTCCAGATTTTAAACTTTGAGGGAATAATAGTTAGAAAATAGGAGTATGCTTCTGGCTTAAATACCAAAGACCAACTTATATATAATATCACATAGACAGCTAACTTTACAATGCCATCGGGATACATATCCAAATTTAACAGAAAGCCAACACCAAAACTGACAAATGCGGCTAGTAATGAAACTATCGTGACAGGTAAAATATCCAAAATCTGATTGTACCATTTGTATCCAATATATTTTGACACCAAACTGATATTGACAAACCAAGAGAACCAATAATTAAATACGACACCTGCCAATAGGCCTTTCATGCCAAAACAGACTAATCCAGAAACAACGATTCCTATGCCAACGATTCGCTTAAACATTGTCCAAAAAAACATCTCTTTGCTTTTCCCGATGGCTGCAATAGATTGCAAGTTGACCGACTGCAAGCATCCTGCCAGACCTGCTATACATAAGATCTGAAAATAAGGGACACTCTGCAGCCAACGGTCAGAATAAAGCAAGACGAATATAGGCTTGGCGCAAAGCAAAAGAATGAACATCAATGGAAATGTTACATAAGAAAGCGTCATCGTAATGCGACGAATCATGTTAGACAGTTTTTCCTTGTCATCTTGAACTTCGGCATAAAGAGGATAAGTCACTTGGGTCATCACTACACTAATGGAAAGGGAGGCAAGTTTTTCGGTCCCCGCTGCTTTTGAATAATAGCCCATAGTGGATGCATTGTAAAATTTGCCGATTAGTAACCCCTGCAATTGTTGCGCAAAGCGATTGGCCAAATGAGTCAGGAACATGTAGAACCCAAAGCCAAATAACTCCTTAAATGATTGCCACGAAAATGTCCAAATGGGACGCCACTTAATGAAAAACCAAAAAACGAAGGCTGGGATGGCCGCCGATATCAGATTAGATGCTACCAATGCCCAAACACCAAACCCCTTGTAAGCCATGAAAACAGTCACCACTAATGTAATTAGAGCTGTAGTTATTGTGACAATAGAGAGTACTTTGAAATTCAACTTTTTCTTAAGCTGATTTTTCTGGATGACATTTAAGGCATAGATAAACAATATGAGTCCTTGCACGCGAAGTACATCGCACAGGAGCGGAATATTGTAGAAACGAGCAATAGCAGGGGCGCTGACATAGATAATGGCATAGAGTAATACCGACATACCGACGTTGAACCAAAAGATGGTAGAATAGTCCTCTTGTGTAGGTCGCTTCTTTTGTATCAGGGCAGAACCGAAACCTCCATCGATAAATGCTTCGGCCAACACCATAAATATCATCAGCATACCGATGCAACCATAGTCAAATGGTGTGAGCAGGCGCGCCAAGATGATGCCGGAGATAAAATGGATGATCATTGTAGAATATTTCTGCAACGCCGTCCAGATCATGCCTGATGCGGCTTTTTGTTTAAGATTCTTTGCCATGATATACACTGCATGATTTCATTAATGCAAAAATGCTCTTGAGCCTCAACTTTGGAAAGAGAAAAGATGTGAAAAGAGTTATACACAAATGTAGAAGTGCTCCTTTCAGGTTGTTGCAATTTATAGTAGATTTATTATTTAGGTTTCTTATGCACATATTACTATATGGTTGTCGTAGTTGTTTCTTCAATAATGTATTTCCTGATTATTTACAGTCTGTACACTATTTGACTACTAATATTTGGCAAAAATACAAAAAAAATATATATATGCCAAATAATCATATAAAAACTCGACGGCTTGAATATTAAAAATTGGAATTAGTAGTACCTCTCGTATGGATTGGAGGCACCTTTCATATAGATTTGAAGCACCTTTCGTATAGATTGGAGGCACCTTTCATATAGATTTGAAGCACCTTTCGTATAGATTGGAGGCACCAATCATATAGGGAGTGACCAGGACAAAAAAATAGCTGTTCCGTTAGAGGAAACAGCTATTTTATTAGAGATTCTTGAATAATAAGGTACTTTGTTGTACCTTGAGTTGAAATTACTCAATGAAAATGAGGGCGTCGTCTTCCATCACACTCTCGCCAACTTTTACGCAAATGGCGGTTACCTTTCCTGCTTTTTCAGCCTCAAGGTTGTTGGCCATCTTCATGGCCTCAAGTACGACAACAGTGTCGCCTACCTGAACTTCATCGCCTACAGCAACTTTGATGTCGGTGATGACACCGGGTAGGGGAGCCTTGACCGCAGTACCGGTTCCTGCTGCTGCCTTGGTAGCATTTTCTGCAGAGGCATTTGAGTCTCCCTCAGAAGATGATACTGGAGCTTTGCCCAAAACCGGTTTCTTCTTCTCAGGCTCGGCGGGTTTCTCTAATTCAACTTTAAAGTCTTCACCGTTCACGTTTACGGTTACGACGCAATCCTCGATATCGCCTACGGCAACTTCGTATTTTGTGCCGTTGATAGTATATTTATACTCTTTCATTCTGATTCGATTTATGGGTGTGCTGTCATTGTCTGTGCATAGCCATTCCACTGAGTGGGGCGCTCGACAATCGTGATGATGCCTGGCTCCACATCGTGAACATTATTGCCAAGATGCTCGTGAAGAGCCATAGCAATAGCAGCATATACTTCTTTGTTCATAATTATCAATTGTCAATTGTCAATTATCAATTACATAGGGATGTTTCCGTGCTTCTTGGCAGGCAGAGCATCACGCTTGGTTGCTAACTGGGCTAATGCACGACAGATGCGGAAGCGTGTGTTGCGTGGCTCAATCACATCATCGATATAACCATATTTGGCTGCCTGATAAGGATTGGCGAAGAGCTCGTTGTACTCTTCCTCCTTCTCAGCAATGAATGCCTTTACGTCTTCGCCAGCTTCCTTCTTGGCTTTCGCCTCCTTGGCATACAACACAGCTGCTGCGCCAGATGCGCCCATTACGGCAATCTCGGCAGAAGGCCATGCGTAGTTCAGGTCGGTGTGAAGTTGCTTAGAACCCATCACAATGTGTGAGCCACCGTATGACTTGCGCAGGGTAACGGTGATCTTGGGTACTGTGGCTTCACCGTAAGCGTAAAGCAATTGGGCACCGTGAAGAATTACGGCGTTGTACTCCTGACCTGTACCAGGCAGGAATCCGGGAACGTCAACCAAAGATACGATAGGAATATTGAAAGCATCGCAGAAACGAACGAAACGTGCACCCTTGCGGCTGGCGTTTACGTCGAGCACACCAGCATAACAAGCGGGCTGGTTGGCTACGATACCTACGCTCTGTCCATTGAAGCGAGCAAAACCAACGATAATGTTCTTGGCAAACTTAGGCTGTACTTCGAAGAATTCGCCATTATCGGTGATAGCAGCGATAACTTTGTACATATCATAAGCCTCGTTGGGATTCTCAGGGATAATCTCATTCAATGAATCCTCCATGCGATTGATAGGATCATCGCATTTCTTGCGGGGGGCTACCTCCATGTTGTTTGAAGGAATATAGCTAAGGAGGGTCTTAATCATCTGAAGACCTTCTTCTTCTGTCTTGGCGGTGAAATGGGTAACACCTGACTTGGTCGCATGAACTGATGCTCCGCCAAGGTGTTCCTGATCAATGTCCTCGCCTGTTACGGTCTTAACAACTTTTGGACCTGTGAGGAACATATATGAGGTGCCTTCCATCATCAGGGTGAAGTCGGTCAGGGCAGGGCTATATACAGAACCACCGGCACAAGGACCAAAGATACCTGAAATCTGAGGAATAACACCTGAAGCGAGAATGTTGCGCTCGAAAATCTCGGCGAAACCTGCCAGTGAGTTAATACCTTCCTGAATACGTGCGCCACCAGAATCGTTGATGCCAATGACGGGGGCTCCCATCTTCATGGCCATATCCATCACTTTGCAGATTTTCTGGGACATGGTCTCAGAGAGCGAACCAGCATGTACGGTGAAGTCTTGTGCAAAAACAAATACCAAACGGCCTTCGATGGTACCGCTACCGGCTACGACACCGTCGCCAGGAAATTGTTTCTTCTCCATGCCGAAATTGTGGCAACGGTGCTCCTTGAACATGTCGTATTCCTCGAATGAACCTTCATCGAGGAGCATGTCAATACGTTCGCGTGCCGTATATTTGCCACGCTCGTGTTGCTTCTGAATGGCTTTTTCGCCACCACCGAGACGGGCCTGTTCGCGCTTCTCGATGAGCTGCTTAATTTTTTCTAATTGTTTGCTCATTTTTTTATTGTAAAAAAAATTAGTGTTCACAAAGTTCTGTCAGCACACCTGCTGTTGACTTGGGATGCAGGAAAGCGATGTTCAACTGCTCTGCACCTTTACGTGGCTGCTGGTCAATGAGTCGGACACCCTTTTCGCTTACTTCAGCCAACGCATTTGCTACTCCGTCTTCGATACAGAAAGCTACATGGTGTACACCTTTATTTCCTTTGTCTAACCATTTCTGAATAGTACTCTCAGGACTTGTGGGCTCGAGAAGTTCCAACTTTACCTCACCGCACTTCAAGAAAGCTGTTTTTACTTTCTGGTCTTCCACTACCTCGGTGGCATAACATTCTAATCCCAATACGTCTGTAAAGAATGGCAGACTCTCTTCGATACTCTGAACAGCAATGCCCAGGTGCTCAATGTGTGATATCTTCATAATCTGTAAGTTTTTTGTACAAAAGTTTGTCTGTTATTTGAATTCGAGCGGCTGCAAAGTTAAGAATTATTTCCAATCTGAACAAATGTTTCTTTGTTTTGTTTGTGAAACAAACCTAAAACTCGGACAAATTGAATGTTTTATTTGGCTGTGTAAATAATTTTATTTAATTTTGTTCGCAATAACAAAACCCCAAACTGTTATGAAAAGACTACTATTGGGCGACCAGGCAATTGCTCAGGGCGCCATTGATGCTGGGTTGAGCGGCGTTTATGCTTACCCAGGAACTCCCTCTACAGAGATTACCGAGTATATTCAAGATTCGCCTCAAGCACGAGAGCGAGGTATTCATAGTCGTTGGTCAACCAATGAAAAAACGGCTATGGAAGCAGCGCTTGGCATGTCGTTTATGGGCAAGCGTGCACTGGTGTGTATGAAGCACGTGGGATTGAATGTATGTGCTGACCCATTTGTAAATAGCGGCATGACCGGAGTTAATGGAGGTCTTGTTGTTCTTGTAGCCGATGACCCTTCAATGCACTCTTCGCAGGATGAGCAAGACTCACGATTCTATGGTAAGTTTGCCATGATTCCTACCCTTGAGCCTTCCAATCAACAGGAGGCGTACAACATGATGTCAACGGCATACGAGTTGTCTGAAACCGTAGGACTGCCCGTGCTGATGCGTGTTACTACCCGCATGGCTCATAGTCGTGCAGTGGTTGAAATAGCGGATTCGCCTCAGCCTCAGAAAGAACTGAATTATAATGCGAAGGCCAGCAACTGGGTGCTTCTGCCTGCTTTTGCCAGAAAACGCAATGATGTGGTGACTGGTCAGCAACCTCTTCTGGAGAAAATTGCTGTGGACAGTATATATAATAGGTATGAAGATGGTGCTAATCACCAACTTGGTGTTATAGCCAGTGGTATTGCCTATAATTACTTGATGGAGTGTTATCCTGACGGAAAGTGTCCTTATCCTGTGCTGAAGGTTAGTCAATATCCCTTGCCTAAGCAGCTTGTGCGCCGTATGACTGAGGAATGTGATAAGGTGCTCATTGCTGAAGAAGGACAACCCTTTATTGAAGACCAAGTGCGTGGCGTGATGCCGGGCAACGCTGATATTCTTGGACGATTGACTGGTGAATTGCCACGAACTGGTGAACTGAATCCTGACCTTTTGAAAAAGGCATTGGGACTGCCCAGTGATGAGGCATATAAGAGTTGTGAGGATGTGGCTCCACGTCCACCTGCTCTCTGTCAGGGATGTGGCCATCGTGATGTCTATACAGCGCTCAACCAAGTTTTGCTTGACTATCCAAATGCCCGTGTGTTTGGTGACATAGGATGTTATACGCTTGGTTTCCTTCCTCCGTATAAGGCTATTCATTCCTGTGTAGATATGGGCGCATCTATTACCATGGCTAAGGGCGCAAGCGATGCAGGACAGTGGCCTGCTGTTGCCATCATAGGTGACTCAACGTTTACGCATAGCGGCATGACAGGACTATTGGATGCTGCCAATGAAAATTCGAATATAGTGGTTGTCATCAGTGATAACCTGACTACGGCCATGACTGGCGGACAGGATTCAGCAGGTACAAATAAGTTTGAGGCTATCTGTCTGGCATTAGGCGTACATCCTGACCATTTGCATGTGGTGAATCCTATTCCTAAGAATTTGCCTGAGATTACTCGTATTATGAAAGAGGAAATAGAATATAAGGGTTTGAGTGTTATTATTCCTCGTAGAGAGTGCATGCAAACTTTACAACGTCACCTTAAACAGAAAAAAGCAAAATGAAGACAGATATAATTCTTTGTGGAGTAGGAGGACAGGGTATCCTCTCTATTGCAACCATTATAGGCGAGGCTGCTATGAAAGAAAATCTCTTTATCAAGCAGGCCGAAGTACATGGAATGAGTCAGCGTGGCGGTGATGTTCAATCAAACCTGCGTCTTTCCAGTACTCCTATTCATAGTGATCTTATTCCTCTAGGCGGAGCTGATGTAATCATTTCTATGGAACCCATGGAGGCTCTTCGCTATCTTCCTTTCTTGAAAAAGAATGGGTGGATTATTACCTCAAGTACACCTTTCGTTAATATTCCTAATTATCCTGATCCTGAAGTAATTAAGGCCGATTTGGAAAAATTGGGTAATGTGATAATGCTTGACATTGAGCAACAGGCAAAAGATGCAGGCGTTCCTCGTTCGGCAAATGTGATACTCTTGGGAGCCGCTCAAAAGGCACTTGGCATAGAATATGAAAAATTGGAAGATGCCATTCGTAGAGTGTTTGGACGTAAAGGAGATGCTGTGGTTGATGCTAATATTAAGGCATTGGCTATAGGAAGAGCGGAGAGCGAAAAGTAATAACTATTGGCTTCAGCTGAATTATGAAAGAGACTCCTATAAAGAAAGAGATTGTTGACCGTTTAGTGGCACAATTAGGAATACAGGATTTTGCAAAGGCTACCATTCGCGAGGTGAAGCAGGTGGCGGCTATGGCTGAGAAAGAGAGTGGGGTGGAGTATATCAAGATGGAGATGGGTATTCCTGGTCTTCCTGCAGCTCAGGTAGGCGTTGATGCTCAGATTCAGGCTCTTAAAGATGGTATTGCTCATAGTTATCCCGATATTCAAGGCTATCCTGGCCTGAAAAAAGAAGCATCGAGGTTCGTCAAGGCTTTTATCGGTATTGACATCGATGCTGAGGGGTGTGTACCAGTTACTGGTTCTATGCAAGGAACTTTCGCTTCCTTCCTCGTATGTTCTCAGTGTAATCCTCAAAAAGATACTGTACTCTTTATCGACCCAGGCTTTCCTGTTCAGAAAATGCAACTGAAGGTGATGGGGGTGAAGTTTGAGACATTTGATGTTTATGATTATCGTGGTGACAAGCTTGAAGCTAAACTTGAATCCTATCTCAGCAAGGGTAATATCTGTGCCATCGTGTATTCCAATCCGAATAATCCGGCATGGATATGTCTAAGTGAGAAGGAATTAAGCATCATCGGCACATTGGCTACAAAGTACGATGCTGTGGTGATGGAAGATCTGGCATATTTTGCGATGGACTTCCGCAAAGACCTCTCCAAGCCTTTTGAACCTCCATACCAGGCTACAGTGGCCCGATATACCGATAACTATATGTTACTCATCAGTGGCTCAAAAGCTTTTAGTTATGCTGGTGAGCGTATAGGTGTTGTTTGTATCAGTGACCAGTTGTTCCATCGCCATTACGATGCCCTCAGTTTGCGCTATGAAGGACTGCCCTTCGGACTTGTTTTCTCTACACGTATGCTATATGCACTTTCATCCGGAACCAGTCATAGTGCTCAGTATGCTTTGGCTGCACTGTTGAAGGCTGCCTCCGATGGAACTTACAATTTCCGTGACGAAATTAAAGTATATGGTGAGCGTGCCCATAAGTTGAAGGAAATTTTCCTTCGTCATGGCTTCCACGTCGTTTATGATAAAGACTTAGACGAACCGATTGCTGATGGGTTCTATTTTACGATTGGCTATAAGAATATGACAAGTGGTCAGCTGGCTCATGAACTGATGTACTATGGCGTTTCGGCTATCTGTCTGGTCACTACAGGTTCTCATCAAGAAGGCCTACGTGTATGTACTTCTTTCATTGAAGACCATCAGTACAGTCAGTTGGAGGAACGAATGGCAATCTTTGAAGCGAATAATCAGTAATTATTTTTATTCAATTTCTTTTTATTAATGGCAACAGTTGACGATAAGAAGGTAATATTCTCGATGGTTGGCGTGAGCAAAACCATTCAGCAAAATCAGAAACAAGTACTTAAAAACATATACCTAAGCTTCTTTTATGGTGCTAAGATCGGTATTATTGGCCTGAATGGTGCCGGTAAATCAACGCTGATGAAAATCATTGCAGGGCTTGACCAGCAGTATCAAGGCGAAGTGGTTTGGAGCCCTGGCTATACTGTAGGCTATTTACCACAGGATCCTCCACTGAATGAGGAAAAGTCAGTGAAGGAGAATGTGATGGAGGGCGTACAGCACGTCTATGATGCATTGGCCGAATATGATGAAATTAATGTAAAGTTTGGTATGCCTGAATACTATGAGGATCCTGATAAGATGGATAAACTCATGCAGCGTCAGGCTGAACTTCAGGATATTATTGATGCAACCGATGCATGGAATATGGACTCAAAGCTCGACCGTGCCATGGCTGCATTGAATTGTCCTCCAGGCGATTGGAGTGTAAAGAATCTCTCCGGAGGTGAACGTCGACGTGTTGCCCTCTGTCGCTTGCTTCTTCAAAAGCCTGACGTACTACTTCTTGACGAGCCTACCAACCATCTTGATGCTGAGTCTATTGACTGGTTGGAACAGCATCTTCAGCAGTATGAAGGAACGGTGATTGCTGTTACTCACGACCGTTACTTCTTGGATGATGTGGCAGAATGGATTCTTGAGCTTGATCGCGGTGAGGGAATACCCTGGAAAGGCAACTACTCTTCATGGTTGGAACAAAAATCACAGCGTTTGGCATTGGAGGAAAAGGCTGCCTCTAAGCGTAGGAAGACACTTGAACGAGAATTGGAATGGGTTCATATGGCACCCAAAGCCCGTCATGCTAAAGGTAAAGCTCGTCTGAATTCCTACGAGATGATGCTGAACGAAGAGCAGAAACAAAAGGAAGAAAAATTGGAAATTTATATTCCTAACGGTCCCCGTTTGGGTAATAAAGTGATTGAGGCTGAGCATGTGGCGAAAGCCTATGGGGAGAAAGTGCTGTTCAAGGATTTGAATTTTACACTTCCACCTAATGGTATTGTGGGCGTTATAGGTCCTAACGGTGCAGGTAAAACTACCTTGTTCAGACTGATTATGGGACTTGAACAGTCTGATGCTGGTTCGTTTAGTGTGGGTGAGACGGTAAAACTTTCCTATGTTGACCAGCAACATAAGGATATCGATCCAGAAAAGACTGTCTATCAGGTTGTTTCACAAGGCAATGAGACCATTAGAATGGGTGGCCGTGACGTGAATGTTCGTGCCTATCTGTCACGCTTCAATTTCAGTGGCGCTGACCAGGAGAAGAAATGCGGCGTGCTCTCAGGTGGTGAAAGAAACCGTCTGCATTTGGCTATAGCCTTGAAGCAAGAAGGAAATGTTCTTTTACTTGACGAGCCCACCAACGATATTGACGTGAATACACTTCGTGCTCTAGAGGAAGGCCTTGAGGCGTTTGCCGGATGTGCTGTGATTATCAGTCACGACCGTTGGTTCCTTGATCGTATCTGTACCCATATTCTTGCTTTTGAAGGAGCACAGGGAGATGCTGCAACAGGAGAGGTGTTCTTCTTTGAAGGAAACTATTCTGAATATGAAGCCAACAAAGCTGAACGTCTTGGCCTTGACGAACCGAAACGTGCGCGTTATCGTAAGTTGATGGAGGAATAATTTGTTTGATTCTGATTATGGTATCGAGAATGCTGTAATCAGAGTTTCTATAATAAAAGAGTTTTGATATATGGACGTTCCCAATCGTTGAGGTGAAAGCGTGTTGTGTCGTATTTCATGAGATCAAGATCAATTGGAACAATACCGTGACTCTTTGCCTGTGGGGTTCTTCCCATTTCCTGTTCTATCTGCTTTAAGGTCGAATTCAATTCCTCAATGGTGAGTGTAGTACGAGCGTAAAGCAATTGGTTAACATAGAGTGGGGAAGTGCAGTCATCAGTAGAATGATTGTTGTTTTCGGAGGTAGAACATTTATAAGGTTTGGTCCATATAATTTCTGTATAGTTTAAATCGAATAAAACCTGGTCAAGGCGCTTTTGCGCCTCGGCCAGGTTTTCTTGTTGTTGGCAGTTGGATGCCAATGAGAGTATGATATTATGAATATCCATCAAAAATTATCTTTTTGCAATGCGAGTCTTGATCTTGTCCACATAGGCATCAATCACAGCAACGGCAACGATATTCACTACGTCTCGTACTGATGCACCAAAGTCGATGAAGTGTATTGGCTTGTTCAGTCCCATTTGGATCGGGCCAATGATTTCCACATCAGGATCCAACATCTGCAGCATCTTGTAGCTTGAACGGGCTGCTGAAAGATTTGGGAATACGAGTGTGTTGACATCTTTACCCTTGAGACGTGTGAAACCATATTGCTCATCGCGCAAGTCGCGATCTAATGCAAATCCAATCTGCATCTCACCATCGATAGCCAGATCAGGGAACTCCTTTTGCATCTGCTCAACGGCAGCGCGTACTTTCTGGGCACCAGTGCTTGTTGATGAACCAAAGTTGGAGTGGCTGATCATAGAGATTACTGGCTTTTCGTTGAAGAATCGTACAGTGGTGGCCGACAGTTTGGCAATATCTACGAGGGTGTCTGTATCGGGACTCTCGTTGACGAGTGTATCTGCCAGATAGAGAGTTCCCTTAGGCGAGTTGATGATGTGCATGGTGCCGAAATGCTTGTACTCAGGACGAATACCAATTACCTCATTGACAACTTTAATTGTATTTGAGTATTTGGTGTACAGACCTGTAATGAAAGCATCTGCCTCGCCAGTTTCAACCATCATCATGCCGAAATAGTTGCGCTCGAACATCTTGTCGTTTGCTTCCTGATAGGTATAACCATCACGCTGACGCTTCTCGCACAGAATACGGGCATAACGCTCTCGGCGTTCCTGTTCGTTGGGGTGGCGCAAGTTTACAATCTCAATGCCTTCCAGACTCAGCTGTAACTGTTTAGCCATCTTCTCGATTACCTCATCGTTGCCAAGCAAAATGGGCTGGCAGATACCTTCGCTTTTGGCCTGAACTGCGGCCTTCAGCATAGTGGGGTGGATGGCCTCAGCAAATACTACACGTTGCGGATGGGCAGCAGCTGTAGAATAAAGCTTCTGAGTGAGCTTTGTCTCCTGACCAAGCAGCAATGACAGAGACTTCTTATATTCCGACCAGTTCTTGATCTTCTTGCGGGCTACACCACTCTTAATGGCAGCCTTGGCAACTGCTGCACTCACCTCGCTAATGAGGCGTGGGTCAACAGGCTTTGGAATGAAATACTGGCGTCCGAACTTAAGGTTGTTTACCTTATATACATCGTTTACTACGTCAGGTACAGGCTTCTTAGCCAAATCAGCAATGGCCAGTACTGCAGCCATCTTCATTTCTTCATTGATGGCTGTAGCATGAACATCCAATGCACCACGGAAGATGTAGGGGAATCCAATAACGTTGTTAATCTGGTTGGGGTAGTCGGTACGTCCTGTTGACATCAATACATCGGGACGTGCCTCCATTGCATCCTCATATGAGATTTCGGGTACAGGATTGGCAAGGGCAAAGATAATAGGATCTTTGGCCATTGTTTTCACCATATCCTTTGACAGAACGTTACCTTTCGACAGTCCTACGAACACATCAGCTTCATTTACGGCTTCTGCAAGTGTGTGTATGTCGGTGCGATTGGTGGCAAAGAAACGCTTCTGTTCGTTCAGGTCAGTACGGTCGGCGCTGATTACACCTTTCGAGTCGAGCATCACAATATTCTCCTTCTGAACACCCAGTGCCATATACAACTTTGTGCAGGAAATAGCAGCAGCACCAGCACCGTTGACTACCAGTCGGACTTTAGTGATGTCTTTACCGACAACCTCAAGAGCGTTCTTCAAACCAGCGGCACTGATAATGGCTGTACCGTGCTGGTCGTCATGCATCACAGGAATATCCAAAGTCTTCTTCAGACGTTCCTCGATATAGAAGCATTCAGGAGCTTTGATGTCTTCAAGGTTGATACCGCCAAAGGTTGGAGCAATACGTTCTACTGCTTCACAGAACTTTACGGGATCTTTCTCGTCAACTTCAATGTCGAATACATCAATACCACCATAAATTTTGAACAAAAGACCCTTGCCTTCCATCACCGGTTTGCCACTCATGGCACCGATATCGCCGAGACCAAGTACGGCAGTACCATTTGAAATTACCGCAACAAGGTTGCCTTTGTCCGTATAACGGTAGGCGTTGTCGGGGTTCTCCTGAATCTCCAGACAGGGATAGGCCACACCTGGAGAGTAAGCCAGCGACAGGTCTGTCTGTGTGCGATAGGCCTTCGTGGGCTTTACTTCAATCTTTCCTGGACGGCCGCTCTCGTGATAGATCAATGCCGCCTCTTTTGTGATTTTTGCCATAAATAATTAAGTTGATTGTGTTGTGGATATGATGAAAAAATTATTCGTTATTAATAATTCTGAGCCTTCACCTGGAAGTAAGCCTGGGGGTGGTTGCAAACGGGGCATACCTCAGGAGCTTTCTTGCCAATGACGATATGACCACAATTTGAACACTGCCAGATAACATCATTATCTTTTGAGAAAACGCGCTCCTTCTTAATATTGTCAAGCAATTTGCGATAGCGCTCCTCGTGTTCCTTTTCAATAGCTGCAACACCTTCGAATTTCTCGGCTATTTCGTCAAAGCCCTCCTCGCGTGCCTCCTTGGCCATGCGAGCATACATATCAGTCCACTCAAAATTCTCACCTCCGGCAGCAGCCTCAAGGTTTTCTGGTGTACTCTTGATAGCGCCACCTTCCAATAATTTGAACCACATCTTAGCATGTTCTTTCTCATTGGCAGCTGTCTCTTCAAAGATAGCAGCAATCTGTACAAAACCATCCTTCTTGGCTTTTGAGGCCCAGTAGGTATATTTATTACGTGCCATTGACTCACCTGCAAATGCTTCCTGCAGATTCTTTTCTGTTTTGGTTCCTTTCAGTTGTTTCATAATTCTTTTTGCGTTTAGTTATTAATAATAGGTGAAATTGAATTATTGTCAGGCATTATTCGGTAATCTCTCCGCGAATACTGCGCTGCATATACTTGCGTATTTGTTCTGGGTCATCATAGTGTGACTGCAAGAACATTAATTTTGTTACAGCACTTTCCACCGTTGAATCGTAACCACTTATCACGCCAGCCTCTTTCAGTTGGTAGCCCGTGTCATATCGTCCCATCTCAACCCGGCCTTGCAGGCATTGGCTGATGTTGATAATTACTTTGCCCCGACGCGTTCCTTCTTTCAGTGCGCTGATCAACCAAGGATTCTGTGGCGCGTTGCCCGACCCAAATGTTCTCATCACTATAGAACGAAGGTTGGGGGTAGCAATGATATGACGAATCAAATCCTCACGTACACCAGGAAACAACGAGAAGATAATCACGTTGTTGTCGAGACGGAAATGAGGAGTCATGGGTTTTGTGAAGTCTGGCTTCATAATCAAATCTTCGTGATAGGTGATGTTTACGCCAGCATCCACAAGGTGCGGATAGTTAAACGACTCGAAAGCGTTAAACTCATCCGCACTTTGTTTGGTGGTACGATTGCCTCGCAGCAAGTGCCCATTGAAATAAATGCCCACCTCTGGAACCATAGCTGTGCCATCCTGATGACGTGCAGCAGCTATTTCGATAGAGGTGATGAGATTCTCTTTACCGTCTGTTCTTAGCTGTCCGATGGGAAGTTGCGAACCGGTGAAGATAACGGGCTTGGTCAAGTTCTCCAGCATATAGCTCATGGCCGAGGCCGTATAGGCCATTGTATCTGTACCGTGAAGTACCACAAAACCATCGTAGTCTTCATAATGATCGGCTATCACATGACTCAGGTCTGTCCATCTTAGTGGAGACATATCACTGGAGTCAATGGGAGGATCAAACTGATACGTTGATATTTTGGTATCGAATTGTTTCAGTTCCGGCACATTATACAGCAGGTGCTCGAAGTCGAATGGTTCGAGCGCATGCGTGTGTGGATTACGGTTCATACCGATAGTGCCACCCGTGTAGATAAGGAGAACTTTTGATGTCACAATAATCTTTCCCGTTTAATACGATTGACTTGTTGTCGTTATTCCTTGGACGATGGGATTCAATTAGAAACGGAAGTCGAGTTCTACGTCAACGAGGTTGTAGTTGAAATGGCCAGCGCGTTCATTCACACGGGCATATTCCAAGTTCAACTGCAAGTTCTTGGTGAACATATAGTCGGCACCCACTTCATACAGAGTCTTTGACTGTCCCCATTCCTTAGCCTCACGATACAGGTCGTAGCGAGCCTTAACATGGAGTTTCTTCTCAATGATAGGGGCAATGCAGAGCGCATAGATACCGTCGGCCTTATCGCTGGTGTGATTAGCATTCCATCCCTGGTTGTGAATGTACTCGGTGCGGAATGTCCAGTCGTTCTTGGCATATTCGGCAGAGAGGGCGTAGCGGTTCTTCTGGACGTTCTCATTGTTTATCTGGCTGCTTCCTGTCCATCCGAAAGCACCGATGCGCATGCCCTGAACCGGCACTACCCAAATGCCGCCGATGATGTCCTTTTGATTGTTCTTGTCCTTCTGGTTGATACCTTCACCGTTGAACACGCCTACCTGATAATGAAGCAGGTTGTGGTCATTGACCTTCAGGAGGTCGCCTTGAAACTGCAGGCCGATATCACGTCCGTTGGAGGCATGCTGACCTGTGCGGTCGCTGAAGCCAGCCAATTTAGAAACGTTCTGTGAGTAGCTCATAAAGCCTTGGGTGATTGGGTGCATGGGGTTCTCAAAAGTAAATGGACGCTTAAACTGACCGGCCTTCACTTTGAAAAACTCATATTTCTGCCACTCACCAAAAAGATCAACCAAACGGATGTCTGTAGATGATTTGTCTGGATCAAAGGTATTACCATTAATCTGCATCTGAACTTTCCAGTAAAAGTCGTCGTGGGCACGGCCTTCAAGAGCCAATCGAGCCAAACGTAGGTTAAAGGCATTTGTTTCAGCCTCCTTCTTATCGCTGGCTTGATATTGTACCATTCCGTATCCACTGAACTTTATATTCTGAAACCATTCATTGGTCTGGGCACTTGCTGTTATTGTGGCAAGTGTAGTAAGAAATAATAAGAAAACCTTTTTCATTATCGTTTTGATTTATAATATTTTACCTTTATTTGATTATTGCTTTTATTTCATCGTCAGAAGCCAGGTTGAAGTCACCTGGTATTGTATTCTTGACGGCTGCTGCTGCTAAAGCGTAGTTCAGTTTCATTTGCTCATCATCAGGGAATGCATCAAGTGAATGAAGCAGTCCTGCCATGAAAGCATCGCCAACCCCCACTGGGTCAATGACATCTGTTATATTATATATAGGTGCTTGGAGCAACTGTCCATGAGTCCAAAGCAGGGCAGTCAGCGTGTGATGACTGGAGGCCACGATGTTGCGCATACCCATCAGCCAACGCTTGCAGCGTGGAAATTCGGCATGCAAGTCGTCGAACCATTCACGGTATTCATCCATCTGCATCTCAAAATCGGAAGTCGTGGCTGTAAAAGGTGGTTGCTGGCGCTGACAAATCCATTCAAACTCAATGGCATCTCCAAACATCATGTCGCAGCGTGAGAGCATCTTCTTCAGTGTTGCTCTTGGATCAGCTCCGTATTTCCAAAGGTTCTTACGGTAGTTGATATCGAAAGAAATCTGTAACCCCAGTTCATCGGCCACGTCAAGAGCCTCAAAGGTAGCGTCAGCTGCGTTTTGGGATATTGAGGCGGTGATGCCAGAAACATGTAGTATATCAGCATCTTTAAGAATTTCACGCCAGGGAATCATGCCAGGCTTCAATTCGTAATAAGCGGAACCATTACGGTCGTAAATAACTTTCGAAGCTCGCATTCCAGCGGCAGGTTCAAGATAATAAGTGCCAATACGTGTGCCGCCATAAATGATACGGTGGGTATCGACTCCCAATTGGCGTAAATTTTCCATGGCAGTCTTACCAATCGCATTATCTGGCAGTCGGGTAATGTATTCTACGTTGTCTCCCAGAGTAGCCAGCGAAACAGCAACATTGGCTTCACTGCCACCATATTTACTGGTAAACATATCGCCCTGAGTCAATCGCAGATGATCAAGTTTTGAAAAGCGTAAGAGCAATTCACCGAATGTTACAATCTTCTTAGCCATAGTCTTTGTGTTTAAATTCTCTCCACCTGTTTCACTCCTTTTACTGTTCTCAGTTTCTTGATGAGCGATTCCAGGCGAGTGTTGTCATTAATCATTATTACTAAGTTTCCGCGGAACAGTCCATCGTTCGAGTCGATATTAATGCTCCGCAATATAAGTTTCTCATCTTTTGAGATGATACTAGTCAAGTTGTTTACAATACCCAAATCGTCATTACCAATGACGCGCAGCGTGATGCTATATTGTGATGAACCTTTGCCGCTCCATTTGGCTTTCACTATTCGGTAGCCAAAGCGACGACGCATTTCATGAGCGTTCGGACAGTCACATCGGTGGATCTTGATGCCGCCTCCAGCAGTTACAAAGCCAAACACTTCGTCTCCATAGATGGGATTACAGCATTTTGCAAGCTGGTAGTCAATACCTTTGAGGTTTTTGTCAATCACCAGCACATCATCGCTTGGTTGAGTTTGAGGAGCCACATGATCTTCCAATACAAACTCATCGGCTGAGCGCATGGCATTCTTGCTCACCTGTTTTCCGTCCGCATCAACACCTTTCTCTACTTGTTGAAGTTCAAGGTATTTATCTATGACGGTAGCCACATCAAGTGTGCCTGAAGCAATGTCTCTATAGAAATCGCTGGCCTCCTTATAGCCCAGTTTTTTCATGGAGCGCATCATCAAACTCTCGTCCTGTTCAATCTTTCGATTGCGGAATTTGCGTTCCAGCATTTCCTTCACCATCATGGCCTCTTTCTGTTGTGTTTCTTTGAGGGCCAGTCTGATTTTTGCCTTAGCGCGTGGAGTTTTGACTATGTTTAGCCATTCCTGTTTGGGCCTTTGAGTTGACGAGGTCAGAATTTCTACCTGGTCGCCAGAGTGAAGTTCATAGCGGAAGGTAACCACCTTTCCGTTTTCACTTAATGCCGATCGGATGCGGGCACCTGTACAGGCACTTCCCACCTTTGAGTGGATATGATAGGCCATATCGAGCACAGTAGATCCTTTCTGGAAACGCATCAGATCGCCTTTGGGCGTAAACACATACACTTCTTCCTCCTCCAGTTCCATCTTGAACTGGTCCATGGCTTTTAGTCCGTCATCAGCATTTTCCAGCATCTGCCGAATACCTGCAAGCCACTCATCCATGCCGCCACCTTCAGCTTTCACGCCTTTATAGCGCCAGTGAGCTGCCACACCTCGTTCGGCAATCTCGTCCATGCGTTCAGTACGTATCTGAACCTCAACCCATTTCTGTTCAGGTCCTAATACGGTGATATGAAGAGATTCATAGCCGTTTGATTTAGGAACAGAAAGCCAGTCGCGCATGCGCTTGGGGTTAGAGGTGTACATGTCTGTGATGATGGCAAATGTTTGCCAGCAACACTGTTTCTCCATCTCTGGTGGGCAGTCGATGATAATACGTATGGCAAAGAGGTCGTACACTCCCTCAAATGCACACTTTTGTTTTTTCATCTTCTGCCAAATGCTATGAATGGATTTCGTTCTTCCTTTCATGTGGAACTTCAATCCGGCAGCTTTTAGCTTTTCTTCAATAGGGCCGATAAAGTTCTGTATGTAGGCATCGCGTACTTGCTTTGTGGCATTCAGCTTCTCCTTAATATGATAGTATGCATCGTGCTCAAGATACTTTAAGGAGAGGTCTTCAAGTTCGCTCTTCAGTTTGTAAAGACCCAGTTTGTGGGCTAATGGAGCGTAGAGGAATGCAGCTTCCTGACTAACTTCTGTTTTTGCTTCAAGATTTTCTGTGTCGCGTATCTGTCGCATCATGTTCACACGGTCGGCAATCATGATGAGAATGACGCGCATGTCCTCTGCCAGCGACAATAGAAGGTTTCGGAAATTCTCTCCTTGTGAACTTCCAAAAGCCGAACGGTCGCCGTCTGTTAAGGGGTTACGCTGGTAAAGTTCTTGAATACGGCTCAATCCTTGCAAGATGCGAGCAACAGAAGTACCATAGTCATGCTCTACATCTTCTATATTAATAAGATCCTGTTCAATGCTGGGGCGAAGCATGATAGCAATAACTGCTTCACGTTTCAGCCCTATCTCTTCTACAACAAGGATTGCAGTCTGAAGACTTGTGATGATTGGATTTAACCCGAAAACATCGCGACGCACAAAACCTTCATTAATAACCTTAACTAAATGGTGACGAAGTTTCTGTTCGTTTTCGTCTTCACCAGGAAGTGTCGGGCCATTTACAAGGGCTCTCAACTGGTCGTAAAGTTCCAGTGCCTGTTGCCGCTCCTCAGGGGTAAATATTGTTTTGTCTTCCAATTGCTATTTTATATGTTGTCTAATGCCTGCTTCAGGTCATCGATGATGTCTGTTACATCCTCAATACCTACTGACAGGCGAATAAGATCGGGTGCTACTCCTGCTTCGCGTAATTGCTCGTCGGAAAGCTGGCGATGGGTATGACTGGCAGGATGAAGAACACAAGTGCGCGCATCGGCCACATGAGTCACAATTGCTACCAATTTCAGGGAGTCCATGAAACGTACGGCTGTTTCGCGAGTGCCTTTCAATCCGAAGGCTAATACGCCACACGAACCGTTTGGCAAGTATTTCTGAGCCAGTGCATGACTTTCATCACTCTCAAGTCCACTATAGTGTACCCAGGCAACACGCTCGTCTTTACTCAGGAACTCGGCCACTTTTTGAGCATTCTCGCAATGGCGTTGCATACGCAGATGGAGCGTCTCCAATCCCAGGTTCAGAAGAAATGAGTTCTGAGGTGATGGAATGCTTCCTAAGTCGCGCATCAGTTGCGCCACCAGTTTCGTGATGTAAGCCATCTTTCCGAAGGCTTTTGTATAGGTCAATCCGTGATAAGACTCATCAGGAGTAGTAAGTCCAGGATATTTTTCATCCCAATTGAAGTTTCCGCTATCTACTACACAACCGCCAACTTGAGTGGCATGACCGTCCATGTATTTAGTAGTAGAGTGGGTCACGATGTCAGCTCCCCATTCAAATGGTCGGCAGTTGATGGGGGTGGGGAAGGTGTTGTCTATAACAAGGGGTACATTGTGACTGTGGGCAATACGAGCAAATTTCTCAATGTCGAGTACCTTACAGCCAGGGTTTGAGATGGTCTCACCAAACAGGAGTTTTGTATTTGGACGGAAAGCTTTGGAAATTTCCTCTTCCGAAGCCTCCGGGTTTACGAAGGTACATTCAATTCCTAATTTCTTTAGTGTTACACCAAACAGATTGTATGTACCGCCATAAATTTCATTTGATGCCACTACATGGTCGCCTGCTTCACAGATGTTAAACACGGCATAGAAGTTTGCAGCCTGTCCGCTTGAAGTGAGTACAGCACCTACACCACCTTCCAGTGCAGCAATCTTACTGGCTACTGCATCGTTGGTTGGATTTTGCAGACGGGTGTAGAAATAGCCTTCTTTCTTGAGGTCGAAGAGGTCGGCCATTTCCTCAGTGTTGTCATATTTAAAGGTAGTACTCTGATATATTGGTAATACACGAGGTTCACCGTTTTTGGGCTGCCATCCTGCTTGCACACAAAGTGTGTCTCTTTTCAACTTCTTTTCCATGTTAGTTAAATCAGATTTGAAATTCAGAGTGCAAAAGTAAGAAAAAACAAGGGAAATACAAAAGAAAAGGCGGCTTTTCTTTCGTATTTCCTTATGAAAGTGTTATAGGTTAAACAGAAGTTACTCGTTAATTTCCGGCCATTCGTCGTCTGTCCATCTGATAGTACGTTGGATAAGCATTGCTACTCCATTGTGCTTGGCACTATAGCCATGGCAGATAAAGATGTCTTCACCGTCGAACGAATAGGCTGCGCAATGTCCTGCTGCCTCCCATTCGTTTTTGTCTCCTTCCAGGAAGATGGTTCCTCCGCCATTCATCATCTCCTTGCCTTCACGGTCTAAGTACGGACCATCGATATTCTTACTTCTGCCTACAGCTACACGATAGTTGCTTTTAGTTCCACGACAGCAATAGTCCCACGATACGAAGAGGTAATAGTAACCATTATGCTTGAAAATGAACGGTGCTTCAATCGCATTCGTACCGGCAAATTTCGAAGTCGGGTTCTCTTCCTTCGGTTTATGATTGGGAGCATATCGACGAGCTATGGTGCGTATTCCTTTGTTTTTGTCGAGGTGCATGGTGGAGTCGAGTCTGGCTAACTGGATGCCATCCCAGAACGATCCCCACACCATCCAAGGGGTGTCGTTGTCATCAATAACAAAGTTCGGGTCAATGGCATTCCAGTTGTCTCCTGTGTGTTGACCGTTTTTCTCTTTTTTCCAATGGTGTGATGTGACAATACATCCCTCGTCTTTCCACATGCTTGAACGGAGTGATTGACTGCTTAGCAGGCCGATTGCCGAACCGTTTTTGCCAAATGTAGAGCAGCTATAGGCCAGCCACCATTTTCCATGCCAGTTGATAATGTCGGGTGCCCATACGTGGTTAGTGAATCCTGGAACAGAATCGGTTGTCCAACCTGGTATCACGGTCATTACCGGTGTTGGTAGTACTGTCCATACCTTTCTGTCTTTAGAGGTCATTTGTTGAATTCCCCTACCTGTAGAATAAATATAATAGGTGTCATTCTCCTTGGCCATCACTGGATCGTGAACCATTGGATTTTCTGTGGTAAAGGCCTCACGTTGAAAATTTCGACGCTGTCCCTGTGCGACTGTGGTACTCACAATTGTAATCAGCATCGATAGAAATAATGTTCTTTTCATTTTTATAAGTGTTGGTAGTTTAGTTATTCGACTGCAAATTTACAATTAATTCTGCAAATTCTTTCCTTTTTCTCTCGACTTTTCGAAACTTTGGAAGAATTCGCAGGATTTCTTTGTATAAAGGCAGTTCCGAGGATTGAGAAAATTTAGGGTTACGATATAGAGACCGTTCTTGCGTCCCGTTGGTAGCAAGCGGCAAAGCCGAGCGCTAAATTCAATGTTCTGCTATAAATTGCCTAAAAGAGCACCCGACTCAGAACCACCGCCTGTTTCGTGGCTCATCATCGAGTGTAAAGGTACCGCTCGGCTTTGCCGCTTGCCCAAGCAAGAACTTTATTTTGAAATAGCCAAATGCTATTTACAAATTCTAACGTCTGAATTTCAGGCAAGAATCCATAGATTACCTGCTGTTCTTATAACCGATTCATCCAACTCCAGCTTCTATCTCTCTCTGAGCATAGATCACAGCATCACGCTTTACCTCGTCCTCACCCTCAACGGTATCCAGCACCTTGTCCGCCAACCAAATAGTCAGCAGTTCTTTTTCCGTATGCTTTCAGCCTGCTTTGTGGCTTCTTATAGCCTACTCCAAGGCATACTCGTGAGTAAGGCTATAAGCAGCCCTAGAGTATGCCTACATCTTGGGTAGAGCTTGCCAAGTGCTTGCCAAATCCTATTCTTCCTGCTCATAGTAATATGAATAGACAATGCCTTTCCAAGTAGCTGTGCAGATGCTCTGCCAAACAAAACAAAGTATTCCCCTTAGCGATGGTTTTCGTACGAATCTTGCCAGCAAAGTCATATAGCCCACCAAACAGATAGGCATGAATCTGCTGCAGCGCCTTAATAGTGCCCACATCTTTTTCTGCCACCAGATCACTCTCCCACAGCGTGTAGGCCTTCTTCTGGCTCTGTCCGTCTATGGTGTTATCGCTGTAGGTGAACCAATCGAGGAAGTCCATTGCCTGTTGGTTTCGAATGGTCTTAGCAAGCTTATCGACACCCGTCTGGCTGATAACATCGGTCATACGTTTCTTTCCATCAGGAGCAGTCTTTGTCTTATAGCCTTGCTGCTCAGCGGTGTGACAGTGCCTGTCCCCATGACTATAACAAATTACCAAAAATTTGCATCATTATTCACTTATGAGCCCCTTCTTCCTTTTGTCATCTCAAGACAGAAAAACACACTTTTCTGGGGAAATGCTTGTATCATTCAAATAAAGCCTTTATCTTTGTGGCGGAATAATATTACAATGATAATAAAAAAGAATCTATTAACGATGCTGGCCGCCATCCTTTTTTGCGGCTTTACAGTGACATGGTTGAGCGCCTGCTCGAGTGGTGATGATGATAACAAATAAGACGCCTGTGGTATTGCCTGCAGGACAGGGCATGACCGCCGACCTGCTGAAAGAGACGCTGCAATCGATGGCGGATGCCCATCAGTTCCGTCAGATGCTCGTGTGCCTGGAGCCCTGCTATTCGGCTAACATGGGAAAAGCACTTGAGGGCATCCCCGGTGTGCTGGCCATCTGTTCGGCAGGACCTTATGAGCAGTCGTTTGCCGACTCGTGGAGCAACGAACTGGGAGTATGGATGTGTGACCGCTTCACCCGAAACCTCATCGGCCACGCCACCGAATATCCCAACGGCACCTATCGTGACCTCTACCTCTACTGTGCCCAGCACACCCTCGGTTCGCATGTAGGCATCTACAACTACACCTACTTCGGCAACCTCTACACCACCGGCCCGAAAGATTTTTTTGTCAAAAATAAGTGATGATGACCTATCACAATATGAAAGATGTTTTATTAACTATACTGCTGTGCTTATTTGCCATAGAAGTTCCTGCTGACAGCTGGGATGAAGGGAACTTTAAGCCCTATAATACCGATGTCGTGCTAGAGAAGACAAACCTGCCCATCCTGTTCATCAACACCCGCGACGAAGCCGGCCATACCACCGCCATCCATAAAGACTACCAAGTGGCAGTGCGTATGAAGATCATCAACAATGCTGACGGGGTGAACTACGGCGACACAGTGGCACATTCGGGGCAGACCACCGACTATGAGGGATGGGTAGGCATCAAGTACAGAGGTAGCAGCTCATTTTATGACTCCGACAAGAAACCTTATGGTTTCAGAACCTTGAAAACGGCTGACGTGAACGGAAAGAAAGAGAAAGTGAAACTGCTCGGTTTGCCAGAGGACAACAACTGGGTGTTGCTGGCGCCCTATCATGACCGCAGTCTGATCCGCGATCCGCTGGTGTATCAACTCTCACGGCCCTACTTCGAATTCACACCTAAGTGCAAATTCTGCGAGATCATCGTCGACGGCATCTACTATGGTGTCTATATTCTCTGCGAAAAACCCAGCAAGGGCGAGAACCGCTTGAACTTTACTGCTCCAGGCGACAGCGGCGACGAACTGACTGGCGACTATATGGTGGAGATAGACCGTGATAATGAGCCACATTTCGTATTGAAATACAAAATGTACGATCATGATATCTGCGCAAAGTACCACTTCCCTGAGTACGAGGAAATATCAAGTGAACAGATGGCCTATATCAAGCAGCGGTTTGACGAGTTGGAGGATGTGCTCAACAGCGACGGTTTTGCTGACAAGGAGAATGGCTACAGCAAGTATATCGACGTGGAAAACTTCATCAATTACCAGCTGATGACGGAGTTCTGCCAAAACCCTGACGGTTATCGTCTGAGTACCTATATCTATAAACGACGTGACTCTGTGGATCCGCGATTCAAGATAACCCCTTGGGACTACAACATGACCTTCGGCAATAATATCGCAGCAGGAGATTTCCTCTATGAGCAATGGGTATATGAGAAAGGACAGAAAGCGGGGCTGTTAGGCAAGCTGCCTGTGCCTTTCTGGTGGAAACGGCTAACAGAAGACGAAGCCTATTGGAAACGCATGAAGGAGCGATGGGCTGAATTACGAACCAGCACACTGAGCGACCAGCACGTCACTGAAATGATGGACTCTCTGGTCAACGAAGTAACGATTGGAGGTGCCTGTGAGCGCAATTATCAGGCATGGTCCATCTGGGACAAAGAGATTCCCCTGGCTCCCACCACTGCCACAAACTATGATGAGGAAATAGCCCTCATGCGTGAATGGACTAAGAAACAAGTGGCGTGGATTGACGAACAACTGGTTTTCGATCCTACGGGTATCATCTCTATTCAGAAAGTGCCATTCGTCAAGCGTAAAGACAATGATGACTGGTATGATCTTCAAGGTCGTAAGTTCGCCCCCAAACCCACCGCCCGAGGCATATACATACTCCAAGGCAAAAAGGAATTAATCAAATAGCAGGACGACATGGGGCAAGGCTCTGATCGATAAGATGGGAGCCAAGCAACTGAAAGGTCGTCGCCTGACAGTAGTCACTGGGACAGGTACTTGGGTATGATGCCAACAATGGTCAGAGGGTTTTGATGATTTTGGCGGGATTGCCACCGACTACTGCGTTGTCGGGGACATCCTTGGTGACTACGGCACCAGCGGCTACGACGGCATTGCGGCCTATGGTGACACCGGGACAGATGATGGCTCCGATGCATATCCACGCATTCTCCTTGATGGTCACCTGACCGAAATGAAACAGGTCGTGCCTGTCGTAGAGGTCGTGATCAACAGTGACTATCTTCACCTCGGGACCTATCAGCACATTGTCTTCTATCACTACCCTACCCGGCGAGAGGATGGTGGCTCCCTTGTTGATGGTCACATTCTTCCCGAAGGTCATCCGGCATCCGCAATCGCAATAGAAGGGTGACACAACGACGACACTATCGTCTAATGCACACTGAAACAATTCCTCCAGCAGTCCCTTGTAATCGGGTTCGGTGGGTTTTCTTGCCGAGATTTTGAGGCATAGTTCATGACTACGTATCATCTCTGCCTCTACGTTGCGCATACGAGGGTCGCTCTTGTGTCCTGTTCCCGTGGCATCTATGGTGTCAAACATATTATTATCCATGCTATTATCACAAAACTTATTAATTCTTGGGTACAAAAGTAATAAATTTGCCGTAAATTTGGTATTTTTGCAGGGAAAACCGTTTTACTTTTTCTCTTTATTAGTGATACGATAAATTTTAATTGTTACCATACACACCAACAGGACATCTACCGTTGCCTTGTTCCCTGACGATGGATCGGAAGTTGCGAAGTTCAGATACGCCAAAGACAAAGCGTCATAGTAACGGTTCGTTATGCCTGTAAACAGCCTTTCACAAGGCTTGTAAAAACACTTTTTAGGCGAAAATTGGTAGAAATGTCTCAAAAAACTAGGAAGTTAAAAGAAAAATGCCTAACTTTACAACGACAAATCCCGCCCGCTTCCCATAAGAACAGCGTACCCAGCGGGACATTTTTTGTATATAGACATGAGATATACCAAACAAGCAATGACGCTGGCACAGCAGATTCAGACACTGCAAGGCAGAGGTCTGATGATTGCTGATACCAATAAGGCAGAACAAGCTCTTGATGCTATCAGCTATTTCCGATTGGCAGACTACTGGTATCATCTGGAAGCTGATCATCATACTCATCAGTTCCTACCCGACAGTCATTTTGATGAAGTGCTGGCTTGTTACTATTCAGAGTTCGAGCGGCCTTTCACGTCCCACATAGCCAGTGATATTCAAGTTGCATTTTCACTTCGTTCCTAAACTCCTCGGTTTTCCTTGCATTGCCCTTTATTTACGCGTTTTCTGCGTTAATCTTCCAAAATCCGTCTTTCGTTACATACTTTTTTCGTAACTCTGGCTGACGCCGAAGTTCTTGGACGAGCCAAGCGAAATAAGTTTCGAGTCCTTCGTCTCGGAAATGAAAAGAAAAGCAAGCATTTCTTTTGCATTTCTCTCGACTTTTCGTAACTTTGCAATCCGAAATAATTTATACTATTAATACACTATTATACTATGGAGATAAAGACCATTGGACTGGCCAGCGATCATGCAGGCTTTGAACTTAAACAATTTGTGAAGCAATACCTTGATGAAAAAGGACTCGCTTATAAAGATTATGGTACATACACGGAGGATTCGTGCGACTACCCTGACTTCGGTCATGCATTGGCTCATGGAATGGAACAGGGTGAAGTATTTCCTGGTATTGCCATTTGCGGAAGTGGTGAAGGTATTAGCATGACTCTGAACAAACACCAAAGCATTCGGGCCGGACTTTGCTGGATTCCTGAGATTGCCCATCTGATTCGTCAGCATAATAATGCTAATGTTTTGGTGATGCCTGGACGTTTCATTGATCACGACATGGCTCGCAAAATTATGGACGAGTTCTTTACCACCGAGTTTGAGGGCGGTCGCCACCAGAAGCGTATCGATAAGATTCCAGTACAGTAGAAGAGTATAAATATGCGTTTCAGAGATGCATATTTATTACGTTAAGACGCGTGAGAATCGCGCGAAAATCACCAACTCCTACTTCGGACTTCTCTGTGCGAATTATGAGCAAGTTAAGACAAAATTGTAAAATATTAAATATCAATGATTTACAGATTTTGTGCTCAAAATGGCGTCTCTTTTTTCTAAATAACTCCTGAATATAGGCTGCAATAGAACTTCTATTATACTCAAATTGAATGAATCTTATGTTGTAACTGCAATTCAATTATGGTGTAATAGAAGTTCTATTGAAGTATAGAATTCATTCAATTGCAGTATAAGATTTATTCAGTTGCGTTATAGCGGCTGTTTTCTATTGCAATAAGTGATGTTTTTCGTTGTTCCGCCGTTCTAGTTTGCGATTTTTGTTTGTCTTAATTTTCGAAAAGCAAACTGAAAAAATATGCATTTTTGGGGTGGGGCTTACCACTCGATTTTTCGTAACTTTGTAAGAATTCTCGCCTTTTCTTTATATAAAGGCAGTCTGGGGGATTGAAAAAAAATGGGGTTACGATTTGGAGACCGTTCTTGCGTCCCGTTGGTAGCAAGCGACAAAGCCGAGCGCTCTATTCAATGTTCTGCTATAAATTGCCTAAAAGAGCACCCGACTCTGAGCCACCGCCTGTTTCGTGGCTCGTTGTCGGGTATAAAGGTATAACTTTATTTTGAAACAGCCAATAACTATTCACAAATAATAACGGGTACGTTTTCATTGGATTTACTCCCAATTTACCAAGTCGCGTGGCAATGTTATTTTCTTAGCCTCCCCACGCTCACCTGTTACGAAATAGTTTTTAGCAAGTGACTCATCGAATTCTTTCACGAATGCTGAGCGGATGCGGGCACACTTCTCGTTAATCGAATTGAGCAATGGATTTGTCACGTCTTCTATACTCTGAATCGTCCTTTTGTTCAACTCCATTGGCTTCAGTTTTTTATAGATGTCCAACATCTCCTCTCTGTAGTCTGTCAATCCCTTGAACAAAATACCTTCTGGATGCTTCAAGAACAGCAAATATACTGCTTTCACAAGCGGTTCCATCTTTACCTCAATGTCATTGTAATCTGGCAATAGGATTCGATAGTCTTTAGTTATAATCAGCCTACTGAGTTGAGCCTTTGTCTTAAACAAGCCTCTGAACGTCCATTCGTTGATGCCCTTGTTTCTTAACTTCTGCACTCTTACGTCCATGTCCTCCAGCAGCGTCAGACTCACAAATTCGTGATCCTCGTTGAGTGCTAAAATGCAGGGTATATGGTCGTTCTCCTTGCATTCTGCTATCAGTCCATTGTATTCCGAGTACATCACGAATCGGCACTTTTTGTCATCAAAGCTATGAATCTCCACTAAAACATCATACGATAGCCCGTCACAGGAGAACGACAATTGGCAACACGAATTCCTTAATTCATATTGCGTAGCCCATATTATAGGTTTATCACCCAGTTCTGTCTTTACGAAATTCTCTATGGCTGCCACAGCGGCTGCTTGCTCATGCTGCGATGTCTGGTGTACGACTCCAAAAGGCGAAGAGCCACCGAACTGTTTCGACCACCAGTATCCAGAAGGTGTTACCTCAATTTCCTTGATAAGACCATCCTCTATTTTCAAGCGATGCATCATATCTTGATACTCGCCATCGACAGTAATAATAGCAACAGAGCGGTCGCCACTTCCATCAACGTCTGCCCTATAACTTCGCTTTGAGTATTGAAGAGAATCGAAAACTTGGCTCATCAGTTTTAGGAAATTGACCTTTCCGTTAATGACTCTGTAAGGTACACCGCCTTTCCAAACCATATCCTCATCGAGATAGGGTTCAACGAAGCTCATATCCAGCCTGTTCCAACACAAACAGATTAGTTCTGCGGCCTGTCGGTATGAGGACAGCTTACCAGGATTCTTTTCCTGAGCAGCGTTTCTATTGATGATGTAATCGTAAAAATCCATAGCCCACCACTATTTATCACCAAATCATTCCACTTCTGCCTCTATCTCTTTCTGAGCATAGATTACAGCGTCATGTTTTACCTCGTCTTCACCATCAACGGTATCCAGTACCTTGTCTGCCAACCAGATAGTCAGTAGTTCTTTCTCGTCGATTTCCAGTAATCTGGCCATAATAGGTATATGACTCCGTTTGGCCTTTCTTTCTCCACGCTCTATCTTGCTATACATTGGCGTGTCTATATCCAGCGCAGCCGCAAGTTTCCGCTGCACCATCCCATGCTCTTCTCTGAGTTCTTTTATCTTCTTACCGAATATCATACGTTTCCTTTTAGTCTTTTCTAACTTTTCGATACTTCTGATTCTTACTTTTGGGTTTGTCGGGTTCAGTCATCTCTAAATATCCCATCTCCAACAATGTTCTGACATACGTGGTCATATTCTTAGAATTGTTGTAGTAGCCTATGTGGTCCATGATTTCCTTTGCCGTTCTTGGAATAGCACAAAACTGGATGATGTCCTTTTGAACACTTGGCAACTGCTTATAAGGAGTGCGAACTACACGTGCTCTATCTTCGGTTTCTTCGGCTCCATCATTGTCTCTTTTTGTAGCTTTATTATTTTCTATATACTTCGAAGACAGTGAGTTATCTCTGTCTTCTTTGTCTTTTTTATCTCTGTCTTCTCTGTCACTATATCTATCATTTTTAGCTTCGGTTTCTCCTACATTTCTACGCTCCACCGTCACCACGAACTCATTAAGGGTCTCGTCGTTCACGAACTTGATGTCTGGAGTAAATTTCAAGGCTCTGGTGATGCCGCTTCCTGCACCAGTGTATGGCAACAAGTTGATACCATGATTGAACAGCAACTTGTTCCTTGGCACAGATGCGCCATGCTTAATGCTTTCCATGCTAACACCCTCTGGCAATAGTCCTGGACTGTGAATCTCAATTCTGTTGTCGAAGATGAACACCCGCAATGGTGCTTCTATCACATACGAGCGATGAAGGATGCCGTTCGTGACAATCTCAGACAGGCTGGCGGTTGAGACCTCCAACTCGCCCTGACTGTTAAAATCCTTTTCCACTTGTTTCCTGCGAAGATTCCTGGTCAGGAATGAAATGATATAGTTGTACAGGTGTACGGCATTGCCGTCAGCATCATTACCACTCTTATCTCGGAACTCGGTGCCTCCGATGCTGTTTCCTATAAAACTGACACATCTCACGGTGAAGGCTGGCAACCAGCGTTGAGGGTAACTTCCCATCAGCATCAAGGCAGCCACTGTCAATGTGCCGTCCTCCATAACCAAACCATTGTTCTTCAAGATCCCCTCTGGTGTCTGACTTAGGACATTGGCAATCTCTTCAAGGCTTCTATGCCTCAATTCCGTTATTGACAACTGCTGCCGCTCAAAATCACTACGGAACCTGTTGAGCAAATAGTCACGCAAGGTGTTCTCATCCAAATCCTTGATACTGGTGCCATTCACAGGCATGCTGTCAGGATGCATTTGTCCGTTCTCCATCAGCATGGCTATCAGTTCCGCGTTGTCAAAAACCTTGCGTTTGTCAGCCCCTTGCTTCACCCATACAATTCCCTTGCTGTCACGATAAGGTTTGTTCTTTCCTTGTTTGACGGTAGCCACCACAATGATACCGCCCTGCATCTGAACATTCTCGATGTCAAGCAAAATTTGTGGAACGACACCTTCCGATGCCAGACTCCCCAACAAGTTCGTCGTCTCTTGCACCTCAACAAACGAGAGCGGATTGATGCGCCCCGTCTTGTCATCAATACCCACTACAATCATTCCGCCACGAGAATTGCTCTGTGCCACCATCTCGCAACTCACGTCATACTTGTTATCGCGAGTTACACGCTCCTTGAACTGTACTCGTGTCTGTTCTGCCGTATCCCTCAGCCTCAGTATGTCTTCTTTCGTCATATCTTGTATTCCTTTATTTCTGGTAACGTTTCTGATCTTTGTCACATTACGTTTTCAACTGTCCTACTTTTCCTTTTTTAGGGTTAATCTTTAAAAATCTTGTAAGAGTAAGGATTAGACAATTGTTGTAAATTCAAGTCCGTGATCCACCAACCATTCTCCTGAAACTCCTTGTTGAAATATTCTTGAAACGCTTTTCTTGCCATGACAAACGAATAAGCGTCGGTAACATGAGGTCTGCAATTTGCTTCTGTATAATGATGAACGTATTTTTCACCTATTGCTGCATATTCCCTCAAATTAAGGCAGTCACGCAAAGCATCTAATTGAAAAATAGTCATACTGCCAGGAATAGATGGAACAAAGTACTCACCTTCCCCTATTTTGATAGTATCACACTCCTTCTTCACGTTGCGAAACTTATCGTCGTCCAAGTCAGAAACAACCCTTATTGCCCATAAGTATGCTGCTACTGAAATAGCATCTATTTCATCCTCAACGCCAATGCAGCCATACATCTCGTCAACAGAAAAGAGTTCTAATTGCTTGTTCGCCATATTAATCATCCTATTATACTCTCACTTTCATCATTGTGCTTATCTTTATTCTTCAGCACCAGCTCTTTGCTAGTGTTGGCATAGCAATACACACAGAAGTGACGGCAAGTATTATACATACCAATGTCCTTACTAACCATGCACCCACAAACTTTCCGCTGACCTGTGTCTTTGACGTTCTTCGTTTTGTTGGGAATAGGTGGAATCTCGCCAAACATATCCTTTTCAGGCCACTTCAAAGTATGCAGGTAGTAGACCAACTCTTTGTCATCTGCAAAGATACGCTTCATCAACTCACCGTCGATGCAACGATTATGCTCAATCCCATATGCTTCCAAATCTATGTCTTCTGCACATGTCGCCATCTCAACATCCCAGCCCTCTTTATGCCATGCTTCGCGAATCTTCTTTAGGCCTTCAACTATTTCAATTCGTTGGGCATAATTGGCTTCAGCGTTTTCGACATTTTCTTTTGTAAAGAGCATTGTCTCCTTTACGAGGTTATTCTGAACTTTACGATATACCTTTACATCCACAAAGCTAAACACTAACTTGTCAGTATATCCCTTCAGTTTGTCACCAACATTCCATATTCTTGTCAACAACTCTCTCGGTCCTATGTTTGGTGTAATAATGACTGGATCAAATCGCCATATCACCTTTTCCTTGCCAATATAATTCGACAAAGTTTTAAATGTTTCCACACGTTTTTCAACAGAAGGAACATTCGGTTCTAATCCTTCTTGCTCATAGTCATTAAGTGTCACCTGAAAGTAATAATGTATTCCTCTCTTGTCTAGTTCTGGCAGATAAGGAATGATTGGAGCAGGATTCTTTGTCCAGAACACAATAACCTTGCAATTCTTGAACGATACATACATTGGCTGCTGGTTGAAGGGATTGTACCATACACAATAGCCTTTAGCCAAGCGGTTGAAAAACCACTTGGCATAAAAGGCTGGTATGTCTGTAGAGCGGCTGGCAGATATGATGACTGGTGCAGTTGCTTCTACCTTTTCGCCTTTGTCTGTTGTTATGTTATGCTTATCAGATACCATAGAAACTCAAAAGTTCTTTTTCTATTTGTTCCGCTAATTGTGTTGTAAAAACGTTATATAATGAGGTTCTCTTTGGTGAATCGCCTCTACCTTCTTTCTTGCAAAGATTTATAAAGAATCTAATATGTTCACGTCTGTCATCTTTATAGTTCATCCCTGTAAATTTCCAGTTCTGCTCAAGTCGTCTGAATACCTCTGGCAACAATTGGATCAAAGATGGTAGCTCGGGTAATGTTTCATTTGACATAGAATTAACAGACTGTCCTTTGAATGAAGCCTTTGGTTGATGGCTTTGACTATCAAATAGTGACTTTTCTTTGGGCGTTGTTTCTATATGATTCGTTTTCAACATCTTAACAATGTTTCTATATGTAGATGAAGATTTATCCAATATGTTATCTAAAATAAATAAAAAGGCATCGGCATCTTGTCTTTTTGCTTCAAGCTCTATCACTTTATTAATTTTCTCAATTGTTTCCTGTCTTTGAGCCCTGGCTTTGGGTAGTGATGATTCAATTATGGAATAAATACGTTCTCTAAATTCATCTTCAGAATACTTGGTATTATCATCTTCGAAATTGGCTGCCTTTAATGCTTTATACACTTTAGTTCCTTTTCCTAAAACATTATCTGCTATGCACATAAAAGCCTTGGGACTTTGCACAGCATCCTCTAGTTCCAGTGCTTGACTCACGGCACTAATAACCTGAGTTTGTTTCGATGGCTTTGTCTCTATCTTGCTAATATTTCCCATAATGGTTGACCCAATATTGCTTTCACGAATCTCGAAAGAATTGGCTTGTGTTGGAAATTCCGCATTTAAGATACTAACGCCAAACAACTGTTGATAAGCATTCAGAACAAAACTCTTATAATAGTCTCTATCTCCGTTTATTAGCGTAGAAGTAAACGTTTTGGGCAAAGAAGCAAAACCACGTGTTGCGCCATACAAGCCGAATGCCAGACGGTAGTTGTTAAATCCGCATTGTACGAGATATTCAGACAGTCGATCTATATTGTCACCCTTTTGGCAGAACGCCGCAAAGGAGTTTAATACATCATTGTCTATTGAATACAAGTCAAAAGCGGAACTCTCCTGCAGATGGCTTAACAGGGCATTAATATAATTAGCCCATTTGGAGTCATTCCATTTATCTCCTAATATCCGTTGGAGGATTTTACCTCCATTGTAGGCAATTGCCAAGGGTTCGTCAATCCCATTCTCGTTCTTTACAGCTTCATACTCATTGCCTATTTGAGAATTGAGCAAACTGTCATAGAATTCGGGTTTAACCGTTTTGTCGAGCACATTCACGCTGCCATCATGGCTAATTCGGACGAGTTCTTTGACTTCATTCTTCTGGCCTTCGGATATGCTCCTAAGTTCTATCTTCCTTACAACAGAATTCAAGCTGTCTATGGCAGTATTATATGATTCAGGAGAATAAAACTCCACACACCTCCACAAGTCGTTGGCATCGTATACTCTTCTCAAATGCAGTTTTGAGCAGAATTCCGTATAGATATCAAGTGATTCCAACAAAGCAATAACGTCTTGTTTCTCCAATTTCAAGGGGTTTCTACTAAGCCGCATATCTATGATATTGGCATTATAGAGGGCATCTTCATCAATGGAAGAATAAATGCGGTTAAAATCTTTGATGTCTTTTGTTAGGGATTCATCTTGCAAATCAGAAGGTGTATGCGTTGGTGAATTTACGATAGCAGAAAGTGTATTACGCATCCTTCTAGCCAGCGACTTCAATTCTGCCACATCCGAACTAACGGTCATGTTGGCCCCAATCAAATAGCAATAGACAAATCCTCTAATACGGTCTATCTTCCTGTCTTGTTCTATATTTGATATGTTAGCGTCTATCTCTGTTGGCAAATAAGAAGAATCCCATTCGAACTCATCACTGTCATTCTTTGTAAAGAGGTCTTTGACATTGTCAAAGAAACCTCTCTTCGTCTGAGGTTTGACAACAAGGTTTGCACTATAAAGTTTCTCGAACTTGTTTTCTATACTTTGAGCAGCCTTGGTTAATACGCCTTGCCGTTCCACATAACTATCGAAGTAAATCTTGGTATGAAAAGGATTCAGATATATCGTGGAAGCAGAAACATATACTTCAACTCCAGAATTGGTGCCTTGTTTCGTGATAATTCCGGAAGGATAATCATCACTATCAATTTCAATAACCATCGGATAATTCTCAATTTCTGAATCCTCCACATCATACCGAGGATATTTGGAATAGAGAAGAACCACATCGTCGAGGCTGTTGGCTTCGACAGAATAAAACCTCTTGTTGCCGAATCCTCTTCTTTGGTAGAATACCTTAGGAGAAATAGATTCAGTAGAGAATATATTGTTGAAATTCAACGTGCATGTTGGAATATATAACTTCATGATGCTAAAAAATTAGAGTTTAAGTTTAGGACCGGCTACAACAAGAGAGGTGTCGTACAAATCTCTTGGTACATCATCGAATAAACTTGAAAGATTGCCAGAGTGCAATATATATAAAGATTGGTATGTACGTGTAACTGCAACATAAAGCGGATTTCTGTTGTCGTCATCTTCAACTGTACAATCAGGTAAAAAAACATTTTCAAATTGAAGACCTTTAGAACTATGATAAGTCATCAATTTGGGATTGTCCGATGTAAAATCCAAATCCATATGTTTTCCAAATTTAGCTTCTACATTTAGACCATGTTCTTGAAAGTAGTTGTACGCCTCTTCAACTTCATCATTTTGCCTAAAAAGAATACCGACATCTTCCATGTGTTTGTTCTGAATCAATTCTATAATAGCGTCGTATTGTTTTTCGACAGTTGGATATTCAAGGATTTTAGGCTTTTCCGTGCCTTCTACTGTACAACGTTCTTCTAGTTCATCATTTTCAGAATTAATGTACTGGGCAACGCGTGCTATCTTTTTGGGAAGGCGATGATTAAAGACCAACTGCTCAACTGGGAATTTTGTGAAATACTGTATGTCTTCCATTGATACAGTTTTCTTATCTTGGATAAATGTATATAACTGTTGAGCAGAGTCGCCATATAGCAATAATGCTTTTCTTGCTTTCGACTTAAATAACTCAATATCCTCTTTCGAAAAGTCCTGCGCTTCATCAACAATAATATAGTCTGCGCTAGGGCATCCTGCACGATTTACCCAATGCCAATGATAATCTACATTACGTTGTGAAATCCCCACCTCTTTAATTCCGTCAGCCATATATTGCATTAGAGCTTTGGTAAATACAATATACATATATGATCCACGATGCTCATCTTGGATTTGTTTCGCTTTCCACAAAGCCAAAATGGATTTTCCACTCCCAGCACAGCCCTTAACAATATAAGAGTTGTCTGTTTTCTTATTGATTACCTTAACTTGATAGTCGTCAAGTTCTGAGTCTTTTACATAAAAACTTCTTTTTGCCATAGAATTGTAGTTTTATGTTATTATGTTATATGAATCAATTACTTTGGTTCCTTCATATGATTTCGGGCATAATGATGATTCTTCATTTTGCTTATATTTCTGAGGATGAATTATATGAGAATAACCTTTTAATAATGTATTGTCTGGAATAAAAATGTCTTTAGTATCCTTCTTACAAATAATACGATAACAAACTCTGCTCTCATCACCACTTTTTCTTGAGTGACTAACATTAAATGTTTGTTGCATAAAACATGCTTCCCTGCAATCGCGCCAATTGTTGCATGCTAATGGAAGAAGTGTTGCATAGTCTTTATGACACGATACGAATCTATTAAGACCTTGGGTCATGAGTTGCGGATAGAAAAGGTTTGAATGTTCATCTTTCGTCGTAACATCTAACATATAAATGAGGCCGTCTTCAGCTAAAAGTTTAGATAAGCTTTCGACTATTTTATAATAGCAATTTCCTTCAATGATTCTTCTTGATATAAGTTCGCATGCCATCTTGCTATTCAAGATAAAATGGCATTCAGGTACATTTGAAATTTGCAAATCATTTTTGTTTTGAATCGTTCTCTCTACACATGAAAGTGATATATTATGACGCACATTAGATGATGAAAGCTCAACTAATTCTTTCAAAGTAGTCAGTGCTTTACGATTACCATCTATTGCTATAATATTTGTTGTTTTATAATCTGTCAAATGTTTTGAGAGGGCGACCACTAACCCAATTAACTCTCCGCCTGTACCACATCCAAAGTCAAGGATGTTAATTTCTGGTTGTTGTTTCAAGACTTCCAGATATTGACGAGATTTGAACAAATCATCAAAAATACAAAAAGATTCTGCATAGCTCCGAGGAAAGTATGTTCCTAAATAAACTTTAATATCTTCAGAGTCCGTGTCTAAATTATATTCAAATTTTTTGTATTCTGGAGAATAGATGGCTCCGAGATTATTAAATAAAGCAAGATCAAGCCAGTGCGGAATAATTGTTTTAGATTTATGGAACTTAACGGAACCATTATCTGTGGCTGAATGATCCATTTTATCATAAACGATTTTAGACCGTTCGGTATTCTTTTGTAACTCATCTATCGTATCACCATCTTGCCAACAAATAACATCAGGGTTTATTGCTTTTACTTCATGATTAATAAATTTGCTGAGTTTTGAGCAATGAGTTCCTATCCCAGTTGACTCAACCTTAACCAAATACTTATTATGTATAGTAATGCCATATTTTGCAAGTTTCGACTGTAAAGAAATGCCTTCCCACACTGTAACAACAGCATCAGAGAGTTTTAAGACAGAAGATAGTATCTGTTTTACAAAACCTTTAAGGGCGGCGCTCTCTTCAGTTTGTATTTCTTGTTCATTGACTACATCTCCTTCTTGAAGATCTATATGCTCTTGTTTGTCATCTTGCGATATTTCTTTTTGTTTGATGGAATTGTGAGAATGTCCTTCGTATATTTTTATATCTTCAAAAACAGATAGTTGTTCTGGAGATGTTGTTGGTTTATCATAATTGGCATTGCTGAACTCAGCCAGATAGAAAGAGTTGAGGTTTAACAATTCGGCAAGATTCACAATACCCAAAGGATCAAAATCTGTATGGGGACAAGTAATATCGTCCAGTTTCTCTATAAAATGTTCGTTGTCAGTTATATGAAGCCAAGATTTTGTAGTGGCACAAAGCAGGTTTTCCAGCTTAATGGGCTGATTAAATATCACCAAAGTCGGTACATCTTTTATGTTCTTGCTATTCACTCCTAAAGCTTTGAGTTCTTTTTTGACAATTGAGTGATTTATTCTTGCTTGTTGCAATACTGTCTTTCGTGAACCACCTTTTATGATTTGTCCGTCGCATTTCCATTCACCATTTTCTGTGGCAACAATAGTTCCACCATAGTTTTTGAATTCGATAGCAATAATAGCGTCCTTCTTTATAAACAAAGCATCTAATTCACATCCTATGTTATAGTTACCAGCAAACACACAGAAATCATTCGAATTCTCATAGTGAGCCTTTAGCTTCTCACAAAGAAAACGGAACTGTTCTCTTTCTGCAGTATTGTCGAAATTGCCGACTCTAAATGCTAATAATCCTCCCATATAAGACCTTTTTCAATATTATTTGGTCGTTCTATTATTTGTATTGTATACAAATACTCTATCCCTTATTTTCTACTATATCACGGATCTCTTTCAATAGATTTCTAAATTGATCCCGTTCCTGCATTAAAAGATGATTAGAAAAAGTAAAATTCTCTATTTCTTTCTCCAATTTCAATATTTTCTCATCTTTACTGAAGAGATCTACAATAAGATTAATTTCTTTTTCTGATTTTACATTCTTAATCCTATTATACAATTCCCAAATTTGAGGGAGATGCAAATCCCAAGGGGCATCACACCAATACAAGTGAGAGCCATTATAATCTAAGCTCATTACTTGGTTTGCAAAGCTACCCCATGCATTAATATCTAGCGAATAGCCATTGTCTAAATTACTACCACATACGCATCCTTCTGTATTGATATACTCGACAAAATACCATGAGTACCAATTAGAAATGGCAATCTGACTTCTGTGATGAATTAAAATACACTGTTCGGCGTTACGCAATATATGTGGTGTTGTCGAACAACGTACTTCATTATTGTCAAAAATAGCGGCATACAGAGTCCCTTCATATCGTTCTCCAGAACCCGTATGAGTCTCTTTGTATCTGTTTACACAGAATGTTGAAAGTTCTACAAAATCTATTTTGTCCATATGTTACAGTTTTTAGATGTCTCTTTTCTGATTTGCCAAATTCTGACCACAAAGATACGAATTATTTCCCAATGATATGCATAAAAATCTGAAAAAGTTATCATCGCAAGCCTTGTGAAAGTCTTTTTATTTGGATAAATCGAGGTAATTGCCTACTTTTGCAAAAAATAATAGAAATCTATGGCTACACATGAACAAATTGAAGCACTGAAGATTGACGAGAACGTCTTCGAATTGGCTGAGGACACAGAGCTGGAGTATTTGGTTCATTTTGCAGCTCCATTTACGGGAGCGGACAAATGTGTTATCCCAAAGGGAACTGCTTTTGCGCCACATTCGCCCATGCGAGGTGATGCCTTATATATGCATTTTGTTGATGGAGATAGAGATGCGTTGTTCGCAAGGATGGAGGCCCATGTGAAAGACAAGTATGAAGATCTTTTCACCCGACTGCAAGGTTTCTCCTTCTTTATTACCGAAGAACAACTCAAAACACTACCACTCAAATTTCGCACAGGTAGTGCTGAACGACTTTTGGAAATAATGTGCCAGTTACGCTCCCCTGTTTATCCTATTTTTCCATAGAGGTAAATCGTCTGACTTTCTAGCAGAACTTCAGATGCAATTAATAGGGAGCCTGTCATCAATTGAACAGGCTCCCATTATCATCATTTGGTAACGCCTCCTTTGATGGTAATCCTACCCATGATAGGAACAATCCCATCTTTCTCCTTTCCCTTGTTCGCGTAGAAAAAAAACAGTCAGTTTGAATTGCGTCATTCTGCTTTTTCCGTACCCTCGGAATTAGAAAAGTTAAATTGTCTAATGCGGGTTAAACGGGTTCTTGCTTCTGGCAAGCGGCTTGGCCGAGTCCGATTTAGAGACCTAACTCTTGCGCCAATCCGCATCAAGTTGCATTTTCACTTCGTTCCTAAACCCCTCGGTTTTCCTCGCATTGCCCTTTATTTACGCGTTTTCTGCGTTAATCTTCCAAAATCCGTCTTTCGTTACAGACTTTTTTTGTAACTTTGGTTGACGCCGAAGTTCTTGGACGAGCCAAGCGAAATAAGTTTCGAGTCCTGCCTCTCGGAAATGAAAAGAAAAGCAAGCATTTCTTTTGCATTTCACTCGACTTTTCGTAACTTTGCAGGCCGAAAGAAATATTAACCAATTAACATGATGAAACGACTCCTTTTGCTGCTTGCTCTGGTTGGCATGATGTGCCCAAAGGCAATGGCAGTACTGAAAGAAGAGAATCTGGACGAGACGCTTGGCGTCCTCAGATTGGAACTGGTGAAACGATATAACGAGGTGAATGGGCAGATTGCTGAACGTCGCCTTCAGAATAAAGCCATTCTGAATGAACTGATGGAAATGATGCGTCGGTCTAACCAGAATGCACTGATGCTTTACTCTCAGAACACCAATTATGTGTTTGATATGACTTATGCCTGTCATGAGGCTACCGAACAATATCAGCAGTTTCAGCGACAGCAGTTGCCATTCAAACAGTTCCTTGAAAGTCATGATGCTGAAATAGCCAAGTTCGACAGCTTGATAGTGAGTTTGAAGCAGATGCCAGTACGTCTGCTCAGCCAACGGGCAAAGGTCGATCGTTCTGTATGTCTCACACTTGCCATTAATATTCGTTCTTCGCTGGAAGAGAATCGTGCTCAGACAGCTGACTATATACGCTATTATGAAATGAGCGAAAATCGTCTGCGCTATCTGAACGACTATGCACAGGACCGTTATAACGAGATACAGCGCAATATCTTTATGAACGGTAGTACAAACTACCTGTCGGTGCTGAAGAATCTGACGACGAAATGGAATGAGATGATTCAGGTGATGCGAGATAAGTACAACCAGACTCCTACATCGCAATGGAGCAGTACCATTATCTTTGGCTTGTTCCTGGTTATTTTCTTCTACTTTATTGTCGCTTCCATACTGAACCAGTTGGTCATCCGCTTTTTTGTACCTAAACGCCTTCGTTCTGAAGAGTTCTTGAAAAAGCGTAAATACATCATCATGGCCACAACAACCATTACCTTTGCGCTGATTTTAGCCTTAGGGCAAGGGTGGGGGCAGAACTTCTTTGAGATGGCTTCCGACCTGTTGATAGAATTCTCGTGGTTGTTGGGCGTAATTCTTATTTCTTTGTTGTTGCGCGTTAATGGGAAACAGATAGGCAGTGCCTTCCGTCTGTATGCACCGTTAATGGTGGTTAGCTTCCTGGTTATTGCTTTCCGTATTGTGCTTATTCCAAAAGAACTGGTCAACCTGTTTTTCCCGCCAGTACTGATGCTGGCCACATTGTGGCAATGGAGCGTGATGTTGCGCCATACGAAGAATGTGCCCCAACAGGATATGTTCTATTCTTATCTGTCGCTGGCTGTATTCATCGTTTCGATGGTATGTTCATGGATGGGCTATACACTCTTGGCAGTGCAGATACTTATTTGGTGGACCATGCAGTTGGCTTGTGTACTGACAATTACATGTATGTCAAGTTGGATGAAGCTCTATAGTGAGCGTAAGAAGTTTGACACTCGTCCCATCACAAAGTCTTGGCACTACAATTTCTTATATCATGTGATAACTCCAATCATGGGTGTCCTCTCATTGATGGTGAGTGTATATTGGGCTGCTGATGTGTTCAACCTGAGCGACCTTTGCTGGCGATTGTTCAACATGCATTTCGTTGATATGGAGAACCTGAAACTCTCTATTGTCAAATTGTCACTGGTCATCTGCCTTTGGTTCTTGTTCCGCTACATGGCCACTACACTTTTGGCATTTATGCGTATGCATTTTGAGAATAGTGATCTCTCAACTGCCGAATCGCGTGTGGTGATGAGCCGCAATATTGTACAGGTATTGGTGTGGGGCGTTTGGCTTATGCTGTCGTTGGGCATACTTCATATCTCCTTGACTTGGTTACTCGCTATTTCAGGTGGTCTCTCTACCGGTATCGGTTTTGCATCTAAGAACATCATTGAGAATATTTTCTACGGTGCATCCCTGATGACGGGCAGATTGAAAGTTGGCGACTGGATTGAAGTAGATGGAACTGTGGGTAAAGTGCAGCAGATCAGTTACACTTCGACTATTGTAGAATCGCTGGCAGGTGAGATTATTACTTTCCAGAACTCGCAATTGTTTGATAAGAACTATAAGAACCTGACACGCAACCGTGGCTATGTAGTAGTTCCTGTATTATTTGGCGTGGCTTATGGAACAGACTTGAAGCTTGTGCAGAAAGTTGTTGATGAGGCAGTGAATAGTCTTCACAACGAATGGATGGATCCCACTAAGGAATCGCATGCTATTGTAATTAATATGAATGATTCGAGCGTAGATTTCAAGATTGTGGTTTGGGCTGAGGTGGCTAAACGGGCTGCAGTGGCAAGTGATGTGTTGGCATGCATCTACGATACGCTGAATGCAAACGGTATTGAAATTCCGTTCCCACAGCGTGATATTCATATAATCCAGAATTAATATTGATACAACAGATTGAAAGGAGATAACAGTACGCTTGATTAAAAATTGAATTAGATAATAAAGTATAAAAAAGAAATGGGAAAAGTAATTCTGACGGGCGACCGTCCAACAGGTAAACTGCACTTGGGCCATTATGTAGGTTCATTGCGTCGTCGTGTGGAACTGCAGAATGCAGGCGATTACGATCGCATGTTCGTATTCATGGCCGATGTACAAGCATTGACTGATAATGCCGATAATCCTGAGAAACTGCGTCAGAGCATTGTGAACGTGGCGCTCGACTATCTTAGTGCAGGACTTGATCCAACAAAGTGTATCATCTTCATTCAGAGTCATATACCAGAACTGGCTGAACTGACCACCTACTTGATGAACCTGATAAGTGTGAGCCGAGTACAGCGTAATCCTACAGTAAAAACCGAGATTAAGATGCGTGGATTTGAGGGTGAGAGTATTCCCCTCGGATTTTTCTGCTATCCTGTAAGCCAGGCTGCCGATATCACCCTGTTCAAGGCTACTACTGTTCCTGCCGGTGAAGATCAGGAGCCCATGCTTGAGGTAACCCGCGAATTGGTGAACCGTTTTAACAATATCTATGCTCCTGTACTGGTTGAGCCACAGATTATGCTGCCCGAGAATCTTACAGCGCGTCGCCTGCCAGGTACCGATGGTAAAGAGAAAATGTCTAAGTCGTTGGGTAACTGCATTTATCTTTCAGACTCTAAGGATGAGGTTTGGCAGAAAGTACGCTCTATGTACACAGACCCCACTCACTTGAATGTGTCAGACCCCGGACATGTTGAGGGTAATGCTGTGTTCACCTATCTGGATGCTTTCTCTACTGATGAGGATTTCAAGAATTTCTGGCCTGAATACCAGAATCTTGACGAACTGAAAGAGCATTATCGCAGAGGGGGACTGGGCGATATGAAGTGTAAGAAATTCCTTAATGAAGTGCTGAACCAGTTCCTGGAACCCATGCGCTTGCGCCGACATGAACTGGAGCAGGATATTCCTGAAATATTCAATATCCTGCGTCGCGGTACAGAGCAAGCCCGTGAAGTGGCTGCCCAGACAATGGATGAGGTGCGTAAGGCTATGCGTATTGACTACTTCAACGATGAAGAGCTTATTCGTCAGCAGACTGAGCTCTTTCGCGCAAAGTAGCATTTTTCGGCATTTCGACAATAAAGCGTGCGCCTTCTGTGTAACTGGTGTCAATCCAGATATCACCACCGCATAGTTTGGTAATTGCTTTACAGATAGGGAGTCCTAGGCCATTGAGTTTGGGACTCCCTCCTATTTCTACGAAAGTATCGAAAATATGCTCCCTTAATTCAGGGGATATGCCGCAGCCCATATCAGTGACATTGAAATAGTAAATGATGAGTCTTAGGTTTGCATTTTCTTCTTTCAGAATCTTTTGTTCAAGATTCAGCTGGTCATTGCTCATTTGCATGAAAAAAGTAGCAACTAAATTCCCCTGCGACACCAGCATGATTGAGTCGTGTATTTCCTTGAACTTCGACATGTATTCATAGGCTTTCATGTTGTTGCCCATGCGATGATAGATAATTGTCATGCGTTCAGCCCGATTTTCAGGCGAAAGGTTCTCGCATTCTTGCAGCGCTTCATCGTTTTTACCAGCCATTACAAGGTTGTTGACCTCAACAATAGGTTCTATAGCTTCCAATCCTTCAGTATTTTTCAACGCTTGAAGTTCATTGTAAACACTATCAAAAAGTATCTTTTTATTCATTGAGAATGCAAACTGGCTGAGCCGATACAATGCTGCTCCTCTATGGAGAGGTGATACATTCGGTTCTTTCAAAATACGATAAGCATATTCCTGGGAAGCTTTGCTGTCCTTGTTATGATCGGCTATCTTCATAAGTTCCTGCAGGTCCTCGGCAGCACTCTCACCTGAATTTACAAAATTGTAGCCGATTACTGTGTCTAAAGTTGCAGTAATCGGCTACGTGTGGATAATCTCAGTTTATCCTACAAGTTAGTCCTTCAGGTTTTATTTGAATTCGAACAGATTGATGAAGCCTGTCATAGCAAATACAGACTTCAAGTCATCGTTTAGACCTGTCAGGAAAACTTTGCTTCCTTTAGGTTTCGCGTTTTTCAAAACGCCAAGGAACAAACGTAAGCCACTGGATGAAATATATTCCAAATGGGTGCAGTCAAGGATGATATCCTGACCTGAACATGCATTCAGGGGTTCTAAGTCCTTAGAAGTTTGCACACTTGCTGCCGTATCGAGACGGCCTTCAAAAACGGCTACCAAAGCGCCATCTTTTTCTAGAATTGTTGTCTTCATTTTGTTTGATGTTTATTTAAGTTTTTTTCTGAGTGTCAGTACATTCTTGCCTATTTTATACGTAGGATTATTGTCAACGGCTTCTTCGATGCGTTCGTAGTTGATACTATCCATCAACTGGCGGACAAGGTGAATGCCAAGACCACCGATTGGACGCTCTTCAAGACTGAGCGTGGTGTCTGTCTCCTGATGGGCAGTAGGGTCAAAAGGACTTCCGCTGTCAATAATCGTGAACTTAAGTCGCACATCGTTAGCCTGTGCCAGAATGTTGATGTCGCCAACCGTTCCTTTAGGATAGGCATAGCTCATCACATTAACAACAGCTTCCTCCATAGCAAGATTCATCTGCATGGTGGTAGCAGCATCAAAGCCAACAGCTTCACACACCTCTTCTATCCATTCTGAAAGTTGAGGAACTTGTTGAATGTCGTTTTGCAGCGTCAGACTGCGCTCAAGCCGTACGTCGAGCTGAGATTTTGTGTATTGAATAGCTAACATAGTCAAATCATCGCTTTGTTCAGCCTCGCCAACAAAACTGTGGACGGCTGAAGACATTTGTTCTATAAGTTTTTGAGGTGCATGAGTTTGTAAATCGCTAGATTCTTTCATGATTCGGCTTTCACCAAACTGTTCGTGAGCAGTGTTCTCGGCTTCTGTCAATCCATCTGTATAGAGGAAGATGGTGGACTGTGGACAGATGGGGAGTTCCTGCCCCTCGAATTTATATCCAGGAAGTGCTCCAACTGGAAGGTTGGAATGTACGGGGATTATACTGACGCTGTCACCTATAAGCAGAGGTGGACAGTGTCCGGCATTGCAATAGCGGAGTCTGCCTGTAGGAAGGTCCAATACACCAAGGAACATGGTGATAAACATGTTAGACTCATTCATTTGTGCCATCGAGTCATTGATGATTGTGACGATGCGATCGGGATTCGCTTCATGGGCAGAGACGGAACGGAATAGACTTCGTGTTACGGCCATCACCAGGGAGGCTGGTACTCCTTTTCCACTTACATCGCCAATGCAGAAGAATAGTTTCTCGTCACGGATAAAGAAGTCGTAGAGATCACCTCCCACTTCTTTTGCAGATACCAGTGAACCAAATATCTCTACATCATCGCGCTCAGGGTAGGGAGGAAAGGTCTTTGGCAACATGCCCTTTTGGATATCACTGGCAATGTGGAGTTCACTGCTGATACGTTCTTTTTCAGCATTTACTTTTTGTAGTCGTTTGGTGGCGTTGGCAGCTCCGAGAATGATAAAGCCCATTAGGCAAAGCCCGAGGAGCATTAAAAGGAATAAGTAGAAAACTACTTGGCGCAGACCTGAGAATATATCATTGTCTGAACAAACAACCGCCATTGACCAACCGGTTTCATCGTCCATCTGTGCATAGAACACATAATGCTTTTCACCATTAGCTTTATTCACTGTGGCCTGTCCGCTTTCGCCTGCAAGCATTTTCCTGTTAATCAGATTCACAATTGTGTCTTCCTCCTTTGAGGTGGCCTGTGCAATGGTTTGTCGCATCACAAGACTCTCTACAGGACAGGCCATTATCTGGCCGCTATGTGAAAGAAGCAGGTTGTAGCTGGATGGATAGAAGTGTTCGGCATTTATCAATTCTGATAACCAATTAAGTGATAAATCGGCAGTGAATACTGCTACTTTTTGTCCTGTATTATCGCAAATAGGAACACTGTAAGTAGCCATCATCATTTCACCGCCACCTTTGTCATAGTAAGGCTCACTCCAATGACAATGACCTGTTACCATGGGACTTGTGTACCATTCCATTGAATGATAGTCATATTCATCAGAACCTAATTGCTTACAGGTTGTGATGCCATCGTGCTGATAGGTATATGGAGAAAATTGTCGTCCTTTGCCCTTGTAGTAATATGGCTCAAATGCAATGGCACTTCCAACAATATACTCGTTGGAAGCTATCAGTTTCTGAGTGATGGCTAACATTGAGTCTGGGTGTGATAATTGCTGTTGAACAGTCCATGCCATGTTGTTGACAGCAACTTCCACCACGTTCATTACATTTTGTATCTCTAGCCTTTTTGCTCGCAGTTCACTCTCGGCACGATGTTGAACTTCACGGGTGATACCTTCTTTGGCAAACCAATACTGTACAGCACTGGTTCCCTCAACTAATACAGCTGCTGTGACAAGCAATGCTATATTAAATTTTGAGCGAAGTGACTCAGGTATATATTGTCTCAGTTTTTGTTTCATTTGCCGTTATTCTTGATCTTTTTGTAAAAATGTGAGCGTACGGGCTTGTTTCAATAATTCTTTTGCAAGAGAAGCATTGGCAGGATTTGGTCCGTTCAACCAATCGTATATCTGGCAGATTTCGTTCAGTTGGCCTCCATTTTTCAGTACATAAACATAGCAGAGATTCTGAATGCCGATATTCTCGGAAAGAATGTCCAAGTCAGTGGCTCCTAACTGTGCTGTAGCCAAGCGATAGGCATCGTCACTATATTCTTCAATGAGGCGGTTTACATCGCCAAGAGTTTCGAATCCTAATTTCTGAAGTACTCGTAAAAACGGCATCATTGGTACGGGGTAAAGTTCAGCCTGATTAATAGAAGCGATGCGCTGATTGAGGCGCGCAAATGGCTCCGTCTCCAGATAGCGCCGAAAGGTATCTGGACTTAGGTCAACTTCGTCAAGTTGTCCGGACACTTCTAATGCCTGCATCCTACGGCGATAATCTGTCAAAATGTTGCGCAAACGGCAGAATTCGTCATCGATAAGTTCTAACATACCTGCCAGACGGTTGAACTGACGACGATATTCCTGAGGAATCTTTACAGCACCTTTGTAGCAGGTGTCATGATCGAGAGTACTCCAAACATGCTGAAGCGCAGTACGCATTTGAATCTCGAATGAATAATTTCCTTCCTTACATATATAGTGTAGGGAATTATAACCGAAACTGTCTAGTCTGTGTAGTTTTCGCTTGTCAACAGAATTTTTCCAATCAACTTCAAAAGTCTCGCTAACAATGGCAGCAACCTTGTCCACATCAACGCTGTAAAACGTTACCACACGAAGTCCTACGATGTCAGTTATGTCTTTGATTGAACGGTACTTAGAACCTTTTAGTTCAATTTTACCTGCAAGCGATGATTCTGTCTTTACACGACAGTCTAAAGCTGTGACCTTAACGTGTTGCTCATCAAGTGCACGGCGCAGCTTTCCTTCAACTGTTTGTGCAAGTTGTTTGTAGTCCTCTAGTTGCTCATGGTATTGAGCCATGAGCATCTTGCCATGTATGTCAAGTTGATAATCCATAGGCTTTAAGACTTTTCAGTTGGTGGAATTTGTAGCTCCAAATCATTACGGTGAGCAAAGATATGGGGTGACATGATTTCTACTCCAGAAGAATGGAAACTGTCAAGGATATTCTGATGTAGTGTTGAGTAGATAGCCGATAGTTTTTCTGAGTGACGTGTATATGCGTTTATCTCGTACTCAACATAAAAATCATCTAAAGTGGTGACTAAAACGAAAGGTTGTGGTTTTTTCTCTAGTCCAGGTGTGGCTTCAGCAGCATTAAGTAGCAACTGGCGAATATGTTGCCACTGTTGGTCATAACCAATTGTAACTTTCGTATGTACCACAATTCCGTAATCATGGGCAGCTACCGTGTAGTTTGACGTCTGAGCCGACATAAGGTTGGAATTAGGTATAGTAATCACATCGTTCTTTCGTGTGCGAATACGAGTGACAAGTACTGTTTTCTCAATGACAAATCCTTCTATGTCGTTATATCGAATAAAGTCGCCAATGCGGAATGGACGCATATAGGTCATCACCATTCCAGCCATTACATTGCCAACGATGCTTGAAGAACCCAATGAAATGAGAACACCAATAAAAACTGATACTCCTTGAAATACCTCAGAATTGCTGTTGGGAAGTAATGGCCAAATCATTACGAACATGAACGAATAGAGTAGAAGACGTACGATAACATAAGTGGGTTGAGCCCAATCGGCATAGAAACCGTTTACTTTGAGGTTGCCGTTACTGATTTCACTGGTGATATAGCGTAATAGCTTTACTAAATAGCGGAAACAGACAACAATGACTATGATTTGGAACAGATTAGGAATATAACCGATAATTGATGAAAAAATACTCTTTACAGGATTCCAAATGTAGCCAAAGATGGTATAAGTGAAAGCTTCTGTTTCTGGAAAAACAGAGAACATCATGGGAATGCTGATAAACAGTTGTAAGAAGATAATAAGTGCCAACACCACCCGCATAAAGATGATGATGATGATGCCCACACGGTGTACGTTCAATAACTCGTATTCCTTGATACTGAGTGGCTTGGCTTGTTTTAGAAGCAGGCGCAGTAAGCGGAATTTCCAACGACGGAAAAGCCACATCGTTCCCTTAATAGCCAACCACTGTGCAAAGACAATGAGGAAAATAGAAAGCAATCCTAGTAATTTCTTCTGCAAACCATATTCTTCATGCAGATTCTGGATCTTCTGCTCAATAATGGTGATATATTCGTTTGCAAGTTCCTGTCGAGTGCAGGAAGCCCAGAGTCCGTCTTCGTCGCTGATGCTCATTAGTACATCACTTCCTATCATAATGTCGGTATAGAACTCGCCTTCGAAAATAGTACAGGAATCTGTAAAGAACGTCAAACGCTTGCCATGACTTACAATTTGCTTTTTGATACCCTTCACACGGTCTTCTGCAAGCATGCCTCCTTTGCGCGCATAGATAGTGAACAACGTGTCACCATCGATAACAAGTGGGGCACCGGGAGTGATATTGCGAAGCGAGTCGATTCTTGCTTTCATACGACTGCGGCGTAGCGAATCTGAACGCTGGGCTGCCCCGGTGCGTTCTAATTGTTCGCGTAGAACAATGTCGCGTAACTGCATTTCCTGCAATTGTGATTGTAATTGGCGTATGATTGAATCTGCGTTCTCTACCAATTGCTCCTGTTCTTGGGCCATTGTCTTTTGGACTATGACCATTGGTAATATAAGAAGAAATGCAAAGAGTATTCGTTTCATGTCTTAGACGATTTATAGTTTTGATTTTAAAATACGTCTTCTAATGATTGCTATTTGCAAAAGTAAGCATTTCTTTCGAAATCAACAAATAATTTCAAAAGAAAAGACTGCGTTCCAAAATATTGAAACGCAGTCTTGGATTATTCTAATAGAGTGGGGTAATCTTTGTCCACCAACTCCACTATAGTGCGATTACTCGCCCTTTTCCATCTGAGCTTTGAGTTGGGCAAGAACGTCAATGTCGCCAAGTGTTGTGCTGGCAGCAACATTCTCGATCTTAGCATTCTCTTCCTTCTTAGCACGGGGAGCAGCAGCCTTCTTGGCAGCACGCTTCTCGTCACGCTGAGCGTCTTCGAAGGTACGGCTATGAGAAAGGATAATACGCTTAGAATCCTTGTTGAACTCGATAACCTTGAAGGGCAGTTCCTCACCAGCCTGAGCCTGTGAACCGTCTTCCTTCACAAGGTGCTTTGGTGTTGCAAAGCCTTCAACATTCTCCTCGAGAGCTACAACAGCACCCTTTTCGAGCATCTCAGTAATCTTACCTGTGTGAACTGAGCCAACGGTGTACTTCTCTTCGAATACATCCCAAGGATTCTCCTCGAGCTGCTTGTGGCCGAGAGACAGACGACGGTTCTCCTTGTCGATGTCAAGTACTACAACGTCGATTGGTTCACCAACCTTAGTGAATTCAGAGGGGTGCTTAACCTTCTTGGTCCAGCTCAGGTCGCTGATGTGAATCAGACCGTCAACGCCTTCTTCTAGTTCTACAAATACACCGAAGTTGGTGAAGTTGCGAACCTTAGCGGTGTGCTTGCTGCCAACAGGATATTTAACCTCGATAGCCTCCCATGGATCTTCCTTCAGCTGCTTGATACCCAGAGACATCTTGCGCTCGTCGCGGTCGAGAGTCAGGATTACTGCCTCTACCTCGTCGCCAACCTTCAGGAATTCCTGAGCTGAACGCAAGTGCTGGCTCCATGACATCTCAGAAACGTGAATCAGACCCTCAACGCCAGGCTGTACCTCAACGAATGCACCGTAGTCGGCGATAACGACAACCTTACCCTTGATGTGGTCGCCAACTTTGAGATCAGCATCCAAAGCATCCCAAGGATGAGGAGTGAGCTGCTTCAGACCGAGGGCAATTCGCTTCTTCTCTTCATCGAAGTCGAGAATAACAACATTGATCTTCTGGTCGAGCTCGACAACCTTCTTGGGATCGTCAACGCGGCCCCAGCTCAAGTCTGTGATGTGGATCAGTCCGTCAACACCACCCAGGTCAACGAATACACCGTAGCTGGTTATGTTCTTAACGGTACCCTCCAGAATCTGTCCCTTTTCGAGCTTAGAGATAATCTCCTGCTTCTGAGCCTCGAGCTCCTGCTCGATGAGAGCTTTATGAGAAACGACAACGTTGCGGAACTCCTGATTGATTTTAACCACCTTGAACTCCATGGTCTTGCCAACGAACTGGTCGTAGTCACGGATGGGGTGAACGTCAATCTGTGAACCGGGAAGGAAGGCTTCGATGCCGAATACATCGACAATCATACCACCCTTGGTGCGGCACTTGATGTAGCCCTGGATGATAGCCTGGCTCTCAAGAGCCTCGTTAACGCGATCCCAAGACTTCGACATGCGAGCCTTCTTGTGAGAAAGCAACAACTGGCCTTTCTTGTCTTCAGCGCTCTCTACGTACACCTCAACGGTGTCGCCAACCTTTAAGTCGGGGTTGTAGCGGAACTCTGAAGCGGGGATGATACCATCGCTCTTGTAGCCAATGTTTACAACCACTTCTTTTTTGTCAACGCTGATTACAGTGCCGTCAACAACCTGATGGTCGGCTACTTTGTTCAGGGTCTCATCGTAAGCCTTGTCAAGCTCTTCTTTGCTCACGTTGGCTACGGTGCCGTTTTCAAACTCGTCCCAGTTAAAATCCTGCAACGGCTGAACGTTCTTTGTTAATTCTGACATAAAATATTAATATGTTTGTCTTCTCCAGGAAGACGTTGGCCTGAACAGACGTTTATCAGACCGTTTTAATTGGTTAAACATATATGGAAGCTAGCGCCTGTTCTAGTCTCCATCACCTTTTTATATAGTCTTTTAGAAAGAAAATATGTATAAAGTGAACAAAACGGGTGCAAAATTACTAATAATTTGACGTAAATAGTTATTTTTTCGGTGAATTTTAGTTTTGAACTTGTTGTTTTAGTTATAATTATAATATTTTAACCATTTGACAATCTCTATGAATGATAATTAGCTTCAGAATAATTATGCTTACTATAGTTAAATTACTGTACTATAGTTAATTAATGACTATGGCTTAGTAGGGTAATATCAATCAATTTTAAAATAGTAACTTTTACTCGTGGTGGTAGGGTTCGCCTTTGATGATGGTACAGGCACGGTATAATTGTTCAACAAAGATGGCTCTCACCATCTGGTGAGAAAAAGTGAGGCGGGAGAGTGACAATTGCTCGTTGGCGCGCTGGTAAACAGCTGGCGAGAAACCGTAGGGGCCACCAATGACAAAGACCAGACGACGGGCAGAGAGCTGTTTCTTTTCCAGCCAGGATGCAAGTTCAATGCTACGGGGTTCACGGCCATGCTCATCGAGCAGTACAACAGTATCGGAAGTTTGGATTTGTTTCAGTATAAGTTCGCCTTCGGCAGTCTTCTGCTGTTCTTCGGAAAGACTCTTGGTGTTTTTCAGTTCTGGGATAACGGTTATTGAAAAAGGCAAATAGTGAGTAATTCGCTCACGATAGTCATCAATGATCTTCGTAAACTCCTTACTCACTGTTTTTCCTACAAGTATTAACTCGGTCTTCATTCAGTTTGATTGTCGTCTTCTATTGCATAAATGCTGCGGCCATGATGTACAGGACAGAGCGTTTCGTTCTTGTCAATAGGCTTGTATTCGCTCTTGCGTTTGGGGTTCATAGGAAACCAACCTTTCTGTACGCGTTTGACTTGCGAGAAGAGTTCGCCGATAGTCCAAAGTGAAGATGCGCCAAAGACACCGATAAGTGCTGAGAGAAGAGGACTCTCTATAAAAAGAGCCGTAATGACTGATGCAATTCCGAGTACCAGAAACACCCACCAATAGCGGGTGCCTGTGTGGTACTCAACTTTGATCACCAATGGGTGGAAAAGACCGATGATGAGAAATGTGCTGACGGCAATGATAATGCCGGTAAAATATATTTCCATGTAATCTTGGTCCTATACGAAATCTTGAATAACAGAATAGTATTTTAAAGACCTAGTTTCTTACGGATATTCTTGGGAATAGCGTTTTTGTTGACAAGAAAGTCCATGGTGTTGGCAGCAATGTAGTTTTTGGTCATGTACCAGATTCCTTTGTATTCGCCGCTTTCACCCCATGAGTTCTTTACCATATAGTACTCTTTTCCGTTCTGATCCTTAGCAATACCGTAGATGAGCATGCCGTGGTCGTCGGTGAGTTGCCAGTTGTCGAAACGCTCCTGACGCATTTCCTGAGTAGGAATGATTTCAGGAACATTACAACCCAGTGAGTCAATTACATCACGCTTCTTGCTAGGAGCAAGTTTCAGCCAACGAGCCATGTCGCTGCCACGCAGGCTCTGAGTAGCCTTTTCATCGACAGCATAGGCTAGTCCATTACGTGTGAAACCATCTTCACTAACGTCGCCACCCCATGCAATGGTATAACCGTTGTTGACGGCATTGTCAATTACCTGCATCATCTCGTCCATAGGCAGATTGTATGACAGGGGGAAACGCCAGTTGTCCTGCACCTCAACAGCAAAGGATGAGTAGAAAGGATGATGGGTATAAGAAGTGATGCTCACATAGTCATCTAGATTCAGGCCAAGGCTTGCGCAGAATGACTTTGGAGTGTATTTCTTTCCTTCGTACTCGAATTCCTCAGGGCACTTGCCCAGGTAAGCATCAAGAATGCCCTGAAGACCAGCCTTCCACTGACCTGAAATCTTGCTAGCCGAGCTCTTAGAAATGGCTGCCACATAGGGCTCGAGCAGTGAGAAGAACTCATTGAAGTTGTTCAGCGAATCGCCATAAAGTGAGCCGGGGAAAGGCATTGCACCTTCGGGAACGATACCGTGCACCTTCAATGTGTGGAGCACGTCCTCGGCAGAACCGCCTTGAGCAAATTGGCAATCACCATGGAAACGTACTACCTGGATGGCACGCTCGAGATAAGTCTTGTTTGCCACGAAGCTCTCGCAGAGGTCGTAGGTCTTGCCTGTGGCTTTCAGTATCTCAGCCTCAAAGTACGAAATGGTGGAATAGTCCCAACAGGTTCCTGAACGATTCTGGTCCTTCACACTGGTGATGGGATTCTCCTTGATTGTTGTAAAAACAGGTTTGTTGCATGCGGCAGAATCTTTCTTTTCTTCTGCCTGAGCGCCCAAGGCCATTATGGTGAGAAGCGCGAGTGATAAGATTTTCTTCATTAAGATACTAAATATGTTAATTCGTTTATTTTGTTTCCGTATTGCTGGCCATGAATGCCTCCAATTCCTGTGGATGGTAGGGAATACGCTTGTCGCCCATGAAACGACATCCGTTTGCTGTGATGAGCAAATCGTCTTCGATACGTATGCCGCCAAAATCCTTATAGGTCTCAATCTTGTCAAAGTTCAGGAAGTCCTTGCAATGGCCTGAAGCTTTCCATTCGTCAATGAGGGCAGGGATGAAATAGATGCCAGGCTCGTCAGTAACTACGACGCCTTCCTCCAATCGGCGTCCCATACGCAGACAGTTGGTTCCGAACTGTTCCAGGTTTGGGCGGGTCTCTTCGTCAAAGCCTACATAAATCTGTCCAAGACCTTCCATATCGTGAACGTCCATACCCATCATGTGGCCCAGTCCATGGGGGAAGAACATGGCATGTGCACCTGCGCGAACAGCCTCTTCCGTATCGCCTTTCATCAGTCCGAGCTCTTTTAGACGGTTAGTCATCAGACGACATACATCGAAATGTACATCGGCATATTTTACACCAGGCTTGGCAATGTTGAGTACATGGTCGTGACATTCCTCAACGATACTGTAGATATCGAGCTGACGTTGCGTGAATGTGCCGTTGACAGGCATCGTTCGGGTGTTGTCAGAGCAGTAATCGTCCAGTTCACATCCTGCATCGCATAAGGCCAGTCGTCCAGTCTCCAGCAGATTGTCACTGGGATTTCCATGCATTATCTCGCCGTGTTGTGAGAAAATGGTGGCAAAGCTGACCCCTTGGGCCAAACTACGTGCAATACCATCCACCTGTCCGGCTACCATACGTTCGGTAACGCCTGGCTTGATAAGAAGTTGAGCAGTTGTGTGCATGGCATAACCAACGTTGCAAGCACGATCGATTGCTTCGATTTCCTGTTGCTCTTTTGTGGCACGCATCTTTACCACAGCCTTTATCAGTGACAGTGAGGCGGCCTCTTTTTGTTGGTTAGGATGAATGCCGAGGAGATCCATTATCTGAATCTTTGTATCGAAACGATAGGGAGGCAGAAAATGAATTATACGCTTTTGACGAAGAGCTTCGTTGCAGATGCTTTTCAACTCCTTCATCGGAGCAGTAGTGCTGACACCTACCTCAGCAGCCAAGTCGGCCACAGAGGGCGTGAAGCCCATCCATACGATATCCTCTACATCAATATCGTCACCAATCAGCATATCCTTATCAGCATCGATATCTATAATTCCAACCAGACCGTCACGGTGCTGACCGAAATAGTACAGGAAAGATGAATCCTGACGCATGGGCGAGTAGCTGTTGGCAGGATAATTTGCCGGGCTCTCGTTATTGCCGAAAAGAATGACGAGACCATTGCCCACCAGATGGCGCAGCTGTTGACGTCTTCTAATGAAAGTTTCTTTGTTGAACATATAACGGGTATAATAGAAAAATCAATTTTAATTCTTCAACCAACGATTGAGCCAATCAAAATAGGTTCGCTGCCAGAGAATGCCGTTTTGGGGTTTCAACACCCAGTGGTTCTCATCGGGGAAGATGAGCAACTCGGCCTCGATACCTCGCATGCGGGCTGCATTGAAAGCACTCATACCTTGTGTGGCGTTGATGCGATAGTCTTTCTCGCCATGGATAACGAGGATGGGTGTGTCCCACTTGTCAACAAAACGATGAGGAGAGTTCTCGTATGTCTTGCGGGCCCTAGCCGTTTGGTCTTTGTTCCAGTAGGCATCATCATACTCCCAGTTAGAGAACCAGTTCTCTTCTGTCTCTGTGTACATAGCCTCAAGGTTGAAAGCGCCATCATGGGCAATGAAACACTTGAAACGCTTGTTATGATGACCAGCCAGGTAATAGACAGAGAAACCGCCAAACGATGCACCTACTGCGCCCAGGCGATCCTTATCTACATAAGGAAGATTCTCGGTTGCAAAATCTATAGCTGAGAGATAGTCGTTCATGCATTGACCTGTCCAATCGCCAGAGATTTCTTCGAGCCATTCCTGTCCGAAACCTGGCAGACCACGACGGTTAGGAGCAACAACCACATATCCCTGAGAGGCCATGATGAAGAAGTTCCAGCGATAGCTCCAGAACTGAGAAACAGGACTCTGTGGACCACCTTCACAGAAAAGCAGGGTGGGGTACTTCTTGTTCTTGTCGAAATGAGGAGGCAGGATAACCCAAGTGAGCATCTCTTTACCATCAGTAGTTTTTACCCAATATTGTTCTACAGAGGGTTTGCCTAATTGGTCAAGAATCTCCTTGTTGACCTCGGTAATCTGAGCAATCTTTGTGTCGCTGATACTATCGCCTGGTGTAACTGTATATAGGTCGGCTGGAGCCACGTAAGAGTGACGCTCAGCCAGAATCTGCTTGTCATTCAGCATTTGCAGTGAACCAAAGTCGGCCCAATCATTACTCAACTGAGTAACCTCGCCTTGCAAGTTGGTGCGATAGAGATTTTCAGTGGCGTGCCATACTCCTATAAAATATATTGTGTGCGAATCTGGAGCCCAACAGAAATCGTCAACGCTGGAATCAAAACTCTCTGTAACGTAGGTCTTGATGTCATTGCAAGGTTCCTCTGACATTCTGCTGAGGTCGTAGACGCACAGACGGTTGCGGTCACTTTCGTAGCCGTCGCGTTCCATTGAGAGCCATGCTACGTAACGACCATCGGGCGAGAACTTTGGATTTATGTCGTAGCCAACATTGTTGTCCTTTAGGTTCGTGTTGATGAACTGATTCTTAAGTGACTTTGTTGGATTGCAAGTGTTATCGGGACTATCTACATAACCTCCATCGGGCACTACAGCAAACTCACAGCTGTTCTTGCAGAGGTTTTTGGTCTTGTTTATGTCCTTGCTATCTACATCATAGAGGAAAATATCCGAATCGGTGCTTATACTATAACTTATACCTGTCAGGCAGCGACAAGTAAATGCTATAAATTTGGAATCGGGACTCCATGTCAGCTGTTCGATGCCGCCAAAAGGTTCCATCGGGCATTCATAAGGCTCACCCTCCAGAATGTCAATAGCATCAGAAATGCCGTTTGCATTGACTTCTGCCAAAAAGGGATGCTGGATGCTTTCTACATAGTGGTCCCAATGACGGTACATCAGATCGGTGACCAGACGGCCTGTTGCTTTGGGTAGATCTTCGGGGTTCTTCTTGATGATTTCGTTGAAGTCTATGCTCTGCAGCAGGATTATCTTCTTACGGTCAGGTGAGAACTGGAATCCCTCAATTTTTCCTTCAGTATCTGACAACTGCTTGCGTGCAGAACCATTAAGGTTCATCTTCCACACTTCACCTCCCTTGAGGAAAGCAATCGTTTCGTTGTCTAACCACTGGGCATCAGTTTCGTTGTCTGCATCTTCGGTCAGTTGTTTCTGATCCGTACCATCGTAGTTCATCATCCAGAGCACCTGGTGACTTTTATTTTCCTCAACACTGTAATATCCCATCTGGAAAACAATATGCTGGCCATCGGGAGAAGCCTGATAGCCACCAATACGACTCATAGCCCAAAGTGCTTCGGGCGACATCTGGTCGTTTTCCAACTGGATGTTTTGTTTACTTATATTCACTGTCTCATTGTTTTGTTGTGAGCCGCAAGCTGATAAAAGCATTGCAGTAGCACCGATCAAAAATAACTTGTTCATAGTTGATGCGGATTAAAAGTTAAAAGGTTGTTATTTTTTTTTGATAGGGTCACAAGTCAAACCGCAACCAAGTTTCTTGAATATCTTTCGGTCAACTTCAGAAAGCATTACTGTTGAGTGTACCTGACAACCACGCAATTGGGGTAACTGCTCAAGAGCTTTACGGCATTTCTCAGCTAAGGCTGTATCCCACTGGCCGGAACGTTCATCGTGCTGAGATAGTACACTAAGGGCTACAAGTACCTCATCTGTATGAAGTCTTGGATTCTTGGCTCCAAGGTATTCAATCTTTGTTTTTTGGATAGGCTCAATCATACTTTGAGGAATCAGTTTCTCGTCGTGACTGATGTTGGCCAGATGTTTCATTGCATTAAGTAGGAGTGCTGCCGAACAACCCAAAAGGGGAGATGACTTAGATGTGATAATAGTGCCATCGCTAAGTTCAATTGCAGCCGATGTGTGTTCGGTGAGTTCCTGTTTTGCAGCTGCAGCTACAGTGACACGACGATAGGCTGTAGTAATTTTTGCCTGATTGAAGAGCATGAGAATTTTATTGACCTCGCGCTCACTGTCGATTCCCATGGCCAGTTTGTTGGTAGCATCGTAGTAACGACGGATAATCTCATCGCGTGATGCCTGACAGCAGACCTCATCGTCTGAGATACAGAATCCTACCATGTTAACTCCCATGTCTGTAGGCGACTTATAAGGATTTTCACCATATATGCCTTCAAAAAGTGCGTTTAATACGGGAAAAATCTCGATATCGCGATTGTAGTTAATGGCTGTTTTACCATATGCCTCAAGATGGAAGGGATCTATCATGTTCACATCATTTAGATCGGCAGTAGCAGCTTCATATGCTATATTTACAGGATGCTTTAAAGGTAGATTCCATACAGGAAATGTTTCAAACTTAGCATATCCGGCACGAATACCACGTTTGTTCTCGTTGTAAAGTTGACTGAGACATACAGCCATTTTTCCAGAACCGGGGCCTGGTGCTGTGATGACTACTAGCTCACGACTAGTTTCCACATAATCGTTCTTGCCAAATCCTTCATCACTAGCAATAAGCTGAACCTTGTGTGGATAACCATCAATTAAATAGTGTACGTAAGAACGTATACCAAGACGCTCAAGACGATGACGGAACTGATCGGCAGTGTGCTGACCGGTATAATGGGTAATAACTACAGATCCCACCATAAAGTCGCGGCTCATGAATTCATCGCGAAGGCGTAACACATCCTCATCGTATGTGATACCAAGATCGGCTCGTACTTTATTCTTCTCTATATCTTCAGCACTAACGACGATGACAATTTCCAATTGATCGCGCAACTGTGCTAGCATACGAAGCTTAGAGTCGGGCTTGAAACCAGGGAGTACGCGTGAGGCATGGTGGTCGTCGAAAAGTTTTCCGCCAAGTTCAAGGTATAGTTTTCCATCGAACTGAGCAATACGTTCTTTAATATGCTCTGACTGAATCTTGAGATATTTCTCGTTGTCAAATCCAATTTTCATAGTTATCCTAGTAATATATGTGTGGGATTTTTATTTCTTATATCCGTTTTGGCGTTGACGCTGTAGTTCTTCAGCCTGTTTCTGCATAGCTTCAAGACGTGCTGCCAGTCCACTCATTTTCTTGGGATTGTTTTTGTTCTCTTTGTATTTAGCTTCAAGAATAGCTAAAAGTTTAGCATCATCAGTGGTTTTGCGAAGTGTCCACATGATGGCAGCTGAGAAGAACAAAGAAACAAAATAATAGAAGTTTAGACCAGCAGAATAGTCGTTGAACATGAAGAAGAACATAAGTGGCATGAGGTACATCATCCACTGCATCATCTTCATCTGTTCAGCCTGCTGACCCACCATTTGATCGCGCTGTTGGCGCATGGTCATGTAGCTGTATAGAATATTTGCAACGCAGAAAAGAATACAGGTCAATGAAAGGTGATCACCAATACCCCAAATGTTGAAACTCCATTCAATGATGGGATCATAGGTCGAAAGATCGTCAATCCAAAGGAATGATTCACGGCGAAGTTGGATAGCGTTAGGAACAAAGTTGAACATGGCAATCCAAATAGGCATCTGAATCAGCATTGGTAAACATCCTGAAAGAGGAGATACACCATACTGGGCATATAGTTGCATCATAGCTTGCTGCTTCTGCATTTGATCTTCGGGTTTATCATACTGCTTTGTAGCTTCATCGAGTTTTGGCTTCAATACGCGCATCTTAGCACTAGACATATAGCTCTTCTTCACCATGGGGAATGTAATGGCTTTCAGTAGCAGAGTGATAAGGATGAGTACAATTCCCATATTGAAACCAAATGAGGTGAGCCAGTCGAATACATAAATAGTGAACCATCGGTTGATAATGCGGAATAGTGGCCATCCCAGATATACCAACTGTTCTAGATCGAGGTCTTTGTTGAAACGGCTTTGTTCTTCAACGTCTTTAATCAAGCGGAAATCATTAGGACCGATATACATTTCAAACTCTGATGCATGGACACCCTTGGGGTCGAATGTAGTGCAAAGTTTGGCTTCATAGTTCTTTAAATAGCCAGAACCTTTCTCTTGAGGTGTGCTATGGAGCGTGGCATTGGAAGCAAAGTCGTCTTTAGATATCAGTACAGCCGAGAAAAACTGATTTTTGAAAGCAACCCAATCAAGGGGCTCTTCAATCGTTTCACTATCCTCTGACGTTTCGCTGAGATAGTCGGTACTACCATCTTTTTTCTTGTAAGTGAGGGTAGCATATCGATTTTCAAACATGAAGCCTTTTTCTTGTTGACGGGCACGCGAAATCCATTCCACGTCAACTTGACCATAGTTGGGAGCAAATAGTCCGGCAAGTCCTTCTGTAGTGAAAGAGAAATGCAGCATATAGTCATCGCCCAATTCATAATTGAAACTGATGCTACCACCATTTTGAGCAGGAGCTGTCATGGTAACGGAACGATCAGTAATATTGGTTGGAGTGAAATAAAGGTCTTTTGTAATGATGTTTTCGTTCTTGCCAGCAAGCATGAAGTTCATCTGTTGGTCTTCGGCAGTGAAGAGCGTGACATCATTAGCTGAATCTTTGTCTTCAAATCCAAGAATGACAGCTTTTGTCAGTGTGCCACCTTTAGTAGAAAAGGTTAACTCCAACTTATCGTTTTTCAGTGTGATATTATTTGATTCACCACTTAGTGCTTGATAGAAAAGCGCAGTAGAGTCGGCTAAGATTGAGGCTTCGGCAGCATCTTTGCGTTCTTGTTCAGCCATTTCAGCTTTTACCTGTGCATCACGCTGAACTGCAGCAATACTGTCCTGCTGTTTGTGGTAGGCATCGATTTCTTCTTGTGTGGGCTGTGACCACCAAATGTAGCCAATGAATACAGCAGCCATCAAAACCATTCCTGTTAAAGTGTTCTTGTCCATTATTTTATATACTTATTTTGTACTTGGGGATATATATATGACAGTTTGTAAAATCAAAGGTGCAAATTTACTACTTTTTTTTTGCATACCAAGTATAATTTTGGAAATTTTGCTTATCTTTGCACTCGGTTATGAGAAAAGTTGTTTTATTTATAGCCGCTGTTATGACCATTGGTGTGGCAACGGCACAGGATCGTACAAATCAGTATGGTCAGTACTACCCATTGTTCGGTCCGCTTACTTTTTATCATTCAGTAGCTCAAAACCGTTTGAGTTTGACTCGCGCAGAGAGCGAAGAGGAACTTAGAGACGAAATATCAGCCTCTATGTTGCGTATATATCTTAATCGTCCTGATTTGGTACAGAATGCTGAGAGTGACATGAAAGAGTCAGGGCAGTTGCGGAATGACCTTGAGTCTCCTATTCAGCAGCAAGTGAGTATTGTTGAAGAGATGGAGCCAATGCCAGAGATGTTGCCTGAGGCAGATCCTGTTGAGGTGGCTGTTGAAAAACCTGTTTTTTGGAAATTTCGTGGCGATGGAAATGTTCAGCTGATGCAGAACTATGTTAGTGATAACTGGTATAAAGGCGGTGAGAGTAATCATGCGGCTGTTGGTTCTTTGACCCTTGAAGCCAATTACGATAACAAGTCTAAATGGAAGTGGGAGAATAAGTTGGAGATGAAACTCGGCTTTCAGACATCTCCTTCTGATACAGTGAACAAGTTTAAGACAAATGAAGACCTTTTACGTTATACTGGAAAAATTGGTCTTCAGGCTTTCAAGCGTTGGTACTATACCCTTCAAGTGCTTTCTTATACTCAGTTTACGAGAGGTTTGAAAGCTAATGATGAGCGAACTTACTCAGACTTTATGTCACCGTTCAACTTGAATGTAGGTATAGGTATGGACTATAAGGTGGATTTCTTCAAAGGGAAAATGTCCGGTACTGTCAATATGTCTCCCTTAGCGGTAAACTATCGTTATGTGGATCGTGCTGATTTGGCTCGTAGTTTTGGTGTGAAGGTAGATGAGGGACATACACACTCGTTGACTGATTTCGGTTCGCAGCTTACCGCTTCTATTGAATGGAAAATGAATGATGTGGTAACCTGGAAAACGCGATTATACTATTTTAGTTCGTTCCATCGTGCTGAAATGGAATGGGAGAATACTTTTACACTGCGAGTGTCGAAATATATTACGGCCAATGTATTTCTCTTCCCACGTTTCGACGATTCCAATCAGCAAGACGAAAAGTTGGGGTTCTGGCAGTTTAAGGAATATTCTTCTTTGGGATTCTCTTATAATTTCTGATGGTTGACTTTATTTCTTAGGAATTAAGCTCAATCTCAAAATATTAAAAAGATAAAGGTAAGACAGAGAAGTCTTACCTTTTTTTGAATTCCAATGTGTTTGGAATTTTCATCCATTTCCCTTTGTAAGGAACTTTTATAGCACTGCCTTTTTTCTGGGTAAGTCGGTAGGTGGAATCATTCAACTGAATGAGGGTAGCTACAAGGTCCTCACTACCGAAATCGTTAACCATTTGTAAGGTGGCTTTTTTGTCACAAATCTCAGCATCAAGTATCAACCAGTAGAATGAACTTGTTGATTTCCTTAAATATCCGGCTATTGGACCAAATAATTCATGGCCAGGAGCAATTAGCTGACGATTGTTGAGGTCCAAATGAATGAATATGTCGTACTCTTTGTTGTATATTTCCGTCTTGAATGTTGTGCTGTCACTTTGAGCATAGATATTAGAACCTATAAAAGCAAGTAAGATGGAAATAAATATGAAACGTATCCAGTTCGTCATAATGATTTATTAAATATGAATGTTTGAGAGGCAAAGATAGACAATCTGAATCAAAAAATGATATTAATTTTAAAAAATGTTTCATTGTTCTTGCATGTTTAAGAAATTTTTAAGTATCTTTGCCGCAACTTATAGATTTTAAAATGGATAAAAAAACGTTAAAACCCGACTATATCTTTGAATCTAGTTGGGAGGTTTGCAACAAAGTAGGAGGTATTTATACCGTATTATCTACTCGTGCAAAAACGCTTCAAGAAACTCTTAAAGACAAACTACTGTTTATTGGCCCAGATTTTTGGAAAAGGAATGATTCATCAGATTCTTCCGATAGTGAAAGTCCTTATTTTAAGGAAGACAAGTCTCTCTTTGCAGAATGGCAATGGGAAGCTAAAGAACAAGGATTGAAGGTTAGGGTAGGGCGCTGGGATATTCCTGGAGAGCCAATAGCCATTCTTGTTGATTTCATTCCATATTTCGAGAAGAAAAATGAAATCTATACCTGGCTATGGGAAAACTATCAGGTTGACTCTTTGCATGCTTATGGCGATTACGACGAAGCTTCAATGTTCTCGTATGCCGCAGCATTAGTAGTAGAAAGTTTCTATTATTGGTTAGAGAAGAACCAAGCTACTGACAGTTCAGACTTAAAGGTTGTTTATCATGCTAATGAATGGATGTGCGGATTAGGCGCACTATACATTAATAGTAAATTGCCACAAGTAGCTACCATATTTACTACTCATGCTACTAGTATTGGGCGTTCAATTGCTGGAAATCAAAAGCCGTTGTACGATTATCTGTTTGCTTATAATGGTGATCAGATGGCTGACGAATTGAACATGCAGTCAAAACATTCTATTGAAAAACAGACAGCTCATCATGTGGACTGTTTTACAACGGTAAGTGATATTACTGCTCGTGAGTGTGTTGAATTGTTGGATAAGCCAGTAGATGTGGTACTTCCAAATGGCTTCGATAATAGCTTCGTTCCCAAAGTACAGGCTTTCGGACGTAAACGTAAGCAGGCTCGTAGGAAAATGCTTGAAGTGGCTGGAGCCTTGTTGGGAGAACAGTTTGACGATGATACGCTAATCGTTTCTACATCTGGTCGTTATGAATTCCGCAATAAGGGAATCGATGTTTTTGTAGAAGCAATGAACCGTTTACTTCGCGATAGAGATTTAAAGAAGAAGGTCGTTGCTTTCATCGATGTTCCTGGATGGACCGATGAACCTCGTCAGGATTTGATTGAGCGTTTGAAGAGCGGTAAGACCTATGATTCGCCGTTAGAGGTGCCATTGGTGACTCATTGGCTGCACAATATGGGACATGATAATGTGCTGAATATGTTGAAGTATTATGATATGCACAATAGTCATGAAGATCATGTAAAGGTTATTTTCCTTCCTTGCTATCTTGATGGAAAAGATGGTGTTCTGAATCTTACCTATTATGATGTGGTATTAGGAAACGATTTGTGTATCTATCCTTCGTATTATGAGCCTTGGGGCTACACTCCATTGGAAGCGATAGCCTTTAAAGTTCCATGTATCACCACCGACTTAGCAGGCTTTGGCTTGTGGGTAAACAAGGAATTGGGTAAAAATGGCGAAATAGGAGATGGTGTAAAAGTGATTCATCGTACTGATTATAATTATTCTGAAGTAGCCGATGTCATTAAAGATACCGTTGCCTATTATTCCTCATTGTCTCCTGATGAAGTAGCAGCTTGTAGGAAGAATGCAGAGAAATTGTCAAAGAAAGCGCTTTGGAGTGAATTTATCAAGTACTACGAGCAGGCCTACGATATAGCTCTTCAGAAAGCTGAAAAGAGGAAGGCTTCATTATTATAATAAATAAGTAACAAAAATAATTCGATATTTCTATAAAAGAAAACTATTATGAAAATCAAAGCTGATTATGTAAACACACCGCAGTGGCGTGAGCTCACCGTTAAGAACTCACTTCCTGAGGAGTTGTATTGTCTTGATGAGATTGCTCACAATCTTTGGTGGGTATGGAACTATGAAGCACGTGATTTGTTCCGTGATCTGGATCCTGATCTCTATCACGAGGTGAAACACAATCCTGTGATGCTTCTTGAGCGTCTGAGTTTCTCACGCAAAGAAGCTATCTTGAAGGATAAGGCTCTCATGAAGCGCATTAAGAGCGTGTATGATCTTTTCCGTGCATATATGGATGTTGAGCCAGACAAGAACAGACCTTCTGTGGCTTACTTCTCTATGGAGTATGGTATTCACTCAGCCTTGAAAATCTATTCTGGCGGTTTGGGAATGCTGGCAGGTGACTATCTGAAAGAGGCAAGTGACTCTAATGTGGATATGTGTGCCGTAGGATTCCTCTATCGTTTCGGTTACTTTACCCAGAGTCTTTCGATGGATGGTCAGCAGATTGCCAAGTATGAAGCTCAGAATTTTTCATCTCTGCCCATTGAGCGCGTTCTCGATGAGAATGGCGTTCCTGTCGTAGTTGATGTGCCATATATGAATTATATGGTTCATGCATACATTTGGGTAGCAAATGTGGGCCGTATTAAATTGTACCTCCTCGATACCGACAACGAAATGAACTCAGAGTTTGACAAACCAATCACTCACAGCTTGTATGGCGGCGATTGGGAGAATCGTCTGAAGCAGGAAATCCTGTTGGGTATTGGTGGTGTACTCACTCTAAAAAAACTGGGCATCAAGAAAGATATCTATCATTGTAATGAGGGACACGCAGCACTTTGTAACTTGCAGCGTTTGTGCGATTACATTGATGAAGGCTTGTCATTCAACCAAGCTATGGAGTTGGTACGTGCAAGCGGTCTTTATACTGTTCACACACCTGTACCTGCTGGTCACGACTATTTTGATGAGGGCCTGTTTGGTAAGTATATGGGTGGTTACCCTCAGAAGTTAGGCATCACATGGGATGAATTCATTGGAATGGGCCGTACCAATCCTGATGATCATGGCGAAAAATTCTGTATGTCAACTTTCGCTTGCAACACTTGTCAGGAAGTGAATGGTGTGTCTAAGCTTCATGGATGGGTAAGCCAGCAAATGTTTGCGAATATATGGGCTGGATATTATCCTGAGGAGAACCACGTTGGATATGTAACAAACGGTGTACACTTCCCCACATGGGCTGCTACTGAATGGCGTAAAGTCTATGAGAAGTATTTTGATAAGAACTTTATGTCTGACCAGTCAAATCAGAGTATTTGGGAGGGTATCTATAATGTTTCTGATGAAGAAGTATGGGAAACCCGTATGGCTCTGAAGCAGAAGTTGTTCGACTATATCAAAGAACAATTCCGTGAAACCTGGTTGAAGAATCAGGGTGATCCTTCGCGTGTAGTTTCACTGCTCGAGAAGATGAACCCCAATGCCTTGGTGATAGGCTTCTGCCGTCGTTTCGCTACTTATAAGCGTGCTCACCTGTTGTTCACTGATGAAGCCCGTCTGTCTAAGATTGTGAACGATCCAGAGCATCCAGTAATCTTCCTCTTTGCCGGTAAGGCTCACCCTGCTGATGGTGCTGGTCAGGGACTGATTAAGAAGATTTACGAGATTTCGCAGCGTCCTGAATTCTTGGGCAAGATTATCTTCCTTGAAGATTATGACTTTCTGCTTGCTCGTCGTCTTGTTTCAGGTGTTGATATTTGGATGAATACACCTACACGTCCTTTGGAGGCTTCAGGTACATCTGGCGAGAAAGCCGAGATGAACGGTGTTGTGAACCTTTCTGTGAAAGATGGCTGGTGGCTTGAGGGCTATCGTGAGGGTGCCGGTTGGGCTCTCACTGAGAAGCGCACCTATCAGACTCAGGGCTATCAGGACCAGTTGGATGCTGCAACTATCTATGGTCTGCTCGAGAATGAAATTATTCCTCTTTACTATGATAAGGACAAGAAGGGTCTATCTAAGGGATGGATTAAGGTAATCAAGAATTCTATCGCTCAGATTGCTCCTCACTATACGATGAAGCGTCAGCTGGATGATTATTATTCTAAGTTCTACGAGAAGGAGGCTAAGCGCTTCAAGGAAATCTCTAAGAACGGTAATCAGTTGGCTAAGGATATTGCCCATTGGAAGGAGACTGTTGCAGAGCGTTGGGATGCCATCAACGTTGTGAAGGCTGAATGGACTTATCCTGCATCTGGAATCATGACTGGCCAAAAGTATATTCTTCGCTATGTGATTAACGAGCAGGGCTTGGAAGATGCTGTTGGTTTGGAGAAGATTAATGTTTATACCAATGCTGAAGGCGAGGAGCATATCTTCTCTATCGAACCACTGAAGGTCGTTGGTCATGAAGGAAACAACTATATCTTCGAGGCTGAAATGTTCCCACAGCAGGCTGGTTTGTATCGTAGTGCGGTTCGTATGTATCCTAAGAATAAGAACCTGCCACACCGTCAGGACTTCTGCTATGTGAAATGGTTGGAATTGCCCAACAACTAAAATATAGTTTATTCTTGAAAAAGCCTGCGAACAATTTGTTTGCAGGCTTTTTTTGATTGTGCTTGACAAACAAAAAGCCTGTCTATCAGACGATAAACAGGCTTTAATTATACTAATAATTATTTTATAGCGAAGTCTTAGCAGAGTTTACGTGAACCATCGCCAATGACAACGTCGTAAACTTTGGGCTCGTGACCATACTTGGCATTGAACTTCAGCTTGGCATCTTCAACAAACTTCTTGTAGAGGTCGTTGCGAACCAGGTTGATGGTGCAACCACCAAAGCCACCGCCCATAATACGTGAACCGGTAACGCCGTTCTCCTTAGCAATATCGTTTAGGAAGTCGAGCTCTTCACAAGAAACCTCATAGTCCTTAGAAAGACCTTCGTGAGTCTTGTACATCATCTCACCAACCTTCTCGTAGTCACCTTCGTTCAGTGCATCGCAAACAGCAAGTACGCGGTCCTTCTCACCGAGCACGAACTTAGCGCGCTTGTAATCCTCTTCACCAACTTCAGCCTTTACCTCTTCCAGCTGTTCCCAAGTGCAGTCGCGAAGTGTCTCGAACTTGCCTTCTGGATGCTTGGCCTGAATGTGCTTTACAACGTTCTCGCAGCTGTTGCGACGGTCGTTGTAGGGAGAACCTGCCAACTGGTGCTTAACAACAGAGTCGAGTAGTACCAGACGATAGCCATCGGGTTTGAATGGGAAGTACTCGAACTCACGGCTGCGACAGTCAAGGCGCATCAGGCATCCTGCCTTACCGAATACAGAAGCGAACTGGTCCATGATACCGCAGTTAACACCGCAGTAATTGTGCTCTGTAGCCTGACCAGCTAGCACCATATCCCACTGAGAAACTTTGTTTTCACCGAAGATGTCGTTCAGACCGCAAGCAAAACAACTCTCCATAGCAGCAGAAGAGGACATACCTGCTCCTAGGGGTACATCACCAGCAAAAGCAATGTTGAAACCCTTGACAGGAACACCCAGTTTCTTCATCTCCAAGGCAATGCCGAAGATGTAACGGGCCCAAGAAGCCTTAGGACCTTCGGGATCACTCAGTCTGAAGTCAACACGATCCTTCAAGTCAATGGCATAAGCCATAACTGTATCCTCAGTGCCATTTGCACGCATTTCAGCAGTTACGCCTTTGTCAACAGCACCGGGGAAAACGAATCCGCCGTTATAATCGGTGTGCTCACCAATCAGGTTGATACGGCCAGGAGATGTATATACGTTACCAGTCTTACCGTCAAAGTGCTTGATGAAGCGACTTCTTACAAATTCAATATCAATCATAGTTGTTTTAGTTTAATTGGGTTAATAAATAAGTATTCAAATATATAATAGTCAGAATTGGTCAGGCCCTATAGACCTGACCAATCGAATATTAATCAACCTTGATGTCCTTGTTGACATTCTTGCAGCCAATGGTGCTGTAGAACAGAATATAAGCCAGCATACCAATGACAAGCCAGTAGGAAGCGATATTACCTACGCTGCTGGCAATTTCCTGCTGGATGAGAGGCATTATGCCACCGCCTACAACCATTGTCATGAAGATACCTGATGCTGCTTCGGTATATTTTCCAAGTCCTTCAACAGAAAGGTTGAAGATGCCACCCCACATAACAGAGGTGCAGATACCGCAAGCTGCAATGAAGAATGCCTTCACGGGAATGTCGTGGCCATCGTAAACAACGGTGTTGCTCTCAGGCATGAAGATGGCAATCAGCAACAAAGCGATTGCTAAGCTTGATACAACAATCATCTGGAGTGATGTTGATACTTTGCCAGAAATTACACTAGATGTAGCACGACCAACCATCATCAGAATCCAATACATACCTGCAATTACACCGCCTACTGCAGCAGAACCTTCAAAACCAAGATCTGTTACATAGAACTGCAGGTGCATGGGGATACCAATCTCGATACCTACATAGAAGAAGATTGCGATAACACCCAGCAGTGTGTGGCGGAATGCCAATGGGCTGCGTTCGTATTTGGGCTGCTCCTTGCCAAGTGTAGGCTCGGGGATAGACACACGGCTGATGATTACAAAAGAGATGGCAAATACTGCCATGCCGATGAAGAGCAGAGGAGCTACGTTGCTCATGCTGGTCTCAGCAGTCACTGTACCTACGAGGATACCAGTGAGCATAGGAGTCAGTGTTGCTGTCAGTGAGTTCAGTGTACCACCAATCTGGATGAGCTGGTTACCCTTGTTGCCGCCACCACCAAGCAAGTTCAGCATGGGGTTTACAACGGTATTCAGCATACATACGCAGAAACCGCAGATGAAAGCACCCAACAGATAGATAATCAGATTCAGGGCTACGGGAATTTCCTGATATGTAAATACATAGGTTGAAGCGCCGGCAATGCTTGAAAGATACTGAAGAGCGAGGCCAATCAGACCTACTGCCAAAGCGATAAGTGCGGTTTTCTTATATCCGTACTTAATCAGCATCTTACCAGCAGGAATACCCATGAACAGGTAAGCTGCAAAGTTCATCATGTTACCCCAAGCTTTAGCAAATGGATAAGTGTATCCCCAAATGTTGCCAAATGGCGCACCCATGTTGGTTACGAAAGAAATCATCGCGAAGATGAAGCACATGGTGATAATAGCAATCAGTTTGCTATTGTTCTTTTCTTGTGTCATTTTTGTTTTTTAGTTATTTGATTGTGAATGTTGATAAATTACTGTTATACAGTTGATTATTTTTCTACGTTAAACTTATAGATAGTCTTCTGCTTGTACTGTTGTCCTGGACGCAGAATGACTGATGGGAAATAAGGACGATTAGGCGTGTCAGGGAAGTGCTGGCATTCGAAACAGATAGCTGAACGGCGTCCGAATGTTGCACCGTGATAACCTTTATACCCGTCGGCCCAGTTGTCGCTATATACCTGAACTCCAGGTTCGGTGGTGTAAACCTCCATTGTACGACCGCTATTGGGGTCTTTAATCTTGGCTGCAAAGCTCAATTCGCCCTCTTCTTGCTTGTTTAATACAAAACAGTGATCGTAGCCGGCACCATTTTTAATCTGTTCGTCATTAGCATCAATATCCTGTCCTACAGGCTTGGCTGTGCGGAAGTCGAACGGTGTACCTGCTACCTTACGAATTTCACCTGTGGGAATAGAGGTCTCGTCAATGGGGATATAGAAATCGGCATTGATTTCGCACTGAAGATCGTTGATTGTAGGTGTTGGATTGGCAGTTCCTGCAAGGCAGAAGAAGCCGTGGTGGGTAAAGTTTACAATTGTCTTTTTATTAGTCGTTGCAAGGTATTCAAGAACCAATTCGTTTTGGTCTGTAAACGTGAATTCTACTGTAACATCCACCTCGCCAGTGAATCCTTCTTCTCCGTAGCTTGACACACGGTGTAAGGCTAATGCGCGAGGACCCATTTGTTTGGCATCCCAAACGCGAGCATGGAAGCCAGTTGGACCGCCGTGAAGTGCATTAGGACCGTTATTGATTGCTAATTGATATTCCTTTCCGTTCAGTGTGAACTGGCCTTTGCATATACGGTTGCCATAGCGGCCGATAAGAGTAGAAAGGAAAGGTTCGGGAGAATTTATGACTGATTGTATATTGTCGTGTCCCTGAATAACGTTTGCTACATTTCCATTTTTATCGGGAACCATAATGGCGCAGATTGCTCCACCGTAGTTAGTGATTGCTACTTCGAATCCCTTGCGATTGCGAAGGATGTAAAGGTCGGTTTTCTTACCGTTGATTGTGGTTTGAAAGTCTTCGCGTTTCAAACCACACAAATTCGCATTTTCTGTGGTGTTCGTCATAATCTAATATGTTTTTAGTTATAGTAACTTCTGCAAAGGAACAAAAAAAAGCCGACATGTGCAAACATATCGGCTAAAAATAGTTGTTAAAAAAGCTAATTGCGAGATTTCAAGAATTCGGCTACGACATAGGTGCTACCGCCGATGAAGATGAAATCGTCAACCATTGAGGAATCAAGAGCTGCTTTGGCTGCTTCTTCTACGGTGGGATAGGCCTGTCCGTTAAGCCCAAACTGGTCTCCAAACACTTTCAGGGATGCCTCTGGCATGGCTCGTTTGTTATTAGCTTTTGTAAAATAATAGACAGCATCCTTTGGCAGCAGACTCATGATGCCGTAAACATCTTTGTCTTCTACTACGCCAAATACTATGCGCAATTGTTTGCATTTTATATTGGACAGCTGCTCACTCAAATATTTCCATCCTCCAGGATTATGACCGGTATCGCAAACGACGGTCGGGTTGCGATGGACTATTTGCCAGCGTCCTCTTAAGCCTGTTATTTTTGATACATTCCCCAGTGCAAGATTCATTTCGCTTTGTATCTTTTGGATATTGTCTGAATCGTAGCATGTGGCTAAATACCCCATATCCATGAGACGGTGGTTCACGCACATGACTGTATTCATGTTCTTTACCTGATATATACCGCTCAGCTCGCCCTTAAAGTCGGCCAGATGCACGGCGTGGTAAAGGATACCGCCATCTGGTAGTGGCTCTCCAGAGGTGATCTCGCGCTCATTCTCGTCTTCAGCAAAGTAGATAGGGGCGTTGGCTTCCTGCGCCAATGCTTCGAAAATCGGTCGGGTCTCAGGCTGATTTTCTCCAATGACAACAGGAACTCCCGGCTTTATGATACCGCCCTTTTCCATAGCTATCTGTTCAAGACTGGCTCCCAACAATTGAGTGTGGTCGAGCGATATATTTGTGATTACCGAGAGGATTGGGGTAATAATATTGGTACAATCGAGTCTTCCACCCAAGCCCACTTCAATGACGGCGATGTCAACGTCCATGTCTTTGAAATAATTAAAAGCCATAGCGGTGGTTATCTCAAAGAATGAAGGTTGCAGCGGTTCAAAGAAGCTTTTGTTCTTCTCAACGAACTCCACGACGTAGTCTTCAGTGATAGGTGCTCCGTTGACGCGGATACGCTCACTAAAGTCCAGTAGGTGTGGAGATGTGTACAGACCTACACGATAGCCGAAAGTCTGAAGAAGGGCTGCTATACTATGGCATACTGAACCCTTGCCGTTGGTTCCGGCCACATGGATAGAACGGAAACTCTTATGGGGATGTCCGAGATGCTCGTCTATTTTTATTGTGGTGTCGAGCCCTTCTTTGTAACCGTTAGCTCCCATCTGCTCGTAACTTGGAGTCTGAGAGAATAGATATTCAGTAACTTCTTTGTAGGTCATGAATTTGTATTGATTTGATGATTCAAGCTTTACTTAGGTGCAATGCTACAAGAATTCTATTTAGTTGAAATAATTCTTGAATCGCTGGAAGATTGACTCACGTGTTTGACGATCGCCTTTGAAATTGTCGCTCTCACGGAAACTCTCAAGGGCTTTCTTCTCTTCGTGTGACAGTGTCTTGGGTACGTAAACGCTAATGTTTACCACAAGGTCGCCACGCCCAGTTCCATAACCTTGCACGGCAGGAAGACCTTTACCCCGTAGGCGGAGTGTCTTTCCGGGCTGAGTGCCACTCTCCACTTTAACTTTCAGTTTTGAGCCGTCGATGGTGGGTATTTCCACTTCGCCTCCAAGTGCTGCTGTTGGGAAATCGAGCAGAAGATTGTAGATAAGGTCGTTTCCATCGCGAACGAAGGTGTCGTTGTCTTCTTCTTCGATGAACACCTGAATGTCGCCGCTGATTCCGTTGTTGGGACCTGTATTTCCCTTGCCAGGCACATTGATCACCATACCTTCGGCTACACCTGCGGGAATGTTGATCTCAACCACTTCTTCTCCCTTTACTACGCCTGTTCCGCCACACTCCTTACACTTGTTCTTAATCACCTCTCCATGACCATGACAAGTGGGGCAGACGCCCTGTGTCTGCATCATGCCGAAGATGCTTTGCGTGGTGTGGGTGATAACGCCTGAGCCATGACAGGTGGGGCAGGTTTCTTTGCCACTACCGTTTTCTGCACCAGAACCGTGACAATGGCTGCATTCGATATCTTTGCGTACTTTGAATTTCTTTGTGACGCCTTTATTGATTTCCTCCAACGTAAGGCGGACTTTCAGTCTGAGGTCGCCACCTCTCTGTTGTTGGGCTCTTGCTCTACCGCCTCCGCCTCCAAAACCTCCGAAGCCGTGACCACCGAAAATATCGCCGAACATCGAGAAGATGTCGTCCATATTCATGGATGCTCCGCTGAATCCTCCGAAGCCGCCTGCGCCGCCCATAGGTCCGTTGAATCCGAACTGGTCGTACTGCTGACGTTTCTGCTGATCGTGTAGCACGTCATAAGCCTCTGCCGCTTCTTTGAATTTCTCCTCGGCTTCTTTGTCGCCAGGATTGCGGTCGGGGTGGTATTTGATAGCTATTTTTCGGTAAGCCTTCTTAATCTCGTCTTCTGAGGCAGTCTTGCTGACGCCCAGGACCTCATAATAGTCTCGTTTCTGTGCCATTTCTTATTGTCCTACAGCCACTTTTGCGTGGCGAATCACTTTATCGTTCAGTTTGTATCCAGCAGCGAGGCAGTCTATTACCTTGCCTTTTTTGTCGTCGCCCATACCTGGAACCATTGCCACTGCCTCATGCAGGTCTGTGTCGAAGTCGGCGTCTGTGGTGTCAATCTTTGACACGCCGTTGCCTTCCATCACCTTCACCAACTTGTGATAAATCAGCTCCATGCCTTCGCGCAGCACGTTGGGGTCTTCTGTTTTCTGGCCGTTCTCAATGGCTCGTTCCATATCGTCAAGAATAGGGAGAAGGGTAGTGATAACTTTCTCTCCACCGTTCAGAATCAGTTCGGTGCGTTCCTTTAGTGTACGCTTGCGATAGTTGTCGAACTCAGCCACCTGACGGAGATATTTGTCTTTTAAGTCGGCTATCTGTTCCTCCAGCTTTTCTGTTTCCGTCTTCTCGGCATCTTCACTTTCGGTGCTTTCTGTGTTTTCTGCATTCTCAGTGTCAGAAACCTCTACATTTTCTGACTCAACTGCCATTTCGTCAGTAGTCAGCTCTTCATTCTGTTCGTTGATATTCTTCTCTTCTGTCATAATTGTCTTGTTTTGTCGTTTAGAATTTAATAAACAAAAACTATGCCATTATGAATACATGCTTGCTCTCTGTTCCTTAATCTGTTCGTCATAGATAAAGTCGTCGTATTGCATCAGCTTGTCAATCGTTCCCTTAGGAGTGAGTTCGATGATGCGGTCGGCAACCGTCTGTATGAATTCGTGGTCGTGAGAAGCAAAGAGAATATTGCCCTTGAACTGAACCAGATTGTTGTTGAAAGCCTGGATTGATTCCAAGTCGAGGTGGTTGGTAGGCGTGTCAAGAATCAGACAGTTGGCATTCTTCAGCTGCATACGGGCAATCATGCAACGCATTTTTTCGCCACCTGAGAGCACGTTCACATGTTTCAGCACGTCTTCTTCCTTGAACAGCATTCTGCCGAGGAACGACTTCATCATCACCTCATTTCCGGTTCCGTATTGTGAAAGCCAGTCCACAAGATTCATTTCCGACTGGAAGAATTCTGTGTTGTCGAGTGGCAGGTATGCAGTAGTAATGGTGACTCCCCACTTGTAGGTTCCTGCGTCCGGCTCGCGATTTCCGTTGATAATTTCGAATAGGGCAGTCATAGCCTTTGGATTGTGAGAGAGGAACACAGTTTTCTGTCCCTTTTCTATGGTGAAGTTCACATTGTCAAAGAGAACGGTTCCGTCTGCATCTACGGCTTTCAGTCCCTCTACCTCAAGAATCTGGTTTCCGGGCTCGCGTTCCATTTGGAAGATAATGCCGGGGTACTTGCGTGTTGAAGGCGTGATTTCCTCTACATTCAGCTTCTCCAGCATCTTCTTGCGTGAGGTGGTCTGCTTTGACTTTGCCACGTTGGCAGAGAATCGGCGAATGAATTCCTCCAACTGCTTGCGCTTCTCTTCAGCCTTCATCTTCTGGTTCTGAGCCTGACGGAGAGCCAGCTGACTTGATTCATACCAGAAAGAGTAGTTGCCTGAGAAGAGAGTTACTTTTCCGAAATCAATATCGACAGTCTGAGTTGAAACTGCGTCGAGGAAGTGACGGTCGTGAGAAACAACCAGTACGCACTGCTCCAATCCGCTCAGATATTCCTCCAGCCACTGTACAGTGTCCAGATCCAAGTCGTTGGTAGGCTCGTCGAGCAGCAGGTTGTCGGGGTGTCCGAAGAGGGCTTTCGCCAGCATCACGCGCACCTTCTCGTTGTTTGAAATGTTTGCCATCTGAGAATAGTGTATATCTTCCTTGATTCCCAGATTCTGCAACAGCTGAGCGGCTTCACTCTCTGCTTCCCATCCGTTCATCTCGGCAAAAGCCATTTCCAGTTCAGCAGCCTTGTTGCCATCCTCCTCGGTCATTTCTTCTTTGGCATATAGGGCCTCGCGTTCTTTCATGTTTTTCCACAATGGAGCGTGGCCCATGAGCACGGTGTCCATCACCGTAAATTCGTCGTATTTAAAGTGGTCCTGTTCAAGTACTGAGAGGCGCTCGCCTGGTCCCATCTCTATGGTGCCCTTGTTTGCTTCGAGTTCGCCGCTGATGGCGCGCAGTAAAGTAGATTTTCCTGCTCCGTTGGCACCGATTACACCGTAAATGTTGTTGTTTGTAAACTTCAGGTTCACATCCTTATAGAGAACCTTCTTTCCGAATTGAATCGCCAAATTCGTAACTGTTATCATTTCTTTCTCTTTACTTATATATAAAACTGGTGCAAAGTTACGAAAAATTCTTTATTCAACAAAATTATTACTGTACCTAATTTAATGAATGAATCTGATTCTGCTCCTTATTGTCATTTTGTTCCTTTTTCGGCCGAATTCTGACAGATGACAGATGACAGTTTTTTGAATTTGAGAAGAAAATAGTTTTAGTATTATATATATTATATATTTTATATATAATATATATAATACTAATCATTACTCACATCGATTTTCAAAAACTGTCATCTGTCATCTGTCATTTTTTTCAGTCCGAATCGTCTCTGTTAAAACTAACCTAACTGGGTGAAATGGTTACTCAAAAAATCGTAAAAGTACGTTCCGTGCGGCTAAAAAATGCGTTTGATTGGGCTTAACGTGACGTTTGTGCCTTAAAGGGGGAAAACATCCCCTTTGTGAAAAGGGTTTTCGGCCAGTTTTGAATTCGAAAAAATCTACTTCAATTCCAGTTCGTTCTGCAGGGCGATGATTTCGTCGCGATATTGGGCAGCTTGGAGGAAATCCAGTTGTTTGGCAGCTTCTTTCATCTTTCGGGTGGTTTCGGCAATAAGCTTCTCCATTTGAGGCCTGGTCATTTGCTTGATAATCGGGTCGGCAGCCACATTTCCTGTGTTCTTGGCGCCTGGTGTCGACAGCTGAAGCTCTCTGATGTCTGGACGGTCCTCGTGGCTCAAGTTGCTCTGGCTGATGTTCTTTACAATCTGTTTGGGCGTAATGTGGTTCACTTCGTTGTAATGCAGCTGCTTCATTCGCCTACGGTTGGTCTCGTCAATAGTGAGCTGCATGGATTGCGTGATGGTGTCTGCATACATGATAACGCGACCATTGACATTGCGGGCAGCGCGACCTGCCGTTTGCGTCAGACTTCGATGAGACCGCAGGAAACCCTCCTTGTCTGCATCGAGTATGGCCACCAATGAGACTTCCGGAAGGTCAAGGCCCTCACGCAGCAGATTGACGCCCACCAACACATCGTAGGCACCGGCACGCAGATCCTCCAGAATCTTCACACGGTCGAGTGTGGCAACGTCGCTATGAATATAGGCAGTTTTGATACCGTGGTTCAATAGGTACTCAGACAATTCTTCTGCCATGCGCTTGGTGAGTGTGGTGACAAGCGTGCGCTCGTTACGCTCTATGCGCTTCTCAATTTCTTCGAGCAAATCGTCTATTTGGTGTTCTGACGGACGTACCTCTATTTCTGGGTCAAGAAGTCCTGTGGGGCGTATAACCTGCTCTACCACAACGCCTTCGGCTTCGTTTAGCTCGAAATCGGCAGGGGTGGCAGAAACGTAAATTACTTGGTTTACTTCATTCTGAAACTCTTCGAAGGTGAGTGGACGGTTGTCGAAGGCGGCAGGCAGGCGGAAACCGTATTCCACCAGATTCGTTTTGCGGGCGCGGTCGCCACCATACATGGCAGAGATTTGCGGAACCGACACGTGGCTTTCGTCTATAACGAGCAGAAAATCGTCAGGAAAGAAGTCCAGTAGGCAGTAGGGCCGTTCGCCTGCTTCACGTCCGTCAAAATATCGGGAGTAGTTCTCAATGCCCGAACAGTGCCCCAGCTCCTTAATCATCTCTATATCATACTCTACACGCTCTTTAATTCGTTGAGCCTTAATTCCATCGCCAATTTCATTAAAGAAATCAATTTGCTTTGAAAGGTCGTCTTGAATGTCGTGAATGGCCTTGTTGGTCTGCTCTTGTGAGGTCATGAACAGATTGGCGGGGTAGAGCTTGTATTCGGTGAAACTGGCCTTACTCTGTAGTGTGACGGGGTCGAGCTCGCGAATTTCATCGATTTCATCGTCCCAGAACACAACTCTGAGTATTGTGTCGTTGTAGGCCATATAGATGTCAACAGTGTCGCCTTTGACGCGAAAATTTCCACGCTCCAGTGCAATGTCGTTTCGGGTGTATAGGGCCTGCACCAAGCGCCTTAAAAGCATGTTGCGGTCAAGTTTCTCTCCTTGGTGTATTTCGATGATGTTGCTCTCCATTGCAACAGGCGATCCCATACCGTAGATACATGAAACCGAAGATACAACGACTACGTCTCTTCTGCCTGATAACAAGTTAGATACCGCTCTCAGTCTCAGCCGGTCAATCTCTTCGTTGATGGCAAGGTCTTTCTCAATGTAAGTATCAGTATGAGGGAGGTAGGCTTCAGGCTGGTAGTAGTCGTAATAACTTACATAATACTCAACGGCGTTATCGGGAAAGAAACCTCTCATTTCATCGTACAACTGGGCAGCAAGCGTCTTGTTGTGCGAAAGGATGAGCGTAGGCTTGTTGACGTTTTGAATCACGTTGGCTATGGTAAACGTCTTACCACTGCCGGTAACTCCCAATAATACCTGCGAACGATCACCGCGTTTTACACCTTCGGTGAGTTGTCTGATAGCTTCAGGCTGGTCGCCAGTAGGCTTGTATTTTGATGTGAGTTTGAAGTTCATAGCTGCAAATTTACGCAAAACTAGTGAAAACTCTGTCGCGAGCGGTTAAAAAAACTATAAAAGAGTTTGTTTTTCGAGTAAAAATGCGTACTTTTGCATGCTAATTTATATATAAAGATGAAAATAAGACTTGTTCTCGTAGGTTTTATGGCTATGCTACTTAGTGGCTGCGCTGGCGAATTCAATAAAGTTTTTAAGTCTTCCGACTATGATTATCGCTATGAATATGCCAAGCAGTGCTTTGCCTTAGGAAAGTATAGTCGTGCTGAGAATCTTCTGATAGATATGATTAGCCTGAAGAAAGGCACCGACGAAGCTCAGGAATCTCTCTATATGCTGGCAATGTCGCAGTATATGAATTCAGACTATGAAGCTGCTTCTGAAACTTTCCGGAAGTTCTTTACCACTTATCCCAAGAGTCCTTATGCCGAGCGGGCTTCGTTCTATGTAGGACAGTCTCTTTATCGCGGAGCTCCAGAACCACGTCTTGACCAGACTCCTACAATTGGAGCCATCAACGCTTATCAGCAGTTTCTGGACTTTTTTCCTAATTCAAAACTGCGCCCAGAAGCTCAGGATCGCCTTTTAGAGTTGCAGGACAAATTGGTTCAGAAGGAATTGCTGTCTGCCCAGTTGTACTATAATCTTGGCGGATATTTCGGAAATGTGAATTCAAATACGGAGAGTAATTATATTTCCAGTATTATCACGGCTCAGAATGCACTGAAAACATATCCTTATTCCAAGTGGCGTGAGGATTTTGCACTTCTGATAATGAAAAGTAAGTTTCAGTTGGCCGAAAACTCATCAGCCGATAAACGACTTGAGCGCTATCGCGATGCAGAGGATGAGTGCTACGGCTTTTTGAACGAATATCCCGATTCCGAAAACAAGAGCATTGCCGAAAAGTATATTTCTAAATGCAAGAAGGTAATTGGTGATTGATTGGAAAAAAGCAAGGAATTTTGAAATTCTGATTAATTAATATTGATTTTAAGAACAAATAAACTTTATAAAAAATGGATTACAAAAAATCAAAAGCTCCGGTAAACACTGTTACTCACAACATTATGGACCTGTGTGAAGAAACAGGAAACATCTATGAAAGTGTTGCTATCATTGCAAAGCGTGCAAATCAGATTTCTGTACAGATTAAAGAAGATCTGTCTAAGAAACTGGCCGAGTTTGCATCTTACAACGATACTTTGGAAGAGGTGTTCGAGAATCGTGAGCAGATTGAAATTTCACGCTATTACGAAAAGCTCCCCAAGCCAACATTGTTAGCTACTCAGGAGTTTATTGAGCACAAGATTTACTATCGCGACCCCATGCGCGATTCGCAAACTCCTTCTGAGGCATAATTATTGATTCCTTAATCAGGCTTTTATAGCAATGATTCAGCGCAAGCAAACATTATTCCTTCTGGCAGCTTTTGTGCTACTCGTTGTCTGCATGTTCTTCCAGTCGGCTATGCTCATGGGATACCTGTGCGTAGTGGCTCTGGTGACTGTAGGCAATATATTTCTTTACAAGAAGCGCAAACTGCAGGCCAATTTGTGTACCATGGCCATTATGCTGTTGGTGTTTTGGTACATTCTCCTTGCTCTGTTGCAGAAAGAGAATGTCCAAGAGGTTTCACTTGAATGGCCTGCTGTGCTTCCGGCTGTAAGCATCTTCCTTCTGTTCCTGGCTCGAAAAGGCATATTGGCTGACGAGAAGCTGGTACGCTCGCTTGACAGAATCAGATAAGATGCAGGCTTCAGCCTTGATGTCAGCAGACTTCAGAAGGATCGGGATTATTTAATATTTAGAATTATGGAGGTCAAGTCAGCCGAGTTCGTCATTTCATCAGCATTGTTGTCGCAGTGTCCTGCCGACAACAAGCCTGAGTATGCCTTCATTGGCCGAAGCAATGTGGGAAAGTCAAGTCTTATTAATATGCTTTCCCGCAACAAGAAATTGGCCAAGACGTCGGCTACTCCCGGTAAGACGCTTCTTATTAACCACTTTATTATAAATAAGGAGTGGTATCTTGTGGATCTTCCCGGCTATGGTTTTGCTAAGCGTTCTAAAAAGGAAGTTGCCAAACTCGACCAGATGATACGCAGCTATATTCTTGGTCGCGAACAGCTGGTTAATGTCTTTGTTCTTGTTGACGTACGTCTGGAACCTCAGGCTATTGACTTGGAATTCATCAACTGGCTTGGACTTTCAAGTATTCCGTTTGCCATCGTTTTCACCAAGGCCGATAAATTGACTGCAGCCAAAGTTCGTGCTAATGTGGCTGCATACGAGCGCAAGATGCTTGAAACATGGGAAGAAATGCCTCCATATTTCGTGACTTCATCTGAAAAACGTGAAGGCCGCGATGAAGTGCTGTCATACATCGAACAGATTAATACCGGCCTTAAAGAAGGCTGATCACTATTTTTTCTCTTACTTGATTAGTGGCTAAGGAAATACCATACTTAGACGTTCAGAACCTTACAAAATCGTTTGGCTCGCTTGTATTATTTCGTGATATCAGTTTTTCTATAGCTGAAGGGCAGAAGGTTGGCCTTATTGCTAAGAATGGTACAGGCAAATCAACGCTTCTGTCATTGCTCACAGGTAAGGATGGTTATGATGAGGGGTCAATAATCTTTAAGCGTGATTTAAGAGTGGGAATGCTGGAACAGACGCCAAAGTTTGATCCAGAGGAAAGCGTACTCGATGCCTGCTTCAATCATGAAGGAAACCCAGAGAAGGTTCTGAAGGCTAAACAGATTCTTACTCAGTTAAAGATTCGTGACTTGAATCAGCCAATTGGACAACTCTCTGGCGGTCAGCAAAAGCGTGTAGCACTGGCCAATGTGCTCATTCTTGAACCAGATCTGTTTATCTTGGATGAGCCTACTAACCATCTTGACTTGGAGATGATTGAATGGCTGGAAGGATTTCTGAATCGTGGTCATAAGACCTTATTGATGGTTACACATGACCGCTACTTCTTGGATCGAGTATGTTCAGTGATTCTCGAACTTGACGATCAGACCATTTATACCTATCGTGGCAATTACTCTTACTATTTAGAGAAGCGCCAGGAGCGTATTGATAATCGTAGGGCCGAGATTGCCAGAGCCAACAATCTGTATCGCACTGAGCTGGAATGGATGAGACGCATGCCTCAGGCTCGAGGGCATAAGGCCAAATATCGCGAAGATGCCTTTTATGAGCTTGAGCGAGTGGCCAAAGCCAGAATAGAGGAACGGCAAGTACGCCTGAAGGCCAATAATGTATATATTGGCAGTAAAATCTTTGAATGTCAGTATATTACCAAGAGCTTTGAGACTCAAGGCGCTGGTTCAATCGTTATCACCAAAGATTTCTACTATAACTTTTCTCGCTTTGAGAAAATGGGAATCGTTGGTAATAATGGTGCTGGCAAATCAACGTTTATCAAGATGATTCTCGGTGAGATACAGCCTGACGAAGGACGGATAGTTGTTGGCGATACCGTCCGTTTCGGCTATTTCTCACAAGAAGGGTTGAAGTTTGACGAAAACCAGAAGGTGATCGATGTGGTTCGCGATATTGCCGAATATGTTGATTTGGGCTCTGGGCGTCATCTGTCAGCCAGTCAGTTTCTGCAGCATTTCCTTTTCACGCCTGAACAGCAGCATAATTATGTTTATAAACTATCGGGCGGCGAACGGCGAAAACTGTACCTCTGTACGGTATTGATGCGAAATCCGAACTTCCTTGTACTTGACGAGCCTACCAACGACCTTGATATTGTTACGCTTCAAATTCTGGAAGAGTATCTGCAGGATTTCCCTGGTTGTGTGATAGTGGTCAGTCACGATCGCTATTTCATGGATAAGGTGGTTGACCATTTGCTGGTGTTCAAAGGTCAGGGTGAGGTGAAAGACTTCCCCGGAAACTATACTCAATACCGTGAATGGCAGGCTTTGCAACCCGAAGAAAAAGCAGTCAGGGAATCTAAGAATGATAAACCGGCCAAGCCTATAAAGGAAGAGAAAGCGGATGAGCGTCCACGTAGAATGACTTTCAAGGAAAAACGCGAATTCGAACAGCTGGAGAAAGAAATAGCATCTCTAGAAGAGGAAAAGAAAACCATTGAGGATGCATTATGCAGCGGTACACTCTCCATCGATGAATTGACGGAAAAATCCAAACGCCTTCCTGTTCTTAACGATGAACTGGAGGAAAAGTCAATGCGTTGGTTAGAACTGTCTGAACTATCCTGACTATATTCGCAATATTATAAAAAGAACAATAAATGCAACAACAATACCCATCACGCTTGCTGGAACGCTCCGTTCAGGAGTTTGCCAAGCTTCCAGGTGTAGGTCGTAAAACGGCTTTGCGGTTGGTGCTGCATTTGTTGCGTCAGCAAGATTCCGTTGTCGAGCAGTTGGCCGATGCACTCACTACGATGAAGCACGAGGTTAAGTTCTGTCGTGTATGCCATAATATTAGCGATGAAGAGGTTTGCCCCATCTGTAGTGATGCGCGTCGTGATGGCTCGATAATCTGTGTGGTCGAGAACATTCAAGACGTTATGGCTATTGAGAATACTCTCCAGTTTAGTGGCCTTTACCATGTGTTAGGAGGTGTTATATCGCCAATGGATGGAATAGGGCCAAGTGATCTTGAATTAGATTCCCTTGTACAGCGTGTTGCTGAAGGCAATATTAAAGAGGTTGTATTAGCCCTAAGTCCCACGATGGAGGGCGATACTACCAACTTCTATATATTCCGCAAGCTGGCATCCTTTGACGTTAAGATTAGTATTATAGCCCGAGGTGTAGCTGTGGGCAATGAACTTGAATATACGGATGAGGTGACGCTGGGGCGTTCCATCCTTAACAGAACCCCATTTGAGGGGAAATAAAAAAAACAAGAAATAATAACTATGAACCAGATAATCAAACAATTAAAATTACTGTTTTACCTGATAGTGGGAGTCAGCCTGCTACTCATGGCTGTTGTTGAATTCCTCCTTCTTGATATATCAGGTGGATTGTTCGCTGATGACAAACAATTTGAGTTCGTTTATCAGTCTTTCATGATCTTACTGACCCTTGGAGGTATTTATGTAGTTCTTAGGCTTTTCAAATTTGAAGGAATAAAGAAAAGAATACAAGAGCACCAACTGACAGCCTATAGTCGCTGGAGTCTTATCCGTATGTTGGTTCTTGAGGGTATTGCCATACTTAATATTGGAGGCTATTTTCTCTTTGTGAATTCATCCTTTGTGTATCTATGGCTCATCATTATGCTTTCTTTTTCCTTCCTATATCCAACAAGGGAGCGTCTTATAAACGAAACGGGTATTGACGAAAAATGAAACTGAGTGTTATTATAGTCAATTATAACGTGCGCTATTATGTAGAACAATGCATCAATAGCGTTTTCAGGGCTACGAAAGGTATAGATACAGAAGTATTTGTATTCGACAACCATTCGAGGGATAATAGTATTGAGTTTCTTCGTAGGCGATTCGGAAAACGTATTCATCTGATAGAGAGCAACCATAATCTGGGGTTTGCTCGTGCCAACAATAAAGCCATCCAGCAGTCAACAGGCGAATATATCCTTTTATTGAATCCCGATACAATTGTGGGTGAGGATAGCATCAGTCAGGTTATCGACTTTATGGAATCTCATCCAAATGCAGGAGGAGTGGGAGTGATGATGCACAATCCTAATGGTACTATTGCCAAAGAATCTCGGCGCGGTATTCCTACACCCTTTGTTTCGCTGTTGAAAATGCTTGGTTTTTCCAAACGTTATTATATGAGTCATTTGTCATGGGATGTTCCTGGCAAGATAGAGGTAATAAGTGGTGCTTTCTGCATGACACGACGTTCAGTGCTTAACACGATTGGCCTTCTTGACAAAGACTTCTTTATGTATGGCGAAGATATAGATCTTTCTTACCGTATCATTGAAGGCGGATATGAAAATTGGTATGTGCCGGCTCATATTCTTCATTATAAAGGCGAGTCAACCCAAAAGTCGTCTTATCGGTATGTCCATGTATTCTATCAGGCCATGCTGATCTTCTTCCGTAAACATTTCGGGCATTTGTCGTTTATCATTTCTCTGCCCATCAAGACTGCTATTTATCTGCGTGCCTTTATGGCCCTCATCAATATGCAGTACACCCGAATGCAGCATTCATTGGGATTAGGGGTAAGGCACGATGCCAATATGCAATATAGTTTTGTAGGTTCTGCTCCTATGTTGGAAGAGTGTCGCCAACTGTCATTGCGAAAAGGACTGGATGCCTCTTTTTCTGATAGTTTAAGTCAGGTGGAACCCTGCAATATTTTGGTGTTTGATACCGATATGTTCAGTTATGAGAGTATTCTCGCTTATAGCCGTGACCATGCTGGACATTTCCAAATAGGTACTTTTAATCGTAAGAATCGAATTCTGATCACTCCAAACGAGATTATTAAATAATGAGCCGAGTTACACTTAGGGCAATGGAGCCTGAAGATTTGGACTTGTTGTATCGTATAGAAAACGATAACAGTCTTTGGAATGTGGGGATTACGAATGTTCCCTATTCCCGTTATATTCTTCGTGATTTTATTGCTTCTTCTACAGGTGATATCTATAAGGATGGGCAAGTTCGACTCATCATAGAGAATAGTGAGCGTGAGGTAGTTGGTATTGCTGATCTTGTGAATTTTGACGCCCGTAACTGTCGGGCTGAGGTGGGAATCGTCATTGAATGTCAGCACCGGCGTAAAGGTTATGCTGCCGAAGCTCTCTCTCTGATGGCTGATTATTCCCGCAAAGTGCTTCATCTTCACCAGCTTTATGCGATTGTCTCCAAGGATAACTTTGCCTCAATAGCTCTTTTCAGTAAGGCCGGATATCAGGTGACTGCCGAAATGAAGGATTGGCTCTATACCGGTAAGGAGTATATTTCTGCACAATTACTCCAAATGACTCTATAGTGATGGAGCTCTCTTGGGGGTAACAGTTTGTATTTTCTTCAGAATTCAACGATTACTTTACCGTTTATTTGTCGTCCGGTTAAGTAATTAGGTACCGCCCATTGGCGATTCATAACGTCTGTTACCCAATAGTAGGAGTTCACGTTTGAGATACCAAACAGATTCAGACAATCAAGCCCCACCCACACATTTTTCAACGTATAGGTAGTAGGATGATTGTTTTTATATGCCAAATAGCTCATTCCAATATCTGCGCGCTTATAGGCTGGAGCCCGGAAATTCTGACCTTCCAGACCTCTATGCGGAGCTCCAAAAGGAAGTCCGTCTGCATAAGCTAAGCGAAGTGTCATCTTCCAATTGTCTGTTCCTGGAAAGAAATCCGTGAAATGGAAATTAATTGCATAGCGCTGGTCTGTAGGCATTGATACCCAGGTGTTATTGAATTTCTGTTGGGTGCGCATCAATGAGAAAGTGATCCAAGAGTCGGTACCAGGGACAAACTCACCAAACAGTTTTAAATCAAGTCCTGTAGCATAACCTGAAGTAAGGTTTTCACCATAATAGGTCACTTTAACGTTCTGGACATTGTATGGAATGAGATTTGAGAGTGCTTTATAATATGCTTCAGCAGTAAATTTGAATGGACGGTCCATCATCTGGAAACGGTAGTCAAAAGCTGCTATGAATTGTAATGAACGTGGGCTTTTAATCTTTGAATTAAGTGTTGCCTCGGTCATGTTGTTTGTCAATAGAGTGGTGGTGTCACGCAGTTCTTTGTAGAATGGCGCTTGATAGTAAAGACCTGTGGCCAGTCGGAAAGTAACGTCATTGTTCCATGCGGGAACAATGGCTAAGGATGCGCGTGGAGACAGAGTCGTTTCACCGTTAAACGACCAGTGACTGAAACGAACGCCGTATGTTAAAGTATAGAATGTCTGCCTTTCGTCGTCATTGTCACTTTCTCCTGTATGCCATCGCCATGTGTCTTGAATGTATCCCTCATATCGTCGGCTCTTCATGTCATTTTTAGAGACCAGCGTGTATATGAGATCCAAACGGTTATCACTGTGAGGTACTGAATATCCACTTGAGTCACGCATCTCCCATTCACGATTCTGCTCTTTGATATGTTCCCATTTCATGGTGAGCCCGCTTTCAATTTCGTGTTGGCGTAGCTTCTTTTCAAACAATAGCTTAATGCTTTGGACGTTGGCGGTCAGATAGTTACGGGCATGCTCCATATATGTGCCAACACCTAAATTCTCTGATGATTGCGCATCATCCAGCCAATATTGGCCCTGAATATCGTAGCACTCCTGTTCCTTTGTATGGAAGGCTGACCACAGAAAACGAATATGAGTAGAGTCTCCTATATGGCGCGAAATGCTTGCGGTACCAAAGAGTGTGCGGAATATATCTTTTTCCTGTCCGTCAAAATAAACTTTAAACGATTTGGCAGCTTCCATCGTTCCAAAACTTGTTTCGCGATCTGTAGGCGAGAAATTGTAATGGTTTTCTGATATGTTGCCAATGAAATTGAATGTCCAACGTTTGTTGGGTTCGTAGATGATGTTGGTTTGATAGTCAAGAAAATTGGGTTTATATTCGCCCTTCGTATCAAGTGAGCCTAAAAGGTAGCGATTCGTTTTATATCGGAGTCCATGGCTCATACTGAATTTCTTGGTACTCATACCTACATAGGCAGATGCTCCAAGAAGTGAAGCCATGGCTGTGGCTTCAAAAGATTTGGGACGTTTATAAGTAATGTCGAGTGCAGACGACATCTTGTCACCATACTTGGCAGAAAAGCCTCCACTTGAAAAACCTACTTTTTCTACCATATCAGGATTGATGACAGAAAGTCCTTCCTGTTGTCCGCTACGAATCAGCAGTGGACGGTAAACTTCCACATTATTTATATATACAGAATTTTCATCAAACGAACCGCCGCGTACGTTATATTGCGATGATAATTCATTGTGTGTAGATACTCCGGCCTGCTGCTGTACTAACTCCTCAATAGCATTTCCACTGGCTGAAGGGACAGACTTGATGTCTTTTAAATCCAGTTGTTCAGTTTGAGAAGTCTGACGGCGCCTTTTATTTACTACGACTTCGCCAAGTTCGTCAAGAGGATCCAACGATAATTGTAATGTTTGTGTGGTACGTGGACGTCTCAATACGCGAGTACGTGTTTTGTATCCAACCATAGAGAAACGTATTACAACTGAATCTTCTGACTGTAGCTGAAGAGAGTATTCGCCTTTCAGGTTTGTCATTGTTACTTTCCCCTGTTCAGCACAGCTCACTGTTGCAAGTTCAAGGGCGTTGCCATCCTCGTCTTTAACCGTACCTTTAACAGTAAACAATTGTGCAATAGCCATGTTGCCTGTCAGAATCCAGACAAGCATAAGGAGAATGTAGCGATATAAAAACCTTTGTTTCATCCTTATTTAAACGTTTTTAAAGACCGTTTTATTTTGGAATGGGTCAAAATAATTCTATCGAATAGCTTTTTTACGAAAACAAAGCTCTATTTATTTACTTTTTTGTAACTTTGCAGCTGTTTTGGTAACAGATTGTTTGAAAAATATTAAGAAAACTATGAAATTAAAAATTGCCATACTTCCAGGTGACGGAATTGGACCTGAGATAATGACTCAAGGAGTTGCTGTGCTAAATGCTATAGCTGACCGTTTCGGGCATGAGTTTGAATACAACGAAGCTATTTGCGGTGCTCACGCTATTGATGCAGTAGGTGATCCGTATCCTGATGCAACGCATGAGATTTGCATGAATTCGGATGCTGTACTGTTTGCTGCAGTAGGCGACTTGCGTTTTGACAATAATCCTACGGCAAAAGTGCGTCCTGAACAGGGGTTGCTGGCAATGCGCAAGAAGTTAGGTCTTTTTGCGAATGTACGCCCTGTGGCAACGTTTGACTGCTTGCTGCATAAGTCTCCCTTGAAAGACGAACTGCTCCGTGGTGCTGATTTCGTAGTTTTGCGTGAACTCACCGGTGGAATGTATTTTGGCGAGAAATATCAAGATGATTTTAAAGCTTATGATACTGATATCTATACCCGTCCAGAAATAGAACGAATCCTTAAGTTGGCTTTCGAGATGGCTCAGAAGCGCAAGAAACATCTTACTGTTGTCGATAAAGCAAATGTTCTTGCTTCAAGTCGTTTATGGCGCCAGATTGCAAAGGAAATGGAACCCGATTATCCAGATGTGACAACAGACTATATGTTTATTGATAATGCATCAATGCGTGTACTCACTGAACCGACATTCTTTGATGTGATTGTTACAGAGAATACTTTTGGAGATATCCTTACTGACGAAACTTCTTGTATTACCGGTTCAATGGGGCTTCAACCTTCATCGTCGTTAGGTGAACATACTCCACTGTTCGAACCTGTTCATGGTTCATGGCCACAGGCTGCAAACAAGAATCTGGCAAACCCTGTAGCACAGATTCTATCAGCTGCAATGTTGCTTGAACATTTTGGTCTTAACGCCGAGGGAGCACTGATTCGTAAGGCTGTCGATGCTTCTTTGGAATCAAATGTCCGTACACCTGAAATTCAAGTTGAAGGTGGTGCTCATTATGGAACGAAAGAAGTAGGTCAGTGGATTGTTGATTATATCAGAAATGCTTGAATTTGAATTATAGCTTCAGGGCTTATTCAGATATAAGTTTAGGACAAATGGTATCAAATGGGCATTTCTCGCAATGAGGCTTCCTTGCTGTACAAACATAACGTCCGTGTAGTAGCAGCCAATGGTGAGCACGAGCGCGTAAATGCTCAGGTACATTTTTTACTAATTGTTGCTCAACTTTATAGGGAGTATTATCGCTTTTTGATACGAGTCCTAATCGGTGGCTCACTCTAAAAACATGAGTATCAACAGCCATAGTGGCTTGTCCAAATGCAACGGCTTGAATGACATTGGCTGTTTTTCTTCCTACACCAGGTAGGGTTAATAGTGCATCGAAAGAAGATGGAACATCACCACCATAGTCAGCTACTAAACGCCGTGAAAGTTCTGCAAGGTGTTGAGCTTTTGCATTTGGATAGGACACACTTTTAATATATTCATATATTTCATCTGAATCCACCTTACTCATAGCAAGAGCATCCGGAAAACGCCTAAACAGTTCAGGCGTAACCTGATTGATACGTTTATCTGTACATTGGGCACTTAGCACTACGGCTACAAGTAGTTGAAATACATTGCCGAATTCAAGTTCGGTGTTAACTTCAGGCATTTCCTTCTGGAAATGATCTAGTATCTTTTCATAGCGTTGTTTGCGAGTCATTTCAAGATTTCTTTATGGGATACTTTGTAAAGGAATTGTAAGCTTGTTAGTTTCTTCTTTCCTTAATTATGCCATGCCGGTAGGCATAGAGCAAAAGTTTCAAATCTTCTATCTGTTCACGGAGTTCGGCACCTTTGTCAGTATCAGCAACTAACATGCGGTGGGTTGACATCTCAACAATCTGTGTGGTAGATTTAATATCTTTTCCGCGTTCAATAGCATCTCGAGTGCTAGTAAAAGGTTCGTGCTGAACAAGTTGGAATCCACGGCTATGATAGACAAGTGTATAACCAGCAATACCAGTTTCAGAATGATAGGCTTCAGAAAAACCTCCATCAATAACCATTAGGCGTCCGCCTGCTTTGATGGGATTCTCACCTTTTGAAGCATGCACAGGAACGTGACCGTTTATAATGTGACGATTATCACCAACAATGCCAAATGCATCAAGAATACGGTCGCATACTTCTGCTGAATCGCGAAGAAGAAAATAGTAGCCTTTATCCTCTTTGTAAGTATCCTTGTCGCTGAGAAAATATCGTTCGAATGTTGCCATCTTTGATTTGTCGAATAGGGGAGAGTCTTTTCCACACCACAAATATAGAAAATAATCTTTGGCATATTGCTTGGTTTCGTCAGGCGTGTCGTTTTGAAATGCAGCGCGCACTAATTGACCAATAAAAGACATCAGTTCACGGCCGGCATATTTTTCTCCCATTATTTCTACATCTTTTAGTGTGCCATCGGCATTCAGAGGTATAGAAGCATGGAAAAGTAGGTTTTGATTGCAGATATTATACATGCAACCATGACTAAGTATTGTACGAATATGCTTTCTTAATTTCTCACTAATCCTGAATGAGTGATGCAGCTTTTTCATGAGAAGTGTTTCTTCTGGAGTAAGAGCTGAAGGATCTGCAGGATCTATAGTTGGGAAATTGCATGAATTCATAGGGTAACTTTTGCCATCGATGGTACATGTTCCTTTCTCAAAGTCAATATGTTCAAGCAAACAGCGGTCTTCCATTTTCCATTCTTTGCGACGATGAAAAATAGCAGCCTCTTGTTTGAACTGGATAATGGATATGGCTTTGTGCATCTTGGCAATGAGTTGCTTGTTTTTCTCGTCAATTTTCGAGTCTTTTAGAAGAATGGGGATAAATTCGGTACATGGATCATTTCCATAAGTGTCAAGAGCAAATGTAGCTAAAGGCACAAGATTAATGCCATACCCTTCCTCTAAAGTTACAAGATTAGCATAGCGAAGTGACAGACGAAGAACATTACAGATGCAAGCATCGTTACCAGCTGAAGCCCCCATCCATAATACATCGTGGTTTCCCCACTGAATATCCCAAGAGTGATATTGTCGCAAAGTGTCTAAGATAATATGTGCTCCTGGCCCTCGATCATAGATGTCACCAAGAATATGTAGCTGGTCAATAGCTAAACGATGAATTACTTTACATATAGCGATAATGAAATCATCAGCCCTACCGGTGGTTATAATGGTATCGACAATTACTGCTACGTAAGCTGCTTTATCTTGATCATCGCTGCGTTCGTGAAGCAGCTCTTCAATAATATATGAGAATTCTTCAGGTAAAGACTTGCGGACTTTCGAACGCGTATATTTTGAAGACATTTCTCTACATACCTTAACCAGTTGATGAATGGTGATGCGATACCAGTCGTCAATGTCTTGTTCTACCGCTCTTATTAGCTCGAGTTTTTGTTCCGGATAATATATTAGGGTGCATAGTTCTTTCTTCTCGCTATCACGGATAGTGTTGCCAAATATCTCGCCGACCTTTCGCTTGATGTTACCTGACGCATTCTTCAATATGTGAATGAATGCCTCATGCTCACCATGAATGTCTGCAAGAAAATGTTCCGTTCCTTTAGGTAAGTTAAGGATAGCTTCAAGATTGATGATTTCAGCAGCAGCATCTGCAACTGTTGGAAAAGTATTGGATAGCAGATTAAGGTAGCGTTCTTCGTTTGTGCTCATAGTTCAAGGATTGTAAGTAATTGGTTAAATTTCTAAATGTTTTGTTATTTGTTCGCGTATTTTGCGCGTAATAGAATTCTCTGTTGGCTGACATGGCATAAATCCTTCATCCAGTCCTGTCTGTTCTTGAACAACAGGAAGTATTGCTTGCAGGAAAACGTCTAATTTCTCAGCGCTTAGTTGTTGCATTAGTATATCATCTTCTACATCATCACGCCGTAAAGCTTGGTTAAGTTCGACAAGTGGTAGAAGTGATAGCTGATGCTGTTGAAACAATTCATAAATGTTGTTTATGATGTCAACCAATGGTATTGTACCCATCGGTTTAGGTTTTTTATAGAGCGTCGGTAAGTAAATGGGAGAACTTTCTATAGCAGGTATGTTGATACGTAGCACAAATAGTCCTTGTTGTACATATGATGCTATACCTTCCTGATGTGCATAGATTAGAAGATGATGCCAATTTACCGAGGATGATTCGAATGGTTTCACCCAACGCTCATCTTGCGTGATGGCTGCCTTAATGAGCGTTCGAAGAGCATTGCGAGTATTAGTGTCCATTAGCTCTAACACGTTAGAATCCATCACCTGACGATATATTATCTGATGACTATTTACCAAATTGTCTGTGGTCGTGGTTCGAGTGATGATAGGATTTGCAACAGTTTCTATGCGTGTGTTCCAATTCAGCTTACGTAGGTTTTCAGCTTCCATAGGACTTCTTGCAATAATTGTATATGCATGAGATACGAGTTGCTGGAGTTTTCTAAGATAGAGCGATTTAGTGGTTTTAGCACCATCTATTTCCCATGGCTGTAACTGTCCATGAGGCGTTAGTACAATACGAATACCTTGGAGACGCGCCCATAAGCAGGCGTTCGTTATATCCTCATTCAGACAGCCATGTTGATGAACAATAACTGGATGTTGTTCAGTACATAGCTGCCTGAGTGCTTTAGGATCATCTGTTTGAAGTGCTTCATCATTACCTACAAGCATACTTACATACTGTACGATTGAAGGTGATTTAGGAGGATAAATATGAAGCACTTTCATAAGAAATACTTTTATGAGTTAATTTAATACTTTGTCAAGACCTATTATAATAGTTCATCGCTAGTATATCCCATTGGCAACTGTCGGCAATTGTAGCCTGAAGCCATAATCTCACCATATGCTCCAGTAGAACGGATGGCCAGATAATCACCACGATGAGTTGTATTCAAATCTATTTGTTTGGCAAAGACATCTGTTGACTCACAAATGGGGCCTACGACATCGTACGTTTCATTAACATCATCGCTCGAGATGTTCTCAATCTTATGATATGCTTGATAAAGAGCAGGACGAATAAGGTCGGTAAAACCAGCGTCAACAATAGCGAACTGCTTTTGAGCGCCCTTCTTAATATATAAGGTACGCGTAATAAGTGAGCCACATTGTGCCACAACAGCACGGCCTAACTCAAAATGGAGTGTTTGACCAGGACGCAGTTTGAGCTTTTTGGCATAAGTGTCGAAATAGGCTTTGAAGTCGGGTATAGGAACTCTATTTGGATGCTGATAGTCAATACCAAGCCCACCGCCCACGTTGATATGTTCTACACGAATATGATGACTTTCCAATTGTGTCTGCAGTTCATTGATGCGATTACAAAGTGCCTGGAAATCACCCATGTCGAGAATTTGTGAGCCTATATGGAAATGTAGTCCCACAAACTTTACATGTTCCATCTGTGAAGCCAATTCGATAACTGTCTCCATGTCACGCATGGCAATGCCAAACTTGTTTTCTGCAAGGCCTGTAGTGATGTTGGCATGTGTATGAGCACCAACATTAGGATTCAGACGGAAAGCTATGCGAGCAACCTTACCTTTCTGACCGGCAAGTTCATTAATGATCTCCAACTCGGGAATACTTTCGACATTGAAGCAGAAAATATCATTATCGAGTCCAAGATTAATTTCCCAGTCGCTTTTACCTACGCCAGCATAAACGATCTTGTCGTTTGAGAAACCGGCTTTCAATGCTGCCTCAACTTCTCCGCCACTTACGCAGTCGGCACCAAGACCAGCTTCGCGGATATAGCGAAGAATTTTGGGGTTAGCATTAGCCTTAATGGCATAATGAACAATAAAGCCTTCATGCTTGCTGGCTTCATCATTGATGGCACGGAGTGTTGTGCGCAACAACTCCGTGTCATAATAATAGAAGGGGGTTCGCAATTTTGCAAACTTATTCAAAGGAAATACACCTTTCATCTGTGTTATGTTTGTGTTGTTTGTTTATTTAATTGTTGAATAGGGTGTCACTCAGCATTTGTAGAGCACGCTTCTTGTCTTCCTCACGAATCAGGAATGAGATGTTATAGTTAGAACCGCCATAGCTGATCATGCGAACAGGAATACTCTTCATTGCTTCGAGTACACGTGTTTCAAAGCCAATATTTGACCAATCAAGGTCGCCTACTACGCATATTATACACATTCCGGTATCTACTGTGACTGTACCGTACTTTTTCAATTCATCCACAATTTCGCCGAGATGGGCCGAGTTGTCGATAGACATTGAAACGCCAACTTCAGATGTACATACCATATCAATAGGAGTCTGATAGCTTTCAAAAATTTCGAAAACTTTACGTAAGAAGCCTGTGGCAAGAAGCATTCGACTTGACTTGATTTTGATGGCAATGATATTATCTTTAGCAGCCACAGCTTTGATCTTTCCATATTCGGTAGTGTTGCTGATGGTTGTTCCTTCTGCTTCAGGATCCATTGTGTTCAGTAAGCGGACAGGAATACCTGCATATTTAGCAGGTTGAACGCAAGTTGGATGCAGAATTTTTGCTCCAAAATAAGCTAACTCGGCAGCTTCCTCAAAGTGCAGCTGATGTACAGGTGATGTTTTATCAACTACGCGAGGGTCGTTGTTGTGCATACCGTCGATGTCTGTCCATATTTGAATTTCTTCGGCATTAATGGCTGCGCCAATGAGTGATGCTGTATAGTCACTACCTCCACGCTGCAGATTATCTATCTCACCATATGCATTACGGCAGATGAATCCTTGAGTGATGTACACCTGGTGTTGTCCTTCCTTTTCAAGAATAGCGGTAAGTTTCTCCTTAATATAAATAGGATCAGGTTCGGCATTCTTGTCGGTACGCATAAAGTCGAGTGCATTGAGTAATACCGCATCGATGCCTTGTTGGCGCATATAGTTGACAACCATATTGGTTGACATCATTTCGCCTTGAGCAACAATACTTTTTTCCTCGAAACTTGTAAAAAGTTCTTTGGTAAACGAACGCAGATATTGGAACTCCTCACGCAAAAAATCAGCAGTCTGCTGCTTAATTTCCTCTACCGTGTATAGTTCATCCAAATGACGCTGATATTTCTGCTCCAAGCGATTGATTACTTCATTTGCGCCATCTGCATTTTTCTTGTAAAGATAATCAGAAATCTCTACCAAAGAGTTCGTTGTGCCCGACATGGCCGAGAGGACCACGAATACAGGCTGTCCAGACTTGGTGACTAATTGAGTCACTTCTTGCATTCTTTGTGGCGAACCTACTGAAGTTCCGCCAAATTTCATTACTTTCATAGTCTATTATATTTTTATGTTATTTACTGATTCTATTTTTATAAAATTAGTCTTCCTCAGCAATTATCATGTTGTTGTAATCGCCAGTTACTTCTTCAACCTTTCCGTTTTGACATTTATAGACAATTCCAGGATATTTGTCGAGTAGTGGAATGTTATGAGTGGTCATGATAACAGCTGTTCCTGATTGTGAAATCTCACGAAGAAGTTCCATAATGTTTGTGGCAGTCTCTGGGTCGAGATTACCAGTTGGCTCGTCTGCCACAATCATCTTAGGACTGTTCAATAAGGCGCGTGCAATTGCCACACGCTGTTGCTCGCCTCCAGATAGTTCGTGAGGAAGACAGAGCATTTTGTCTTTCATGTCAACTAAGGTCAGTACCTCTTCAATACGGTCATCAACCTCACTCTTTTTCCATCCCGTAGCTCTAAGAACAAAACGTAGGTTCTTATATACAGTCCGGTCGGCCAGTAACTGAAAGTCTTGAAACACAATACCCATCTGTCTTCGTAATGTGGGAATATCTCTGCGCCTCAGCGTTTTCAGGTTCGTACCTAATACTGTGGCCTCGTCCGCTTCATCAACGTCAAGTTCAAAGTAGATAGTTTTGAGAAGAGATGATTTTCCTGAACCAACACGGCCAATAAGATAGACAAATTCACCTTCATCGACCTTGAAGTTAACATCTCTTAGAACTGTTGATCCGTCTTGCTGACAAATAGTAGCATTCTTATATTCTACTAACATATTGCTTCTTTTTATTTATTCCATAGTTCCTTCGGCCTTTGCTTTGCGACGTTGAGCATCCCATGAAGGATCGTGACGTCGGTGAAGTTCTTCGGCAAGGTCTTCAATGCGCAGTCCTTTGCTGGTGAGTAGTACGATGAGATGGTAGAGCATGTCAGAGGCTTCGTAAACGAGGTGCTCTTTGGTGCCGTTTGTTGCTTCAATTACGGTCTCAAGTGCTTCCTCACCAACTTTCTGTGCCATCTTGTTCACACCATCTTTGAACAATTTAGTAGTGTAGCTTCCCTCAGGCATTTGTTCATGACGCTTTTCGATAAAATCTTGTAGTTCTGAGAGAAAAGCGATATTATTGTCGTTATTATCTTCACCCCAACACGTATCGGTTCCTGTGTGGCATGTAGGTCCGTGAGGAATGGCTTTAACAAGGAGCGTGTCATTATCGCAATCAACCTTTATACTCACTAAATCAAGAAAATTGCCAGACGTTTCACCCTTGGTCCACAGACATTGACGGCTACGGCTCCAAAAAGTCACCTTTTTTGTGTCTAGTGTTTTTTGGAAGGCCTCTTCATTCATGTATCCCAGCATGAGTACATTTTTAGTATTTGCGTCTTGGATAATGGCAGGGACAAGACCGCCGCATTTGTTGAAATCTATGTTCATTTTCTTTATCTGTTACTTGTAAATGAATGATATGCTATTTAATAAGAATACTACAACTTCTGGCCATTACAATTAATACTTTAAGTATTTGATTAGAATACTCTCAGTATTTCATTGAAACAACCGGAGCGTTTGGCTAAAACGTTTTTAAACTCTAATGTCAACTCCTTCATTACGAAGATACATTTTCAGTTCAGGTATAGGAATCTCACCAAAGTGGAAAACACTGGCGGCAAGGGCTGCATCTGCATGACCGATTTTAAAAGCATCAAGAAAATGCTCTTTTTTTCCGGCTCCGCCACTGGCAATAATGGGTATAGAAAGCGAGTCGGCCAATTGGGCTAGTGCCTCGTTGGCATATCCGTTCTTTACGCCGTCATGATCCATACTTGTAAAAAGAATCTCACCTGCTCCTCGTTCTTGTGCCTCGTGTGCCCATTCGAATAGGCCACGTTCGGTTCGCTCACGCCCACCTTTCAGATAGCAATGCCAGCCATCTTCATCGAAGCGAGCGTCTATAGCGCAGACACATACCTGACTACCAAAGCGTTCTGAAATTTGTTCTATTAGTTCTGGATGACGAATCGCTGCGCTGTTTACACTTACTTTGTCTGCACCTGCATATAAAAGACGCTCAACATCTGATAATTCGTTGATACCTCCACCTACGGTGAAAGGGATATTGATTTCCTTTGCCACGCGGGTTACCATATCAGTAAATGTTTTACGTCCTTCAAATGATGCTGTGATATCTAAAAATACCAATTCGTCTGCCCCTGCCTTACTATATGCTTTGCCAAGTTCAACGGGATCACCTGCACTACGCAGGCCTACAAAATTCACACCTTTTACTGTTTCTCCGTTCTTAACGTCCAAACAAGGAATTATGCGTCGTGCCAGTGCCATAGTTCGCTTAAATTAATTCGTCCTTCATAAATGGCTTTTCCAAATACTACGGCAGGAATACCTGCTGCATCGAGTGACTCTATATCTGCCTGAGAACTTACGCCACCGCTGGCTATTAAGTGCAACTGGGGATAGGCTCGCATCACTTCTGTATAGAGCTGAATGGCCGGACCGCTAAGGGTTCCGTCTTTCGAAATTTCTGTGCAGAGCACATTCTTAACGCCCATCGAAATGTATTTCTCAAGAAAGGGTAGGAGGGCTTCGTTAGAATCCTCTTTCCATCCGTTGATACTGATGACCCCGTTTCGTACATCAGCTCCTAAAATAATTCGCTCAGGTCCATATTTATTTATCCATTCTTCAAGCAGATGAGGATAGGTTACCGCTACAGATCCAACCGTTACCATTGAAGCACCGGCACCAAAAGCTTTCGCCAAATCGTCCTCAGTTTTGATTCCACCACCAAAATCAACAATGAGATTCGTATTTGATGTGATTTCGGATAATACTCGATCGTTTACTATATGCTTTGACTTGGCACCATCCAAATCGACTACATGCAAGCGCTTGAACCCTAAATCTTCAAACTCCTTTGCTACATCTGCGGGAGAGTTCCTGTAAACGGTCTTCTGATCATAGTCGCCTTTGGTTAGGCGTACACACTGACCGTCTATTATATCAATTGCGGGTATAAGTTCTATTTGTTTCATAATGAAAGAAAGTTCTTTAGAATCTGTTCGCCCACACTACCACTCTTTTCTGGATGAAATTGAGTAGCATAGAAATTGTCTTTGTGTAAGGCAGCACTATAAGGATGAATATAGTCTGCTGTGGCAATGGTTTCTTCGCAAAGAGGTACATAATAACTGTGAACGAAGTAAACATAATTACCTTCTATACCTTTCATTAATGGCGACGTAGTGTTAAATAGTCGATTCCATCCCATGCAAGGAACTTTATCTTCATGACGAATGGGGCAGAATCGCTTCACCTCAGCATTGAATATACCTATACAGTCGACATCTCCTTCCTCAGAATGCTTGCAAAGAAGCTGTTGACCTACACAGATTCCCAATACAGGCTGCTTTAGTGAACAGATTACTTCGTCTAATTTGCGCGCCTTCAGATATTCCATAGCGCCACGTGCTTCACCTTGACCGGGAAATAATACACGGTCTGCTTTCTGTAGGGCTTCGGCATCATCTGTTAGTATTGGATCAATCCCCAATCGACTGAGGGCATTGACAACAGAATAGATATTGCCGGCATTGTATTTTACAATAGCTACGTTCATAACTATACTTAGCTGAAGATAATCGTTTTGTTCTTGTAAGTAAGAATCTTGCGCTGAATATGCTTTGCCACTGCATGTGAAAGCACAATCTTTTCCAAATCTTTTCCTTTGAGTACTAAGCTCTCAGGAGTGTCCTTATGTGTAATACGAGTGACGTCTTGTTCTATTATTGGGCCTGCATCCAACTCTGCTGTAACATAGTGACTGGTAGCACCAATAATCTTTACGCCTCTTTCCCATGCTTGATGATAAGGCTTAGCACCGATAAAGGCTGGAAGAAAAGAATGGTGAATATTGATAATGTGATGAGGGTAGGCTGCAATCATCTCGTCACTGATAATCTGCATGTAACGTGCTAAAACAATAAAGGAAATATCTTCATTCTTTAACAGCTCCATCTCAGCTCTCTCAACTTCAGCTTTGTTGGAATGGTCTTTCTTAATACTCCATACATAATAAGGAATACCAAACTGTTCGGCTACATAGCGAAGGTCTTCATGGTTGGATACAATACATGGTATGTCAACATCGAATTCGCCTGCTTTCCATCGTGCCAGCAAGTCATAAAGGCAATGACTCATCTTACTAACAAATATGGCCATTCGTGGACGCTTGTCGCTATAGTATAGACTGAATTTCATTTTGTAGCGCTGCGCGTAAAGCGTTGTAATATACTCGTAAAGCTTTTCGCGAGGAATAAGAAAACCCTCCAGTTCCCATTCGATACGCATGAAAAACATTCCGTCGAGTTTGTCGACATACTGGTCAAGATAGACAATGTTACCCTTATTGTCTGTGATAAATTTTGTCACTTCCGAAATGATCCCCTGTTGGTCAGGGCAGTGCAGAAGCAAGATAGCGGTTGGTTTCATTATATATACATTATTATATAAGTCCGTTTTGAGCTGCAAAGGTACATAAATTCATTTTAAATCGTAAACTTTTTTTTGAATAATCGTTCTTATTTTGCTGATTTTTTGCCGTTTTTCAGTACCTTTGCATTGTAATTCAATAAAAATACTAAATGACTGTTGATAAAATAGATATTCAAGAGGGTAGGGAGTCGTCTTACCGTCGTTTGGTGAGACCGCGCATGATGGACGAATTGAAAAAAGGTATTTTGCGGCAAATTGCAGTAAAAAGAAAATATAGGAACCCTAATTATAACGCTCGGAAATTGGCAGAAGATTTGCAGACGAATGTTCGTTATATTTCGGCTGTGGTGCGTGTGCAGTTTCATATGAATTACTCGTCATTTGTTAATAAGTATCGCGTAGAGGAAGCAAAGTCTATACTTGCGGATCAACGTTATTTTGATTTGAAATTGGAAGATGTCGGTGATATGGTAGGGTTCGCTCATCGTCAGTCTTTTTATGCTGCCTTTCAAAAATACACAGGTATGACTCCAAAAGCCTACCGTAATCATTATTTGGATAACGAAAATCAGATATAATATTTAAAGATATGACAATTGATAATTTTAGATATGTTGATGAGCGATTTGCTGATTTGCAAATGCTTCGCTATAGGCTTAATGGTTTTGAGAAACTTACGATTGATGAGAAAAAGTATATATACTGTCTAGCTAAGGCATCACTTTTTGGGCGAGATATAACATTTGATCAGTTTGGTGCCTATAATTTGCGCATTCGTAAAGTACTCGAGCTTATCTATACCGATGCTTCAATTGATCATGATACTGAGGAGTTCAGACAGCTGGAAATTTACTTGAAACGATTATGGTTTTCTAATGGTATTTATCATCATTATGGAAGCTTGAAATTCGTTCCAGGGTTTTCAAAGGGTTACTTTAGTAAATGTTTGTATTGCGTTGATCCTAAAAGACTTCCTTTGTCAGACAAACAAACTGTTAAAGCTTTACTTGAAGAGCTGATTCCTGTGATTTTTGATAAAGATTATCTGTCCAAACGGGTAAATAAAACGGATGGAGAAGATTTGGTTAAAACATCAGCATGTCACTTCTATGAAGGCGTAACTCAACAAGAGGCTGAAGATTTTTACAATACACAAAAAAGTTCATACATAAATGAGCCCGAGCCTCCTTCTTTCGGTTTGAATAGTACCTTGGTGAAATCGGAAGATGGAACTTTGTATGAAGATGTTTGGAGTATTAAAGGCCGTTATGGAAAAGCGCTTTCTCAGATTGTGTTTTGGTTGAATAATGCTAAGCAATATGCAAATTCTGATGAGCAAAAGAGTATTATTTCTAGTTTAGTTAGTTACTATGAAACAGGTGACTTACAATATTTCAATGACTATTGTAAGAAATGGGTGTCGTGTTTAGACGGAAAAGTCGATTTTATCAATGGCTTCATTGAAGTATATGGTGATCCTTTAGGATTAAAGGGTACTTGGGAAGGACTCGTAGAATATGTTGATGAGGAAGCTACTCGTCGTACTCAACTCATTAGCGATAATGCCCAGTGGTTTGAAGATAATTCACCAGTTGAGAGTCGTTTCCGTAAAAAGGTTGTTAAGGGCGTTTCTGCAAAAGTGATTTGTGCAGCTATGTTAGGTGGAGATGAATATCCATCAACGGCTATTGGCATAAATTTGCCTAATGCTGACTGGATACGTGCTGAATACGGCTCAAAGAGTATTACAATTTCTAATATCACAGATGCTTACACTAAAGCCGCTAAAGGAAATGGCTTTCGCGAGGAGTTTGTGATTGACAGCGATACATTAAGTATGATAGAGCATTATGCTGATACGCTGGACAATCTTCATACCGACCTACATGAATGTTTGGGGCATGGTAGTGGTCAATTGCTTCAAGGTGTAGATCCTGACGCTTTGAAAGCATATGGAAATACAATAGAGGAAGCACGTGCAGATTTGTTCGGATTATACTATATAGCTGATCAGAAAATGGTTGAGCTTGGACTCGTTCCGAATTCCGAAGCTTACAAAGCTCAGTACTACACCTATATGATGAATGGTTTAATCACTCAGTTAGTTAGAATTGAACGCGGTTGTAATATTGAAGAAGCCCATATGCTGAATCGGGCATTAATAGCTCATTGGTGTCTTGAAAATGGAACTGCGATGAGACTTGTAAAGAAAGCAGGGAATACTTATTTGGAGATAAGTGATTATTGCCAATTGAGAGAGTTGATTGCAAAACTATTAGCTGAGGTACAACGAATAAAAAGTGAAGGCGACTTTATGGCTGCTCGTCAGTTGGTGGAACAATATGCTGTTAAAGTTGATGCAGATCTACATGATGAAGTTTTGCATCGCTATGAAAAATTAAATTTAGCTCCATATAAAGGCTTCTTGAATCCGATGCTTCTACCGCAATATGACGCTAGGGGCGAAATAGTCGATATCGTTCCTTACTATGGTGAAAGTCTTGCTCAGCAAATGCTGCGTTATAGCTCCGAATATGGGACTTTGATATAAGTTAATGACACATTGACTAAAATGTGAGAAATAATGGATAAAGATATACACAAGGAAGTACAAGAAATTAAGCGTTCGTTTCGGCTGATTATGGATGGGGTTATGGCCTCATCTATGCGTAGTAAAGGTTTGCAATATAAATTAAATTGGGGTGCAACCCTTCCGCGATTGCGTGAGATGGCCAGTCAGATCGGTCCGAATTATTCACTGGCTATTGAGTTGTGGAAAGAAGATGTCCGTGAGTGTAAAATTTTGGCAACGATGCTGATGCCGCCAAAAGAAATGCTTCCGGAGGTAGTTGATATTTGGATGGAGCAGACAACTACGCTTGAAATAGCCGAACAGGCTGCATTTAATCTTTATCAGTATCTTGATTATGCTTCCATAAAAGCATATCAGTGGCTGTCGTCTCCTGACGTCTTAACTCAAGTATGTGGCTATCATGTGATTTCTCGCTTGTTTATGAGAAAATACGAGCCTAACGAACGTGATATTAACGAGTTTATAGATCAAGCTCTTGTCGCTTTGATGTCTTCTGAACCACCACTTCAAAAAGCCGCTATGCAAAGTGTTATTCGCTTTTCTCAATTAGGTCTTGTGTATAAGCGTATAGCGCAATCAGCATTGTCAAGAATAGGGCTCGATTTTCTGTCTTGATTTGCATAATAAAGGTTAAAAATAGAAAGAAAATACCTAAAACACTTTGCTGGTATTATAAATATTAGTACTTTTGCACGTGTGTTTTTCATGGTATTAGATTATTAAGGTTAATTTTGGAAATTAAATTGTCGTGAGACAAAAGATTTCCGCAAGTCCACTTGCAGTGTACTTTTTTATAATGCAAATGGACTATTAAAAGGGAAGCCTGTGAAGGTTTCCCTTTTTTATTAAAGGACTCATATTATAAAAAAATACTCTTATAGTATTAAAGACATAATAAATTGACGTTTATAAATAATGATTATAAAGCAAAATACAGGTTTAGTACTTGAAGGAGGTGGTATGCGTGGTGTCTTTACTAGTGGTGTACTTGATGCTATGATGAAGTATGAATGTTACTTCCCATATGTTGTTGCTGTTTCAGCTGGTGCCTGTAACGGACTTTCGTATTTAAGTCGCCAGCCGAGAAGAGCTCGCTATTCAAATATTGATATGTTGCAGAAGTATGACTACATCTCATTGAAGAGTTTGCTTATGCAAGGATCCATCTTCGATCCAAATATTCTTTATGAGCGTTTTCCTAATGAGATAGTTCCTTTCGATTATGACACTTATTGGCGAAACCCTGCAACATTTGAAGTTGTTGCAACTAATTGTCTTACTGGTAGGGCGGAATATCTTACTGAGAAGAAGGATGCACTTCGTCTTACGGCCATAATAAAAGCTTCTAGTTCTTTACCGTATGTAGCTCATGTTACTTATGTTGATGGAATCCCAATGTTGGACGGTGGAATCGTAGATTCTATTCCTATCCAACACTCAATAGAGACTGGCCATTCTGAAAACGTGGTCGTTCTTACCCGAAATCGTGGCTTTCGTTCGAATGAATTTGATTTGAAGGTTCCCAAATTTCGTTATGGTGAGTATCCACGATTACGAGTAGCGTTAAGTCATCATGTTGAAGCCTATAATTCGCAACTTGAAATGATTGAAAGGATGGAAGATTGGGGCGAAATTGTTGTTATACGCCCTCAGCGTCCAATGGAAGTAGATCGTATATGTCGTGATGTAGAAAAGTTAGAACGGCTATATGAAGAAGGATTTGCAGAAGGCGAACGCTTTTGCAAATCCTTGAAATAAAGTGTAGCAGTATATCGTGATAAACTTAATGATGATTGATATTACAAATACCTATAATGTAACTCCGTTCTTGAAAATAGCGATTTCTCTATAGTCATTTGTTTCATTCATAGTTGCTTCACCAGAGGCAAGTGACAATACTTTTTCAATAAATTCTGGCACTAATTCTTGCATAGTATGTCCTTCAATAAGTTGACCTGCAGAAAAATCCACCCAATTAGGTTTTCTACGAGCAAGGACCGGATTTGTTGCTATTTTCATTGTTGGTACAAATGTTCCAAAAGGTGTACCTCGGCCAGTTGTAAAAAGAATAATATGGCATCCGCATGACGCTAAAGCTGTTGCAGCCACAAGATCGTTACCTGGAGCAGATAATAAGTTGAGACCGTCAGTTGTTAATCTGTCACCATATTCAAGAACTCCACAGACTGGAGCGTGACCACATTTCTGTGTGCAACCTAAGGCTTTGTCTTCAAGCGTTGAAATTCCTCCCGCTTTATTGCCAGGTGAAGGATTCTCTCCAACAGGTTCACCATGAGAGAGGAAATAATCCTTGAAATTATTTATGAGAGATACTGTTTCCTCGAAAAGTTCAGGAGTCTTACATCGGTTCATGAGAATTGTCTCAGCTCCAAACATCTCTGGTACTTCAGTTAACACACTTGTACCTCCCTGGGCAACAAGCCAATCACTGAATTCTCCGACAAGAGGGTTAGCCGTTATGCCGCTAAAACCATCGCTGCCTCCACATTTCAATCCCACACGCAGCTTACTTACAGGAACATCTTGCCGTCTATCATTACTTGCTATCCCGTAAAGTTCACGAAGAATCTTCATAGCTGCTTCAACTTCATTACCTTCAACTTCCTGTGTGACAAGTAGTCGGATGCGGTTCTTGTCGTAATCTCCTAATGTCTCCATAAATTGCTTCGGTTGGTTATTCTCACAACCTAAGCCTAATACAAGTACAGCGCCAGCATTAGGGTGTAATACAATATTACGTAATATTTTTCGGGTATTTTCGTGATCTTCTGAAAGCTGAGAACAACCATAATTGTGATGCCATGCATAAATGTTATCAATATTATTGCATTGAGTCTCTTCACGTAGCTTCTGAACAATCTTCTCGGCTATTCCGTTTATACATCCGACTGTTGGAACTACCCAGATTTCATTCCTAATTCCAACTTCACCATTCTTGCGGACATATCCCTTAAATGTACGTTCTTCTTTTTTTATGTTAAGATGCTCATTGATGGGATTGTAGGTGTATTGAAGGGTTCCATCAAGATTGGTTCTAAGATTGTTCTCGTTAATCCATTCACCAGCTTTCATGTTTTTGATCGCATGTCCAATAGGATAACCGTATTTAATAATGTTTTCTCCTTTAGTAACATCGCGAATCAATATTTTGTGACCAGCAGGAATGTTCTCGTTTAATTTTATTAATTTTCCATCTACCTCAATAGTTTCTCCTTTGCTCTTATCAATAAGTGTTACAACTACTGAGTCTGATGGATTAATTTTTAAGAAGGTAGCTTGCATGATTTTGATGTAGTATAGTAATTGTTCAAAGATTTAGATGAAATATTTATCCAATTCCCATCCTTCGATAGAAATCAATATTTTCACGCGAAATGAGTTCGATAGGCATATAGTTGACTGCAGTCACCTCTTTTTTCATTACGATAGCATCAAACAGGGTACCTACACAAGCGTATCCTTGCATGAATGCATGTTGGGCGACAAGAAATGATATACTTCCTCTACGTACACATTCTGCGTTTTTAGGTACCATATCATATCCCATGATTTGAACATCACGTCGATTGCTCCTCAGCAAAAATTCTCCTACTATATGTGCCTTAGAATTAAATGTTATGCAATGGTGTACACGTGGATGTTTTTTAAAAAAAGATTCTAGCGCTTGATCATAGACTTCGGGTTGGTCCCAAGGTAAATCTATATCAATAATTTTAATATTTGGGAAGTGGTCCATCATGTAGTGACGGAAACCTGTTTCACGGTTCATTTGCTGTTTAGATCCCACCTGCCCGTCTTTGAGAAGTTTCATGAGCATGATTTCTTTTTCTTTAGATGCTATAAGCATCATCATTCGAGCAGCAAAGTACCCACTTTGGAAAGAGTCTTGACCAAAAAAGGCTAAGGGTTTTAAGTCTGGCATGTATGAGTCCAACAAAATAAAAGGAATCTGTAATTCGTGCAATTTTTCCGTAAACATGCCTGTGACTTCTAAAGAAGATGGTACAATGACAACGCCATCTGGTTGTTCTTTAAAACATTCGCGGGCAGTTTTCGTAAATGATGCTGGATTGAAACGGTCATAATAATTTATGTGAAGTGATATTCCAAAATCGCGCCTACTTATAGTCGCTGCTTGAGCACCTTCTTCAACCTCGTCCCAATAGGCTTCATTTTCGTGCATAGGAATGAGTAGTTGAAAGTTATAGCTTTTGTTGTAGGCTAAAGCTGAAGCATACATGTTCGGTTGATAGTCCATTTCTGCGAGAGCTTTTTCTACTTTTTCACGTGCTGCAGGAGATACGTTAGGACGCTCGTGTAATACTCTGTCAACGGTTCCAACACTTACTCCAGCACGTTCTGCTATATCTTTAATTCGAATTTTGTCTGATGCCATGTCTGTTGCTCCTATTTTTCGGCAAAATTACGAAAAGAAATCGATACAACCAAACATGAATGTGTAAAAAAAACATTCAATTCTTGCATGGTTCGAAAAAAAACAATAACTTTGCATTTGAAATTTTTGTAATCAAAACATGAAACTATTTTTACAGAAAGTAAACTTAAAACGCTAAATAGAAAACAACCCAAATAAAAAAATGGCAAAGATTGTTACACTTGGCGAACTGATGCTTCGCCTGTCGCCTCAGGGCAACGACCGTTTTGTACAGAGTGAGTCTTTTCGCATCATCCCTGGTGGAGGCGAAGCAAATGTTGCTATCTCGTTGGCTAATTATGGTCATGAAGCTTTTTTCGTGACAAAATTGCCTAAGCATGAGATTGGTCAAATAGCTGTAAATGCTATGCGCCGTTATGGAGTGGATATTCGTTATATAACCCGTGGCGGTGAACGTGTTGGTTTGTATTATGCAGAAACCGGAGCTTCAATGCGTCCTTCAAAAGTAATCTATGATCGTGCTCATAGTGCTATTGCTGAAGCAGATCCCAGTGATTTTGACTTTGATAAAATTATGGAAGGCGCACAATGGTTTCATTGGAGTGGAATAACACCGGCTATAAGCGATAAGGCTGCTGAATTAACACGATTGGCATGTGAGGCTGCAAAACGTCATGGTGTTACTGTTAGTGTAGACTTGAACTTCCGCAAAAAGCTTTGGACTAGTGAAAAAGCTATTAGTATCATGCGTCCTTTGATGAAATATGTTGATGTCTGTATCGGCAACGAAGAAGATGCTGAGCTTTGTCTCGGCTTTAAACCTGATGCAGATGTAGAAGGAGGACAAACTGATGCATCTGGTTATGAAGGAATCTTCAAGCAAATGAAGAATGAGTTTGGTTTCAAGTATGTGGTTTCTACTTTACGTGAAAGCTATAGCGCAACGTTCAATGGATGGAAAGCTCTAATATATGATGGTAAAGAGTTTTATCAGTCAAAACGTTATGAGATTAATCCCATTATTGACCGCGTGGGCGGTGGCGATTCTTTCTCTGGTGGACTTATCCATGGATTGTTAACGAAGCATACTCAAGGTGAAGCTCTTGAATTTGCAGTTGCTGCATCTGCTTTGAAGCATACTATTAATGGTGATTTTAACCTCGTTTCTGCTGATGAGGTCGAGGCACTGGCAGGTGGTAGTGCTAATGGTCGCGTACAGCGTTAAATTTTTATAAAACAGTTCGAATATAAAGTTCTTTCTTCTATCGTTGGCACTGAAAAGAAATTGAATAAATTAGGTGAAGAAGGAAGGGAACTTGTGGCAGTATTTGACTGTCGCTTATATTTAAAACGAGAAATTAAATTATAATTATGGCAAAGTTTGATAAGATAGCCGTATTGAATAAAATAGGTGACACAGGCATGGTACCTGTTTTCTATCATAAAGACCTGAATATTTGTAAAAATGTAGTAAAGGCTTGCTATGATGGTGGAGTACGTGCTTTTGAGTTTACTAATCGTGGGGATTTTGCACATGAGATTTTTGGCGAATTAGTAAAGTGGGCTGATAAGGAATGTCCTGAATTGGCTTTAGGTATAGGTAGTGTGGTGGATGCTCCAACAGCTGCACTTTATTTGCAACTTGGTGCCAATTTTGTTGTCGGACCATTATTTAATCCTGAGATTGCACCTGTATGTAATCGTCGTTTAGTACCATATTGCCCCGGTTGTATGACTGTAAGTGAAATAGGTAAAGCACAAGAGTTGGGGTGTGATTTAACAAAAGTATTTCCTGGCGATGTCGTTGGCCCGAATATGGTCAAAGGTTTAAAAGCTCCAATGCCTTGGTCAAAAATTATGGTAACTGGTGGAGTTGCCCCTGAAGAGGATAATCTTACAAAGTGGTTCAAAGCCGGTGTTTTTTGTGTAGGCATGGGATCTAAGCTTTTCCCTTCGGATATCGTTAATGCGGGGAATTGGCAGTATGTGACAGACAAGTGCAAGGAGGCACTTGGTTATGTGGCTAAGGCTCGTTCTTAAACTATTTATAATATTTTGTATCTTTTCAGCTTGTTCGTCGCCAGATAGGCAGGCGGTGGACAAGCTGAATTCTTTATCATATGCCTATCATTACCGTAACCTTGATTCTACTGAATACTATGCTCGAAGGGCGTATGATGCATCTTCGGACTATCATGATGGTACGTCAGAGGCCTTAAATAATTTAGCTTTCGTTAGTATTGCTCGAATGGATTATGAAAAAGCTCGTCGGCAGTTGGATTCAATTATTCTCATTACTGACAATCAGTTAGAACTTCTGATAGCTAATATCCAACAGATGAGACTTTGTCAGCGTTGTTCCAATAATCGTGAGTTCTACGATTACCGAGAGCATGCATTGAAAGCCTTGAGTCGCATTAATGAAGAACGCTCTTCACTTTCAGATTATCAGAAAGAAAGATTACTTTACGCAGAAAGTGAATTATGCATTGTTACCTCTACTTATTATTATTATATAGGATTGGAACAACAGTCGATTGAAGAGCTTCAGAAAATTGGAAGTGAACTAGAACGAGATACTGCTCAATGGTTGAATTTCTTATATAATGTTGGGGCTGGTGGCGTGATTACTGAAGGTGATGTGGATCAACAAGAGTTTGACTATTTATTTCGTTGTTTGTTGATATCCAAGAAGAATAAATATACTTACTTTTATGCTAATTCGTTAGAAGGTATAGCTGAAAAATTGGCAGATCTTCACGTCCTAATGCACTTGATAGATACAAGTAGTTCTACGCTTGATTATCTAAACGAGGATGAGGGAGATCTATACGATTTGTCTGTAACATTGGCACGTAAAGCTTTGGATCAATTTATCGAATATGGTGATATTTACCAGATAGCCGGCGCATACCGTACGTTAGCTACCTGTTATAGAGCTCGTGGCAACTATGAACTAGCTCTGACTAATTTAGAATTGGCACTTTCGGATTCATCAATTTATCAAGCTCCAGATTTGGTTGCAAGTATTCGTGAACAGCTAAGTGTTGCTTATGCTGCAATAGATGATAAACCAAATAGTGACTATAACCGTAATATATACCTCGATCTTCAGGAGCAAACGCGTCAAGATCGTTCTTTAGAAGCTCGTGCAGGTCAATTAGATAAGGCAATAGCCCAACTTAATATTCTACTAGTGTCTGTATTATTAGCCTTGATACTGCTCATTATTGCTTTTCGTGTGCTTTATGTGTTCTACCGACGAGCACAATTAAGGAAAGATCAATTAGATGAAATGAGTGAACTACGAGAGGATTTACTGGAGAAACTTGCTATTGCTCGACAAAAACATCTTGAAGGCGAAAGGAGGAATCTAGATCAACGTGCAAAAATATCATTGGTTAATAGTATTACTCCACTTATTGATCGAATGCTTCATGAGGTAAAACGTATTTCTGGTGATAGTACAGAACAATATCAATATGTAAAGGAATTGACTGATACTATCAATGAACAGAATAATGTTTTAACTCAATGGATTCAGTTGAAACAGGGGAAATTGAGCCTGCATATTGAAACTTTCAGTCTTCAGGAATTATTTGATATAATTGATAAAGGACGTAGAAGTTTTTCTCTGAAGGGTATTACATTACACGTTGCAAGTACAAACGTAAAGGTAAAAGCTGATAAGGTTCTTACTCTTTTTATGCTGAATACACTGGCTGATAATGCTAGAAAGTTTACTCCAGAGGGGGGGGAAGTTCGAGTTAATGCAGAAGAGACTAATGATTATATAGAGATCTCAGTTACTGATACTGGTAAAGGTATGGACGAAAATGAATTGGCACATGTTTTCGACCATAAAGTTACCGGTGGCCATGGTTTTGGTCTGCTAAACTGTCGAGGTATTATTGAAAAATATCGTAAGACAAGTAAGTTATTCTCCGTATGCACTCTTTCAGCAGAAAGTACCAAAGGTCATGGTAGTCGTTTCTTTTTTAGGTTACCTAAAGGAATCGTCAGATTGATTCTTCTTTTATTGCTGAATACGTTTACTATTGGTATAAATGCGGAAAGCCATTCTTCTGATATATTCCCTGACGATTTATTTCTGCAACGTGCAGCTATTTTTGCAGATTCATCTTATAACTGTAACATTAATGGTGAGTATGAGCGAACTTTAGTATTTGCCGATTCTTGTTGTATGGCTATGAACGCTTACTATCGTAGTCTTAATCAGGGTGATACTGATACACTTCAGCTGTTAGGTTCTATGACATCTCCAATTACTGAAGTCCGATGGTTGCATCACGATATTCAAGTCAATTATAATACCTTGCTCATTATGCGTAATGAAAGTGCTGTTGCAGCATTGGCTTTACATCATTGGGCTCTCTATCAATATAATAATCGCATTTACACGCTTCTGTTTAAAGAACTTTCAGCCGACCGGACTATTGATGACTATTGCCGGAGGATGCAACAATCTCAGACGGATCGAATGGTGGCTGTCATTTTATTAGTCATTATCGCATTAACATTGTTAGCCGCTATTGTCTTTCAATCAATTCAGGCTATGGGAAGAAAAGCTGCCCATAAGCAAGAACAAGAGAACGAGTTAGAGTTATTGCATGATGAACTTCGTCGTATTGAGTTGGAAAATGCTCGCTTACATGTCAGCAATCTTGTGTTGGATAATTGCCTTTCTACATTGAAGCATGAAACGATGTATTATCCAAGTAGAATACGTCAATTGGTTGAAACTGGTGACTCTCATGCAGTTTATGAAGTGGTAGAATATTATAGGGCCTTATATGGAATTCTCAGTGAGCAAGCTGATAGCCAGCTTAGAAATATGCGCTTACATCTTAAGCATTTAGACAACGGAGTGTTGGGCGATGAGAATTTATTGAATTATTTATTTGATATTTTACGCCGTCAGTCTCCACAAAAGCAGCTCAATGTTAAGTATGAAACAAAAGATAACCTATATGTTGAATGCAGAGTTGAACTAATAGGTGTGAAGACCGTCAGTTTTATGCCAACAGTTGAAAATATTCCATATATTATCTGCCGTCAAATAGTACGTGAGCATGGTGAGGCTACCGGTTGTCGTGGTTGTGGCATCACAGCAGAAACGATGGATAATGGAACAAGAATAATTATTATATTACCTAAACAAATATGCAAAACTTCAAAGTAATTATTGTTGAAGACGTACCTCTTGAACTTAAAGGTACAGAAGGTATTATTCGTAACGATATACCTGAGGCTAATATTATTGGAACAGCCGATTGTGAAGTGGCTTATTGGCGTCTTCTTAAGCAACAGATTCCAGATTTAGTCCTGCTAGATTTAGGATTAGGAGGATCAACGACTGTAGGAGTTGAGCTTTGTCGGCAAACAAAGGAGTTGTATCCTCAAGTTAAGATTCTCATATTTACTGGTGAGATATTAAATGAGAAATTATGGGTTGATGTGCTTGATGCAGGAGCTGATGGTATCATTCTTAAAACCGGAGAACTACTGACTCGCCACGATGTGAGTTCTGTGATGGATGGAAAACAACTAGTATTCAATGAGCCTATTCTTAGGAAAATAGTTGAGAGATTCAAAAATAGCGTAAATGGGCAATTGGCCAGGCAAGAGTCAATAGTTAATTATGAAATTGATGAATATGATGAACGCTTCTTGCGCCACTTAGCTCTTGGATATACAAAAGAACAAATAACTCAATTGCGTGGAATGCCTTTTGGAGTAAAAAGTCTTGAAAAGAGGCAGAACGAACTTGTTCAAAAATTATTTCCTGAAGGTAGTTCTGGAGTAAATGCTACACACTTAGTTGTACGTGCGCTTCAACTTCGGGTCATTGATGTTGATAACCTTGAACCAGACGAAGATTAGTCACATATTACATATATTAAGTGATGAAGAAATTAACTACACGTGTTGTTATTTTGCTGTCTATTGCAGAATTTGTGTTGGTTTTATTGTCTTGGCTTCTTAGTGCTCTAACGACATACAATATCCGCTCTCTATTATCCAGTGAGGGAATTCGTTGGTTTTTAGGGCAGTACATTGATATAATAGATTCACCAGTTCTTGCTAATTTATTGTTGCTTGGTATAGCTATAGGGATGTTGAAGCATTCAGGGATTGTCAGTAATGCTAAAGTTTACCGTTCGCACTTTGGTTGGAGATTGGTGTCTGCTGCTATGACCATATATGTGTTTTTGATACTAATGCTTACCGTCATGCCTCATGCTATTTTACTATCTCCAACAGGAAAATTGTTTCCTTCACCATTTAGCCGAGCACTTGTTCCAATACTGATTTTTGGCCTTTCTTTGGCATCGTCAATTTATGGGTTTTCTACAAACGCTTTTGCATCTTTAACAGATCTTATTCAATCTGCTGTATGTGGTATATCTTTGATTGCTCCATGGCTTTTATTGTATGTGTTTTTCATTCAATTTTATGAGTCCTTATGTTTTGTGTTTGTTTTAAACACTAATTTTTAGGTATTGTGTTGTTCGAAATAATGTGTTACTTTTGCACCCAGAAAACAATAGTGTTGAAATAGCAATAAAGTCTAAGTTATAAATAATTCATATAGTATTTGTTTAGTTATAAGTTATTGAGGGATGGCTGTGAAGTCATCCCTCAATCATTACGTTTATTAATATGCTTCCATTACAAAATGTAAACAAGCCCAATCTCCGTCATTTTGTTTACCTACGACCTTTAAATTCAATGACTCTGCAGTTTCAATAAGTTGAGGTACATCCTGCTGATAAAATCCACTAAGTAATAAATTACTATTAATATTCATCATCTTGGCAAACTCGCTCATGTCTTTAAGAAGAATATTACGATTAATGTTGGCCATCACTACATCGAATTTTTTGTCTATTCTTTTTAGTACAGATACATCGCCTAAATGTATCTCATAGAGACTGTCAACACTATTGATTACTGCATTATGACGAGCATTTTCGGTACTCCATTCGTCAATGTCATATCCCACACACTCTTTAGCACCAAGTTTAAGTGAAGCAATACTAAGTATTCCAGTTCCACAACCACAATCAAGTACTCTACACCCAGAAAGGTCTAATTCTTCAAGGTTAGCAACCATCATTCGTGTCGTCTCATGTGTTCCTGTTCCAAATGCCAGATGAGCATCAATCTCTATTAAAATTGGTGTTGGATAAAGTCTTTTATAAGAATCGGATACCGGAAGATGGCGTCCATCATGAATAATGATGGGGTGGAGACCGTCAATTATGATTGGTTGAAATCCTTGTTGTTCCCATTGTTCGTTCCAATCTTTATCATCAGCTTCATGAACTGTGTATTCTATTGTAACATCTTCGAAGGGAAATAATTCTATTTGTTCGTTTAAAGAATCTTTATTGAATAATTGTTGTTGAACATATCCTTTAAGGCCTAATGAAGTCTCTTCAAAAGTTTCGAAGCCAACTTCACCAGCTAATGCCGATAGGATATCTCTAGAATCATTGAATATGCTTTTGGGAGCATTTATAATGAATTCAACTTCAAAATATTTCATGCTTATACTGATTAAATTTTATAGATTCTGTTAATTATAAATGCAAAATTATAAAATTTAGGGAAATTCCTACTATGCTTTAGGGTTTTTCCGTAAATTTGCATAGAAATAAGGTTTATTTTTGCATTATGATTATTGTAATTAATAGATAATAAAGGCTTATGAAAAGGTATATTCTATTATTTGTTATGATGGGAACTACAATGCTTTCTTCTTTGGCTCAAGATGATATGTACTATGTTCCCAAGAAAAAGTCAACTTCTGCGAGTACTCTTCCTCGACAGGTATATTATTCTGGTTCGAATCGTAATGTTGACGAATACAATCGTATGGGAAGGAAACAAATGAATGGAAGCTCCTATCAAGTGATAGCTGGTGATTCAACTATGCAGGATGTCATTACTTTTACACCGGTTGAAGGTGTCTATCCAGATTCTGCAACGTCTGTTTCGACCGAGAATGATTTTCAGTTGACACGAAATATGGCTCGTTGGGATGGATACACACCTACCGATGCTTATTGGGAGGGGTATGACCGTGGTCGCAACGACCAATGGGCTATCAACACATGGCATTCCCCCTGGTACTATTCATCTTATTACTCTTGGTACGATCCCTGGTATTATGACCCATGGTATCCACATTGGTCTTGGCGAGCTGGTTGGTATTATGATCCATGGTACTATCGTCCTTACCATTATTATTCATGGGGGTGGGGAGGCTATTATGGCGGATATTACACTCCTGTTCGTCATCGTAACAGCGTCTATCATTCACGCACCTATTCAAATGGCGGATATGGTAGAATTTCTGCTCCGTCAAATAGTAATGTAGCAAGAAGTCGTACATCTGGTCGTTCTTATGTCGGAAATTCCAATGTTACTGGAAATCGTTCAGCAGGTAGCCGCTTGTCATCACCTGTAAGATCAAGTTCCTCAAGCACTTCTCCATACTCAGGGAATCGTTCATCTTCAAGTTCTGTTACAGGAAACCGATCGAGCTCTTACAGTAGTGGATCTACAGGTTCGTATGGTGGTAATCGTTCTTCCGGTTCTTTTTCAGGTGGTGGAAACCGCTCTGGTGGCAGTGTTGGTGGTAGCCGTGGAGGCGGACGTCGTAGATAAGTGTCTTTTTGATTGTTTTTTAACTCTAACAATATGATTATGAAGAAGATATTAAATATTGCTATTTTGGCTATGGCTACATATTCAATTATGGCTCAGGAAACCTATGAGAATGCTAAAATTGCTACTGAGGATTTGAATGGAACAGCTCGCTATGTTGGCATGGGTGGAGCTATGGATGCACTAGGTGCAGATATTTCAACGATATCGAGCAATCCTGCAGGATTGGGACTCTTTCGTAAATCTTCTGCTAATATTAGTGTAGGCATGAAAGGTCAGCAAGATGCCAGTAATTGGGGCGGTGGAAAATCATCTCATATAAGTTTTGATCAAATAGGTTTCGTATGGGCCAACCAGATTAGTTCTACCGACTTTGTAAATTTTGCTTTTAATTATCATATGAGCCGTGACTTCAACTATATATTGTCTGTTGCTGATCGCTTACCTGTTGACGATAATGGTGATCCCAACACATCTCAGAATCGCGTAACATATGAGAAGCAAATGGAAGGACTTCTTTATCCATGGAAATCCGGGGCAGGAAATATTCCTGATTTTGGCTATAATCCATCTTATATGTGCAATCAATTGGATCAGGCCTATATGGAACAAACTGATTTGGTATGGGATGGATCTTCAATGGGGTATTATGGTGCTACAGATTATCTTATGAATCGTGCGACGAAAGGTTATATCGGATCATATGATTTCGCTTTAAGTGGTAATGTTCAAGACATGTTCTATTGGGGCGTTACTTTAGGATTTAAAGATGTTCATTATAGCCATTATGGTGAGTATCGTGAGAATTATAAAACCTTTGGTAATTATTTCTTGAGGGTGGAAGATGATCGTAGTATAACAGGTACTGGATTTGATATGAAATTTGGTGTGATATTCCGTCCAATAGAAGAGTCTCCGTTCCGTTTTGGCGTTTCAATAGCTACACCAACCTGGTACGATTTGACGACAAGAAATAGCACTTCTATCGTTAGTTCAGAAAGTGAGCGTGTTCCTTGCGAGAATTTCGACCATAAGTTCAAACTGAACACTCCTTGGAAGTTCGGACTTTCTGCAGGTCATACTTTTGATAATTATCTTGCTCTTGGAATTGGGTACGAATATGCTGACTATTCTTCTCTTGATACCCGTTATGGTGATGATTATGATGATTACAATTATAGCGGTTCAACAAGTGATGCAGCAATGAATCGTCATACAGAGCGTACTCTTCGAGGTGTATCTACTTTGAAAGTTGGTGCTGAATATCGACCAATTCCTGAATTGGCTTTCCGTATGGGATATAATTATGTATCTCCGATGTATCAAAATAATGCCTTTAAAGATACTTCTGTAGAATCATCTGGAACTTCTGTAGGTACCACTACTGATTTCACAAATTGGGATTCTACTAACAGATTGTCGTTCGGTATTGGTTATCAAATGGGACATTGGAATTTGTCTGCCACCTATTTATATACTGTACAGAAAGGAACTTTTGAGCCTTTCTATTATGAGCCACTTGACAATCCAGATAACTATTTCGAGGCTAATAAAGTTAATTTGACATATAAACGGAATCATTTCCAACTAACCCTTGGATATACATTCTGAATTACACCTTTACTCAGAAGAGGTTAAGTTACTTATAAATGTCTGAAAATAGTATGGAAAATAGCTCATGTTTGGGGTAAATTCATACTATTTTCAGACATTTATAATTAGAATTCTTTGAAAGTTAGAGGAAGTAACTTTGAAACTCCTTCAATAACGAATATATGCTTTTGGCCGTAGAGTAATATTTTAACTGGGTGCTGGAAACGCGTTTCAGTTTCAACGAGCACTTGTCTGCAAACACCGCATGGAGATACTGGATCTTCGGTCAGTTTTCCTTCAGGCGATCGTGCTGCAACGGCTATAGCAACAACCGGCTCGTTTGGATATTGTGCACCTGCAGAGAAAATGGCTGAACGCTCGGCACAGATACCTGCAGGAAATACGGCATTCTCTTGGTTGCATCCTTCAACAATTGTACCATTTTCTAACAATAAGGCCGCACCTACACAAAAGTGAGAATGTGGGGCGTATGAACTATCTGTTTGGCGTATTGCGGTATCAACAAGTTGTTGTTCTTCTTTAGCCAATTCATTTTTCTTGCATACAATGATTTTAGATTTAAGAGTTAGTTCTTCCATAATCTTAGATATTTATGATGCAAAAATAGTAAAATGTCATTAGAAATCACTACTTTTGCAAGAAAAAATAAATAAATTAATGAGAAAAGTCTTTCTTTCCGTTGCACTTACACTTTCTTTGCTTGTTCACGGCCAAGCACGTTGGAACCAGCAGTACCAATCATATATTGACCAGTATAAAGATGTAGCCATCGAGCAAATGCATCGTTGGAACATTCCTGCCTCAATCACTTTGGCTCAGGGACTGTTTGAGTCTGGCGCAGGCCGAAGTGAATTGGCAACAAAAGGCAATAATCATTTTGGTATAAAGTGTCATGGGTGGACAGGAAGAACAGTCTATCATGATGATGATCGCAAGGGGGAATGCTTCCGGGCATACAAGTCTGCCTATGAATCGTACGATGATCACTCACGTTTCCTTGCCAGTAGTCAGCGCTATGCTTCGCTGTTCAAATTAAATAAGAGAGATTATAAAGGTTGGGCTCGAGGGCTTAAAGCTGCCGGTTATGCTACGAATCCTCAGTACGCCAATAAGCTTATAGAAATTATTCAATTGTACAAGCTGTATGAATATGATACAGCAAAGAAATACGATAAGACTTTAGCCAAACATACCAAAGACAATAGTGTGTATGGTGCTGCACTTCATCCCATCAAGCAATTCAATAAGAACTATTATGTAATTGCCCGACGCGGTGATACCTTCAAGTCTATTGCAAAAGAATTAGGTGTTTCTTATCGCAGACTCGCTCGTTTCAACGAAAGAGATAAGGATGATATTCTCGAACAGAATGATATTGTATGGCTGAAAAAGAAACGATCCAATGCTCCTAAAGAATACAAGAATCGAATGCACTACGTTAAGGAAGGCGAGTCAATGTATTCTATATCACAGTATTATGGAATTCGTTTGAAGTCTCTCTATAAGATGAATCATTTAAAGCCGGACTATCAAATTCAAGTTGGTGCGGCACTTAGAGTTAGATAAAGTAGTACTAACTAACTGGCGTTTCACTTCGTTTTTGATTAATAATAAATAGGAGTCTATGTGATTCACATAAACTCCTATTTTTTTTATATAGTATAAGCTATTAAGTCTCTTATACTATTTATTGCTTATTTCTTAAACAATACCCTGAGCCATCATAGCCTTGGCAACCTTCATGAAGCCGGCAACATTTGCACCCTTCACGTAGTTGATGTAACCGTCGGCCTGAGTACCGTACTTAACGCAGTTCTCATGAATGTCGTTCATGATGCGCTTCAGATAGTCGTCAACTTCCTTAGCAGTCCAGCTCAGACGCTCAGAGTTCTGAGACATCTCAAGACCAGATACTGATACACCACCTGCATTAGAAGCCTTACCGGGAGCATACAGAATCTTGGCATCCTGGAAAATCTTGATTGCTTCAGGGAGTGAAGGCATGTTTGCACCCTCAGCAACGGCAATCACACCATTGTTTACGAGAGCCTGAGCCTGCTCGCCATTGATTTCGTTCTGGGTAGCGCAGGGCAGGGCGATATCAGCCTTTTCATGCCAGGGACGCTCACCCTCATGATATACTGCGGTAGGATATTCCTCAACATACTCCTTGATACGGCCACGCTCAACATTCTTCAGTTCCATGATGAAGTCAAGTTTCTCACGTGTGATGCCGTCTGGATCATAGATATAACCATCTGAGTCTGACATAGTCATGGGGATAGCACCCAACTGCAAACACTTCTCTGCAGCATACTGTGCCACGTTTCCTGCACCAGAAATCAGGACCTTCTTGCCCTTCAGATCGATGCCGCGTGTAGCCAACATTGATGTCAGGAAGTAAACGGTACCATAACCGGTTGCCTCAGGACGGATAAGAGAACCACCGAACTGAATGCCTTTACCGGTGAGTACACCCTGGAACTGGTGAGTGAGCTTCTTGTACTGACCGAACATATAACCAACCTCACGACCACCTACACCGATATCACCAGCGGGAACGTCCTCATCAGGACCAATGTGACGATAAAGCTCGTTCATGAAAGCCTGGCAGAAACGCATTACTTCTGCATCGCTCTTTCCGCGAGGAGAGAAATCTGAACCACCTTTGGCACCACCCATAGGCAAGGTTGTCAGTGAGTTCTTGAAAGTCTGCTCGAAAGCCAAGAATTTCAGGATACCCAAATTTACTGACTTGTGATAGCGGATACCACCTTTGTACGGGCCAATGGCGTTATTGTGCTGAATGCGATATCCCATGTTTGTCTGAACGTTGCCCTTGTCGTCAGTCCATGTAACGCGGAATTCAATCACACGATCGGGAATACAAAGACGCTCAATCAGATTGTACTTTTCAAACTCGGGATGCTTGTTGTACTCTTCCTCGATAGTAGGAAGAACTTGGCTTACTGCCTGAATGTACTCAGGCTCATTGGGAAATCTCAACTTGAGATCTTCTACAACTTTTGCTGCATTCATAATCTTTTTTCCTTTTTAAAATTGAACTAATTTGCGGTTTTTGTCTGATTTCTGTTGCAAAGGTAAAGCAAAAATTCAAAATAGCAAACATTTTATCATTTTTTTTGCCTAAAAACTTACTTTTTGACACTTTGCTTGATATATATCAATTTCTTAGTTCCCAAAATGCTACTGCTGCAGCTGCAGCCACATTTAGTGAGTCAACATCGTGAGCCATGGGGATGCGAACTACGTAGTCGGCCTGGGTGATACTTTCATGGGGGAGACCGTCGCCTTCTGTCCCCATTATCACTGCAAGTCGTGGTTCTGCTTTTAATCTTGGGTCGTCAAGGGATATAGAGTCGTCGGACAGCGCCATCGCAACAGTGCTAAACCCTTCTTTTTTCAATTCGCTCAGTGATGTGTCTGTCCATGTCCATGGTACTAAGAATACCGTTCCCATTGATACACGAACGGAACGGCGGTTCAACGGATCACAGGAATCGTTGGTAAGTATTACTGCGTCTATGCCTAATGCAGCGGCTGAACGGAATATGGCCCCAATATTGGTGGTATCGCAAACTCCTTGAATAACCACTAATCGTCGAGCGTTCTTACAAACTTCTGCCACCGTTGGTAATTCTGGTCGCTTCATAGCACACAGCACTCCACGTGTCAAAGTGTATCCGGTAAGCTCGGCTAACAACGGACGACTTCCTGTATATATAGGTATATCAGGACAACGCTCTATGATAGAGGCCGCATCACCCTCTATATGCCGTTCTTCGCATAGCAGTGAAACGGGTTGGTAGCCTGCATTAAGAGCAACATTAATTACTTTTGGACTCTCTGCAATGAATAGTCCTCCATTTGTTTGTCGAAGTTGTGCTTCAGTGAGCTTGGAATAGCAAGCCACCTCTGTGTGGTTTAGCGAATTTAGGTGTATGATGTTCATGTTTTAAATCTATCGTTCATGTTTCAGGCTAAAATAGCCAATGCGATGATTCCTTCCTTTTCTGCCTAAAGAGCGTAGTTGATAAATGCCATCAGGCAAAGACGATATGTTAAGTGTCTTTCCACTATAGGGGCGTATTTCCAAGGTTTGCCCCAAGATGGTTTCAATTACTATGTAGTCGGCATCAAGGGTTGCTCCTTTAGATGGTAAGTCAATGATACCTGTTGTAATCTGAATGCTAAGCGGACTGAATGCTGATGATTGACGAAACTCTGGCGCATCTATCTGAAGAGCGTCACTTTCCAGTCCGTAACGATCTTGAGCAGTAACTGCATAGAAAAGCCCTGGTTGAACATGCAGTTCATTTTTCATCAAACGTGTAGCTACTAAGTTGCTGGCCTTGGTGATGTCAACAGGGTATTCTTTCGAGGCATATACATTATATAATAGGTACGTATCGCGCATACCATTATTTTCTGTGCCCCATTTTAGTATTCCGTCATTTAGTGTCAGTGACTGGGGACGTGAAGGTCGCTTGTTACTCATCCATGTCATGGGGGGAATTAGCGATGGGGTAGCATCGAATCTGCTTCCCAGCTCGTATATTCCTTTTACATTGTCAGTGAAGAATTTAGAACGGAAAAAGCAGTGACCGAGCCCAATTTGGCGTAGTACATTCAGTTGGCGTTCTACTACGTCTATTGTCCACCGTCCTTCTTTCGGATCAAGAAAATAAATTCCTAAGCCAGGCACTACAAAGCGTTGATAGCTATGTTCCTTCCAGTCGATGGCAAATGGAAAGAAGTTGTTGTCTCTGAAATACATCATAGGAAAGAGAGCGTCCATCACACCTTCTTTCAACCACATTTGTGCATCCTGGCAAACGGTAGTCCTTGCATTCCATCCATGGGAAGAATAGCGGAGTAAGTCGTCATGCTTTCCAATGGGGGAACACGATACCATTACCCATGGTTTGATGGCCTTCACGGTATGATAGATTTTCCTGACAATCGTAGTGATATTACTACGTCCCTTTTGGCGACTAACGCGTAGTTTCCAAGTCTCTGGATAGCGGATATAGTCTAAGTGAACACCATCCACATCATAGCGCTTCACAATTTCCCGACATATATTGGCAAGATAATCGGCCGTTTCTGTCTTTTCCGGATTCATATATCCTTCATCGCCTATCTTAGTCACTATTTTAGGGTGGGTCTTTCGCAATTGAGCACACCCGTATTTGTTCCATTTTCCAATGGGAATTGTAACCACCCATGCGTGGAGTTGCATTCCGCGACGGTGACATTCGTCGATAGCGAATTGCAGAGGGTCATAATTTGGCGCTTTTCCTGGCCTGCCTGTTATACACCCATCCCAAGGTTCTATTGTAGAAGGATAAATAGTGGTTCCTCGGACGCGCGTTTGAAGAAAAACCGTATTGATTCCGGCCCTTTTCAGTTTGTCAAGAGTTCTGCAAAGTTCCTCTTTCTGTAAAGAAGGAGAGTAGGAGTGTGGCCAGTCAATACCGCCAATAGTAGTAAGCCACATGGCACGTATTTCGTATTTTGGACACACCATTTCCTGAGCCTCTATCCGTTGGAAAATACCTGAAATACAAAGGCAAATTAAAAGCAAAGATATGATTCGTTTCATTAGCTGTATTTTTATGTGCAAAAATAACTAATTTATCCCGAAAATACGATATTTTTGACAATTGAGTTTTTATTTTACAATTAATTTATTACTTTTGCAGGTGATATAGCTTTATATACCAGAGAAAGATTATGATCACTTTTATTGTAAGTCTTATTTTACTCATTTTAGGCTATTTTGTCTATGGTAGAATAATAGAACGTATTTTTGCACCAGACAACAGGGTAACACCCGCTGTAAGAAAAGCTGATGGATTAGACTTCATAGTACTTCCATCATGGAAAATTTTTATGATTCAGTTCCTGAACATTGCAGGAACGGGTCCTATCTTTGGTGCCATTATGGGCGCTAAGTTTGGTCCTGTTTCCTATTTATGGATTGTGTTTGGTTGTATTTTTGCCGGTGCCACACACGACTATCTTTCAGGAATGCTTTCCATGCGTCATGACGGTGCTGGCCTGCCCGAGCTCATAGGAACTTATTTAGGTAAGGGCGCAAAGAAGTTAATGCTGGTATTTACCGTCCTCTTGCTCACTATGGTGGGGACTGTATTTGTCTATTCGCCTGCCGAGATTCTTCACAATATTGGTGGTTCGTTTATGATGTGGGTAATCATTATTTTTGGCTACTATGTTATTGCCACCATGATGCCTATCGACAAAATTATTGGAAAAGTATATCCATTGTTTGCTTTCTCACTCCTATTCATGGCTGCCGCATTGATGATTGTGCTGTTTTTAAAATGGCCTTCATTACCGGAACTATGGACAAATTTTGAGAATATGGGCTTTAATGCAAGCGAGAAGTGGACTGACCAGCTGTTTCCGTGCCTGTTTATCACAATTGCCTGCGGAGCCATTAGCGGTTTCCACGCCACTCAGAGTCCTTTGATGGCACGCTGCGTGAAGAGTGAAAAATTGGGACGTCCCATCTTCTATGGAGCCATGATTACAGAAGGAATGGTAGCTCTCATCTGGGCAACAGTTTCCATGTATTTCTTTTATGGTGAACCCTCGCCTGGTTATGACTTGATGAATATTGAGACGGGCTTTTCTACTTCAGCACCAGCTGTAGTTAATATCGTTTGCAACGACTGGCTTGGAGCGTTTGGAGGAATCCTCGCTATGTTGGGCGTTGTTGCAGCTCCTATCACTAGTGGCGACACCGCATTTCGTTCAGCCCGACTTATTGTTTCTGAGTGGCTGCACATCAAACAGCGTCCCATACCAAACCGTCTGATGGTGAGCATACCATTGTTCGTTTGCTCCATCGCCATGCTTATATGGCAGATAGAAAATCCCGATGGCTTCAATACCATTTGGCAGTATTTTGGATGGAGCAATCAGGCACTGTCTGTCTTTACACTTTGGACCCTCACTGTCTATTTGGTACGCCAGCATAAGTTTTTCTATATCACCTTGATCCCAGCGCTGTTCATGACCTCTGTGTGTACCACTTTCCTCTTTATTTCAAAACAGGCATTCCATCTACCAGAACTGTTGGCTTATACCTTAGGGGGCATCTGTACCATTGTGGCCATCATTTGGTTTACTCTTTGGTATCACCATCAAAAGAAAGAGCAGAAGATAGGGGAATAGCTTAATTAGAAACCGTTGTTTGTAATAATACCTCATTTTATTAGATATGAAAAAGAAACTATTCACGATGTTGATGGCACTGTTGTTCTCAGCTGCCAGCTTTGCTCAGTTTGAGCAGGGTAAATTATATGTTAACGCTGCATTGTCAGGCTTTGACCTGAACTATACAGGTGCTGAGAAGTGGAAGTGTGATTTGAACTTGAAGACAGGCTACCTGTTTGAAAACAACTGGATGGTGCTTGGGCAGTTCGACTATAATTATCGCAAGTACCAACCTAACACTCTTTCTTTAGGAGCAGGTGTTCGTTATTATGTAGAAGCCAACGGCCTTTACCTGGGTGCTGGTGCCAACTATATGCATCGTGGGGTAGATGATTGTTCTGTTGATGACTTTGTACCCAGCATTCATGTCGGATATGCTTACTTCCTGAGTCGTACAGTAACCATCGAGCCTGAGTTCTATTACAATCAAAGTCTTAAAGATCATAGCAACTATAGTGGCCCCGGTGTTCGCATCGGCTTAGGTATCTATCTCGATGATCTCCTGAAATAGTAATGTCTTACAAGAGAGTTATCTCTTTACTGATATTAGGCACTTATTAATAATTATAAAGAAAATAGAATATGCTTTCTGTAGAAGAATTAGTTGACAGACTAATAGATCTTTCGTTCGCTGAAGATATAGGCGATGGTGACCATACCACCTTGTGCTGCATCCCTGAAAATGCAATGGGAAAATCACATCTTCTTATCAAGGAAGATGGCATTCTTGCAGGTGTCGAAGTGGCTAAAGAGGTGTTCCATCGCTTTGACCCAGAAATGAAAGTTGAGGTATTGATGGGCGATGGCTCAAAAGTGAAAAAGGGTGATGTGGCGATGGTTGTAACTGGTCGCGTACGTTCACTACTTCAAACAGAGCGTTTGATGTTGAACATCATGCAGCGTATGAGTGGAATTGCCACAATGACTGCCCGCTATGTGGAACGGCTTAAAGGTACAAATACTCGAGTACTTGATACTCGTAAAACCACTCCAGGCATGCGTATGTTAGAGAAACAGGCCGTGAAAATAGGTGGTGGCTGTAATCATCGCATTGGTTTGTTCGATATGATCCTTCTCAAGGACAATCATGTTGACTTCGCTGGCGGCATTGTAAATGCTATCGACCGCTGTCATGCATACTTGGCTGAAAAGGGCCTCAACTTGAAAATCGAGATCGAAGTACGTTCTTTCGACGAACTCAATCAAGTATTGGAGCATGGTGGAGTAGATCGTATTATGCTTGACAACTTTTCTGTTGCCGACACGAAGAAGGCAGTAGAAATAATCAATCATCGTTACGAGACAGAATCTAGTGGCGGTATCACTTTCGACACTATTCGCGATTATGCAGAGCAGGGTGTTGATTTCATTTCTGTTGGTGCTCTGACTCATTCTGTCAAAGGACTCGACATGAGTTTTAAGGCTTGTTAGTTCAAAGTATTTTTCTCTAAATAGAGAGTGTAAAGTAAACTATGTCTTACTACTTTTATTGTAGCCTGACATAGTTTACTTTAGACTCTCAACTACCGTTCTATTGGATTGCAACTACCTTTCTATTGGATTGCAACTACCTTTCTATTGGATTGCAACTACCTTTCTATTGGATTGCAACTACCTTTCTATTGGATTGCAACTACCTTTCTATTGGATTGCAACTACCTTTCTCTTGAATTGCAACTACCGTTCTATTGCATTGTAACTACCGTTCTATTGTGTAGCAACTACTATTCTATTGCAATTACCGTCGAGACACCAAGTAGTTAAAATGAACCCCGAAAGTTAGAAAAATACTTTCGGGGTTCACTTCGAAATGACACATTCTCTATATTATATATACAAATGTTAATCGTGCAGACTAAGTATGAAACGGGTGCCCTTGGTGAATTCTGGATCTACAGTAATATCGCCGTTCATCTTCAGTGCCATTTGCTTGCAAATGGGGAGGCCGAGACCGTCACCTTCGGTAAGATCCCTAATTTCGAGGAATGGCTTAAATATGTCTTCCCGTTTTTCTTCGGGAATTACAATACCAGTGTTTTGAACAATAAATTGATGTGAATGGGCACCACGCTTTTTAAACTCAAGACGGATATGACCATCTTCTTGAGTGAAGTAAACTGCATTGCTGAGCAGATGCTGAAGAATATGGGTTACATACTCTCTATTTATCCTAACATTGGTCTTTGGTACATTCACTGTGAACTGGACATTTGGCTTTAGCTGTTTTCTTATCTGCTCGGCCAGCTCTTCACAGAAGGGTTGAATATTTAGCTCTTCGGTTTCTACCACTTCATCTACAGAGTTTTCAAGTTGTGAGAGTTGCTCAATATGGTTGGTGAAGTGGAGTAGGGCCTTTACCTCGGGCTGTTCGGTGTTAAGTTTTTGGAGTGTTGGATTCAGTTGGGCTGAAATGTTGTTGATAAACTTTACTTTCAGCTCATTATTAGCCTTCATGTTTTTAATGATTGCCTTCTGCTTTGATGTAAGGAAAATGTAACGTACCAAGACAATAGCACCAACGGCAAGGACTGCAGCAAGTATTCCGACAAGCAGAAGAAGTCCGAAAATGATTGCCTTTTGTGAGGCCAGAGAGTCATCCTTACTAGCAATGGTTTCCTCATGCTGACTAATCTTTTGATTAAGCTGGGCGGTAATGTCAGCAACCTTCAGTTCGTTAACAGAATCTTTCCAAGCTACGTAGCTGTTATATGACTGAGCAACCATGTTGGCGTTGTTGCTTTTACGGCCGTTGGCAATGAGCGTTTGATACACCTCGTCAACCTTGTTGTACTCCTTCTGAGCAGTCAACTTGGATGCCATTTCCTTGAATACGGCATTTCCTTGGGCATTCTGTCCGAAGGTGTAGTAATAGATGGCTTTGTTGTAAAGCAGGTCATTGTACAATTCGTCGCTGCCACTTGCTTTTGCCTGTTTCTCCATGGTCTCAAGCTGGTCAAGGGCGCTGGCATTCTTACGCAGTTTGATATACATCTGCATGCGTTCCTTGGTAGTAAGATAGCGAAGTGAGGCCCTTTGACTATCAGAAAGTTTGACTGAATAGATGGTTTGATCTATATTACGAAGTAATTCGAAAGCCTCTTTGTATAAACTTTCTTTATAGTATAAGGCTGTGGCCTTTACACCACACTCTACACTCTGCTGAATACTGCCTTTGGCGGCATAGTCTTGAAAAGCCCGGATATAGTTGGAACGGGCATTGGCCACTTGACCACTCTTTTCTGCAACTTCAGCATTTTGCTGGATTTTACTCTTCTCCTGAGCATGCAGAATGGTACTGCTAACACATAGAATTAGCAAAAGTAAAAACGTTGTTCTTTTCATAGTTGCTTTTGATTGTTGTTTCTTTTATTTCGTTTATTATTGTCAGTAGTATTGGAATGACGATGATGTCTGCCGGTTGGCATACCGCCTCCATGAGTGTTTCGCCCAGTTTTGGAGCGACGACCATGAGCATGGTTGTTTTTACGGCCACTTCGACCTATGTATGCTGGTCCCTCGCCCAGATCGTTGGGGAGTGGATTCTTTTCAATGTCCTTTTGTAGGAAATGTTCAATTTCCATGAATTTACTGATGTCCTTTTCGTTGACGAAAGTGATGGCAGCACCATCGCGGTCGGCTCGTGCCGTACGACCAATACGGTGAACATAGTCTTCAGCATCGTGAGGCACATCATAGTTGATAACCAAACGAATATCGTCGATATCTATGCCGCGTGCCACAATGTCGGTAGCCACAAGTACATCGATGAAGCCAGCCTTGAAACGGTACATCACTTCATCGCGTTCGGCCTGAGTGAGGTCAGAGTGCATTGGAGCACAGTTGATATTCATCTTCTTTAGTTCACGGGCAATTTCTTTCACGCGGTCTTTCTTGCCACAGAATATAATGATACGCTTTAAGGCCTCATCATTATTGTCGTGATTGAAAAATATATGATGAACGATGCCCAGTTTCTGAGTGTCGTAGCATACATAGGCTGACTGCTGAATTTTTTCTGCAGGACGGCTAACTGCTATTTTTACCTCAACAGGATTATGGAGTAGGGAAACTGCCAGTTCACGAATCTTGGTAGGCATTGTTGCAGAAAACATGATTTTCTGGCAGTCGGAAGGCAGCAAACTATTTATCTGCATGATATCGTCAGAGAATCCCATGTCGAGCATACGGTCGGCTTCGTCCAATACGAAGAATGATGTGCGTGAAAGGTCCAGATTCCCTACTTTCATATGGCTGAGTAAACGCCCTGGGGTGGCAATCACAACAGGAGCTCCACCACGAAGACTCTTTATTTCTTGATCAAATCGACCTCCATCATTTCCTCCATATACTGCAATAGAAGATATGTTGTCCATATAGTAGCTGAAGCCCTGCATGGCCTTGTCTATCTGTTGGGCAAGCTCGCGGGTTGGTGACATGATGACACAGTTGATAGCATCGTCGGGAAAGCCTCCATCATCAAGCATCGAGAGGATGGGTAGAAGATAGGCGGCTGTTTTGCCGGTACCTGTTTGTGCAATACCCAGCACGTCGGCACCTTCAAGAATTTCAGGAATACATTTCTCCTGTATAGGTGTCATATCCTCAAAATGCATGTCGTAGAGTGCATCAAGAATGTTGTCGTTTAAATATGTTTCTTCGAATGTCATTATTATTATGTTCTGATATATAGCTCTATGCTTATATATTAATTAGGTGACTGCCTATAACAGAAGTAGGCAATGACGGCAAAAATAAGATTAGGTACCCATGCTGCCAATAATGGTGGTGTTCCAGCATTGATAGCAAACGTGGCACTTATAGTTTGGAGCAGAATGTAGGTGAATGAAAGGGCCAGTCCGATACCTAAGTATAGTCCCATGCCACCCTTCCTTTTTCGTGAAGATAGTGATACGCCGATGATTGTAAGTATAAACGATGCAAACGAGGTCGCTATTCGCTTGTGATATTCTACTTCATATTGTACAACATTCAACGAACCACGGTCTTTCTGTTTTGTGATATATCGCAGAAGTTCAGGTGAAGTGAAGGTCTCTTGTTGCCCTCGGGAGAATACAAGATCCATGGGTTCCATCACAATGGTGGTATCTATCTCAGAACCTGTTTCAATATGTTCGCGTAGTCCTTTCAAGGTACGAATTTTATAGTTTATAGCTTTCCATTGATAGCGCATATCTGAGATAGTGTCATACTGAATGATATTGGCCGTCATGTGACTCACCAGTTTCTTTTTCTCAAACTTGTCAAGAGAAAAGCCATAGCCTCGTCTGTGAATGTCGTCATAAGTCTGAATGTATGCTATAACTCCAGGGGCAACTTGAAGCTGTACGTTCTGTGCCGTAGTATTCTTACGATTGTTTTTGTATAGCACCTCGAAATTCTGACGTATGATATTTCCATGTGGAATCACGTAGGCACCTAAATAGAAATTGACTAACGCTATGAGAGCTGCCGAAATCATATAGGGCCTCAGCAAACGATTGAAGCTGGTACCACTGGCAAGCATGGCAATAATTTCGGAATTGCCAGCCAATTTAGAAGTAAAGAAAATTACAGCAATAAAGACAAATAGTGGCGAGAAAAGATTTGAGAAATACGGAACGAAGTTTGCGTAGTAGTCAAAAATAATCGCCTTCCACGGTGCATGGTTCGTAACGAACTTCGTCATGTGTTCATTGAAGTCAAACACGATGGAAATTGAAATAATGAGCGCTATGGCATATATATAGGTTCCAATAAACTTCTTGATAATATACCAGTCAAGGATGCTGATACAATTAAGTATGTTCAGATTGGACCCACATAGTTTCCCGGATATTAACTTTCTGAGACTCAGCTTACCAAGTACCGATTTATTCAAATTATCTTTAATCCAATTCAAACTCATTATTCACACCAACTAAAATTACATCCTTTTGCCTAAGTTTTCAATAACGGAACGTTTCCAAATGGTAAAATCACCTGCTTCAATATGATGGCGGGCATCGGTAACCAACCTAAGATAGAAAGCAAGATTGTGGATAGAAGCAATTTGCATAGCCAACAGTTCCTGAGCCTTGAATAGATGGTGAAGGTAGGCTTTTGAATGTATGCGGTCTATTTCGCATCCATCAGGATCGATTGGCGAGAAGTCCTGCTCCCATTTCTTGTTACGCATGTTCATCGTACCATTATAAGTGAATAGCATCGCATTGCGTCCGTTGCGAGTTGGCATCACGCAGTCGAACATGTCAACGCCTCGTTCAATAGCTTCAAGAATGTTTTGCGGTGTACCGACACCCATCAAGTAACGAGGACGATCCTTTGGAAGAATCTCGTTGACTACTTCAATCATTTCATACATCACTTCAGTCGGCTCACCAACGGCAAGTCCGCCAATCGAAGCACCACCTCCATCTTTCAACTGTCCCAAAATATCGACTACATGCTTAGCAGCATCACGTCGCAACTCTTTAAATGTGCAACCTTGAACGATAGGGAAGAGGGTTTGGTTGTAGCCGTAAAGAGGTTCAGTTTCATTGAAACGCTTTACGCAGCGTTCTAACCAACGTTGAGTAAGTCCGAGAGACTTCTTGGCATATTCGTAATCGCTCTGACCAGGGGGACACTCGTCAAAAGCCATCATAATGTCAGCTCCGATAATGCGTTCAGTATCCATCACATTCTCTGGTGTAAAGATGTGTTTTGAACCATCGATATGACTACGGAACTCACATCCTTCCTCACGAAGTTTACGGATGCCTGTAAGTGAAAAAACTTGGAATCCACCTGAATCAGTCAGGATAGGACGATCCCAAGTGTTGAACTTATGCAGGCCACCGGCTTTCCTTAAGGTGTCAAGTCCTGGACGGAGGTAGAGATGATAGGTGTTTCCAAGAATAATCTGAGCATTCACTTGATCTCGTAGTTCAGAAAAATGAACACCCTTCACACTGCCGCAGGTACCAACAGGCATAAAAATAGGAGTCTTTATTTGTCCGTGGTCGGTGGTAATGATACCTGTACGTGCATCAGACGCATTATCACTATGTTGTACTTCAAACGTCATAATTAATCAAATTTCTTGCCCTATAGATCGGACGGACAATCAACACTTCTTGTTTTCTTCTTCAGGAATATCAAATGAGAGAGGATTATCCACGATTTCGTCTGTCAGGGCAAAGTTCCATACATCCTGCACATTCTCAACATAATGGAAGTTGACTCCCTTTAGGTAAATGCTCGGGATTTCCAAGATGTCTTTCTCATTCTCTTGACACATTACAATATCTGTGATTCCTGCACGTTTAGCTGCAAGAATCTTCTCTTTGATTCCACCCACAGGCAGAACTTTTCCGCGTAGGGTTATCTCACCCGTCATGGCTGTGTTCTTTCTCACCTTGCGCTGAGTAAGAGCCGATGCAATAGAGGTGGCAATGGTAATGCCTGCTGAAGGACCATCCTTTGGCGTTGCACCTTCTGGAACATGGATATGAATATTCCAGTTGTCAAAAATACGATAGTCAATATTAAGTACCTCGGCATGTGCCTTTACGTATTCGAGAGCCAACACAGCACTCTCCTTCATAACATCACCTAAATTTCCGGTAAGAGTCAACTTTGAGCCTTTACCCTTAGAAAGTGAAGTCTCAATGAAAAGAATTTCACCACCTACACTTGTCCAAGCAAGACCTGTGACAACACCTGCATATGTATTGCCTTGATAGATATCACGATAGAAAGGCGGTTTGCCAAGAAGACCCTCTAAACGTTCGGGCGTAATTTTCATATCGCCATTCTCGTCAAGCCCCATCTGACGATTGTATGCCAACTTGCGAAGAGCTTTGTTAACTTGCTTCTCAAGTTGACGAACACCACTCTCGCGTGTGTATTGTTCAATAATCTTTTCAATTGAGGCTTTATTGAACGTAGGTTTGGGTTTGATAGTATCTAAGCCTGTGTTCTTTAACTCACGAGGAATCAGATGACGTTTAGTAATTTCTATTTTCTCTTCTGTAATATAACCACTTACCTCAATAATTTCCATTCGGTCTAATAGCGGACGGGGAATAGAAGAGAGATTATTTGCAGTTGCTATGAATAATACCTTCGACAGATCGTAGTCAACATCCAGGAAATTATCATGGAATGCATTGTTCTGCTCCGGATCAAGCACTTCGAGCAATGCTGATGCAGGATCGCCATTGATAGTATTCTGAGTTACTTTGTCTATCTCGTCAAGAATAAACACAGGGTTTGAAGATCCTGCTTTCTGAATACTTTTAATGATTCGTCCGGGCATCGCACCGATATAGGTACGGCGATGACCGCGAATCTCAGCTTCATCATGAAGACCTCCCAATGAAACGCGTACATATTTGCGCTTCATTGCTTCAGCAATAGATTTTCCAAGTGAGGTTTTGCCCACACCTGGAGGACCGTATAGGCAGATAATAGGGCTTTTCAGGTCTCCTCGAAGAGAAAGAACTGCCATATACTCAAGGATGCGCTCCTTGACCTTTTCCATTCCATAATGTTCTTGATCAAGAATCTTCTTGGCACGAGACAAATTTAAATCGTCTTGTGTATATTCCCCCCAAGGCAATGAAACGAAAGTCTGAAGGTAGTTAAGCTGGATGTTAAAGTCGGGAGATTGGGGGGAAAGATTGTCCAGTTTGTCCAACTCTTTTAGGAATGTCTTTCCTATTTCTTCTGACCATTTCTTGTTTAATGCCTTCTCTTTCAGTTGAGCTTTCTCGGGAGATTCATTACCCATTTCAGCCTGCATGTTTTTAATCTGCTGCTGAAGGAAGTAATTCTTCTGCTGCTCGTCAATATCTTCACGCGTCTTGTTACGGATGTCTGCACGAAGGTTTTGAAGATTAATCTCGCGATTCAATGCCTTCATTGCACCAAACAAACGTTCCTTCATTGAATCAGCACTCAAAAGACTCATTTTCTCCTTGATGCTGAACGGCATATTTGTACATACAAAATTGAGGGCCATCTCCTCGTTATGGATATTGTGGATAGCAAAGGTGGCATCATTTGGAATCTCGTCAGATGCATTCACATATTCATCAGCCAGTTTGCGAAGGTCTTCAACCGCAGTATGCCATTCTTTGTCACGCTTGTCGGGTTGAAGTTCTGGAGTAGGAGTTACTACGCCAACCAGATGTGGCTTTTGTTTCTTTATATCAAGCAAACGCAAGCGTCCAAGACTTTGCACAATAACAGTCTCATTACCGTTGGGGAACGATAATTGTTTAACTACTTTGGCAAAAACGCCATATTCATATAAATCTTCAAATGAGGGATCTTCTATTTCTGGATCACGCTGACATACAACACCAATCAATATGCCTTTCTTTTCTGCTTTCTTGATTAATGACAAACTTGATTCGCGACCAATCAGAATTGGAGACACTACTCCTGGAAAAAGTACAAGATTTCGTACAGGTAGTATAGGGAGCTCGTCGGGGGTAGGAACTTCTAACAAATCTTTGTAATCGCCATCGATATCGGCAATCATTGAGAACGCTTTATTATTACTTGGATTCTCGCTCATGTCTATTCTAAAATTCATAATTGTTTGCAAAATTACAAAAATTATACGAATAAATAATTGACAGCTTGAAAATTCTTATATTCTTGACCTAATAATTATGAATTATTAGTAACTTTGCGGCGAATTTAATTATGGCGAACAATTATTTCCAATTTAAGAAGTTTACCATTTATCAAGACCGTTGCGGAATGAAAGTGGGAACCGATGCAACACTTTTAGGAGCGTGGGCTCATGGTGGGCGAACTATTCTTGATATAGGCACTGGTACTGGTATTATTGCATTGATGATGGCTCAGCGTTATCCTGATGCATTAATTACAGGTATAGACATAGATAAAGATGCTTGTCTTCAGGCATCAGAGAATGTAAAAGCCTCTCCATACTCTGTTGACATTAAGCTTTGTGATGTAAGAAAAATGGAAGGGATGTTTGACGCTATCATTACAAATCCCCCTTACTTCGTAGATTCTCTGGAATCGCCGGTTACTAAACGGAATATCGCTCGCCATACATCTTCACTAAGTTTTCGAGAACTCATTGACAATTCATGGCGATTACTCAATGAAAATGGAGAGTTTTCATTGATTGTTCCAACCGAGAGTAAATCATTGTTAGAGAGTGAGGCTATGCTGAAAGGTTTTTTCAAAGCACGTCAGTGGGCAATTAAAACAACTGTCCAAAAAGAACCGAAGCGTTATCTTTTAGCATTTATGAAACATCAATGTGATTCTCTCGATTTTGGTGAGGGAATCATACAAGATGCTCCTAACAAACGTTCCGCTTGGTACGAGCAACTCACTAAAGATTTTTATCTATAAATGGGAAGCCTAACCTATGGTGTAGGCAGCAACTACTAATATTGCCATAATAATGGCGATGGCTATCAGTATTCGCTTTCCCCATTTTTCATAAAGCTTACGCATTTCTATTGCATGAAGGCTGTCGCGTTTAAACTTACTTGCTCCATCCATCTTATGATGATGGTGATGATGGTGATGTTGTGTCTGTTTGACAGTTGAATCTGACATGTTCTATGTTTTTTAATCGTTTTCAAATGTTATCTATGTTTGTTAAAAACGTTACTCTGTTAACTTTATAAGTTTAACTTCACTTGCTAAACCGCTTAAAGTGGGTGTCCATTTGTTGTACAGCGTCTTTTTGTAGTTAATATCAACCACGTTTATATCTTCCATTTTGCGCCATTTTACTTCATCACGGTCCAATTGGCTGATACGATTGGCTGGTAAGTTTGTAACTTCTATTCGCAGCTCGTTTTCACCCACTTTAAGTGTACCTTTGGTGTTTAGGACAAATGGAACGGACCAGGCACATCCAATAAATTGTCCATTAATATATACACGAGCACTTTCTCGAACATCGCCTAAGTCAATAGCCCATAAACTTGAAGGATTGTCTTTTTTCGACATCTTGAATCGAGTTGTATAGATACCTGTTCCCATCGTTACGCTTGTCTTCTCATCAAGACCTTCCCAAGTTTGTAGCTTGGGTAACTGATAGGTTTTGTTCACTTTGGGTGACTCTTCAATAAAAGACAGTGTCCATGGCCCTTCTATAATTTTCGTTTCGGTTACTGTGTGAGAAATGTTTGCTATGAAAGATTGACAGATATTCTCTTTCGTTTCGCTGAAAGTCTGGAGTATCATCGACTCACCACTTCGCAAGTTTATATTAACCTTGTTATTGGTAAACGAAGCCTGACTAATTTCCCCATTCAAAGGATTAAACCACATGGCATTTTTAAAAGGTACAGAAAGAGTGATTGACTCTTCTACATCATTTGGAGTAAGATTGGCAATGAAATAGTGGTAACCATTGTCGTTCTTTCTACGGATTGTTTTCATTCCACATTGAGTACGTATCTGTTCAGGAAGAGCAGCCTTTTGTAACTCATTTTTATCTGTATTATAGAAAATGTGAGCACCTTGCATCTTAAGGGATTCTATGTGCTTTGCTATTCGTTCATCAATTTTTCCTTTATTAGGTATTATTAATCCCTTATATCGTGTACCAGCAGATGTGACCAACATTCCATTTACATACGAAACGCCAAGCAATAATCTTTCAGAAATATAGTCACAATCAAACCCCGCTCTGTCAATGTCAAGAATGGTTTCAATAAATTCTGGTGCTAACTTGCTCATTTCATGAATTGAGAATTGCATCAACAGTTTACCTGTATTTTTCTTCCACATATCTCGTACTGGCAGAAGAACCAGAAAGTCATTGTCTGGTTGACCCCATTGCAGAAAACTTTGACAGCGTTCTACGTATTGCATAAAATAGGGAGCGTCACGCCAAATAGAGTTTGTTGGACTCATGTCAATTGACGCATAAAACTTCCATCCTGGCCAGTCCACGTCTTTTGGCGAGTAGCAGGTGCCATGAAAAAACATATGATTGACACCAGCACAAAACATCAAATCGATATCAGGCTTCAATTGAGACAGAGACGTCCTGAAATGTTCAGTTAACCAGGTGAAAGTTTCGCTACTGGTATATGGTTTCCCTGTAACATGTGCTGCAGATGGAGCATATTTCAGCATCGAGAAGTCAGAGTCGTTCTTGCGAGTATTCCCCGGGTCTTCTCGTAGTCCTTTGATGCCAAAATTTGAGAGGCCAAAGCCTTCTATCTCAGGAATATCTACAGCAGCATAACAATCAATGAGATTAGCGGGAGAACCATGCGCTTGATTACGTGTGATTGCTCCATGACTGTGAGCCCATGCAGTCCACTGCTGAGTGAAGTTTTCCAACAACAAATCGCTTAAGGTTTCACGATAGTCTGCTAAGACTTTGTTTGAACTATCGATTGTTTTGATTGTTGAAATTGTATTAGAATCCAAAGACTTCGAATTAATCGTACTTTGAGCTATTAATTCGGGCAAATGATCTTCCAGTTTATATCCTCGACGTTTCGCAAACTCTTCAAACATCAAGGGAGTCCATGTGGCTTCGGCAACCTCATAAGAGTCATTGAAAAATGTGTGAGGGTAGGGCGTGTTTGTACGCTCGAAAGCCTCTTCTATGTGTTTAAGATAGTTACGGACAGCTTTTTTGTTGAAATGATCAATAACAAGTCCATCACCTCCGGGTGCTGCTCGTTTTACCCTCATTACACCATATTTTATAAAAACTGCAATTAGTTTAACTTCATTCGAATTTGTCAGACTTAAAGGATTGAATATTTTTCCGTCCTTAACATTAGAAGTGACATCTACAGTTTTTCCATTACTATATAGTATTACTTTGTCGAGGAATGCGTTTTTTTTGTCTTTCTCGGATAATGACAAATCTACGACAGTAGTATTTTTACTTTCAGGATGAACACCCTTATATCCGTTGATGGTATTCCACACACCATCGCTATCAATAGTTTTTTCTAAAAGTAGAACTTTACATGCGGATTCTTTTAATGGGACAAATGGTCCCCCAAAAGGCCATCCAGTGCCTGTAGCCATGTCAACTTCAATTCCTTTGCGCTTACCTTGATCCTGTGTAAAGCGCAACATCTCCATCCATTGGTTAGACAGAAAGTCAATGTTATTCTTTTCATTGCCCTGCACACCATATATGGGTGTTATTTCCACCGCTCCTATTCCATGGGCAGAAAGCTCCTTGAGATTCCATTCCAAATTTGATTTATCGACGGCAGATCCTAGCCACCACCAACGCGTACCGGGCTTTGATTCTAGTGTTGGGGTAGGCCAACTCTGAGCAAACATTACAGATGACAGAGCGGTAATTGCGATTGTGGATAATAATTTTCTCATAATTCATCAATTAGTTTCCATCAGGCTTTACCGTTACCACCATTCGTGAAGGTGCCCATTTGAATTCTTTGTAATTATCTGGTTTTGATGGATCAAAATCTTGCCAATCAGGTCGCAAATAATTTACAATCGGGAGATTGAGCTTCTTAATGCCCATAACAACACATTTTGCTACTTCGTATGCACCAAAGGTATTGAAATGGGTGTTGTCTGCCAGTGCTTTTGGCTGATTAGGGAATGTATTTGCAGGATAGTGAACTAATAGACGTTTTGAATTTTCAGGACCCATCGTTTCAAAAAGCGTCTTTGTCATTGAGTTGAGGTCTATAAGGGGGACATTTTCACGTTCAGCAACTTGTTTCATAACAGCAGGAAAATCTCCATGAGTATTCATGATAGTTGCATTGTCTTTGTCGAAAGCTCGGCGTTGTGTTGGCGTACAGAACACGATTTCAGCCCCTTTGGCTCTAACCTCATCAACGAATATCTTCAATTGGTACTGATAGTGGTACCAAGCGCCATCACCAGGACGATGTTCTTTTTCATCGTTATGTCCAAATTCTACAAATACATAATCGCCTTTTTTTAGTGTCGCGAGAATCTTAGCAAGACGGAATGAACCGATAAAAGTGCGAGCAGTAAGTCCACTTTCAGCATGGTTGGATATAGCTATTTCTGGGCCGAACCAGCGTGTAATCATCTGTCCCCAAGAAGCCCAAGGCTCATCATTCTGATCTACGACAGTTGAATTACCACATAAATAAATTGTAGGAACATCAACAGGTTCAATGTGAATGCTTTTAATAGCGGGATTCGAGCCGTTGAACTCTAATGTTAATTTGTTGTCCCAAGCTAAATATGTTTTTTCCCGTTCTTTGATTTTTACAAATGTCTTTTCATCAATCTGAGGTGAACGCTTGTTTACAGTAAACTCAACAATTTGAATATCTTTTTTTCGTGGTGTTATGATGTTGTCCATTAACAGACGTCGTCCTTCTGCTCTAACGGTCGTATTACCATTCTTACGGCCTCCGACCTCTATTCTTACGCGATAATTTCCATCTGGAACACCAACTGAATAATAAAAACTTTCTCCCACAAATAAATCTTTTGGGGATAACAAAGTTTTTCCATTCAAGCGATCAGGTATCAAGTCGTAGCCGTATCCATTTGAAGAATTATAGATAGGTTGAGGTTGAGTGAGGTCGAAATCATAGGATTGAGCCAAAGTTGTTAATGGTCCAAAGACAAGTAAAGTTAGAAGTAGTCTTTTCATATATATATATTGTTTTTCAAATTTAATTATTTGTAAAAGTATTTTAGATTGGTTTTCCAGGGAATGTTAGGTTTGGTATGTCCCGATATTCTTAATGATTCGCGCTGGGACGCCTGCCACTAAAACTCCATCAGGTACATCTTTTGTTACTACGGCACCTGCAGCAACTACGACATGTTGACCTATTGTCACACCTGGCAGAATCACAGAGTTTGCGCCTATCCAAACATCATCACCTATTACTACCTGACGAGTACTCACCCCTTGCTCATCAATACGTAAAGTTATACTTTGAAAATTATGATTCAGAGCTGTAACTGTAACACATTGTGCCAAATTGACATGATTTCCAATAGAAACAGGACCAATAATAGTGTTATGTAAGCCTATACGAGTATTATCGCCTATAATAATATCGCCAACGGCATTGTTTATACAAGAAAAAGATTCAATAACACTCTTTTTTCCCAAGTGGAAACGGCGATAGGGTGGAGTATCCATTCTAACAGAATTATGAATAATACAACCTTTTCCACGATACTGATATATTGGAGCCAACAACCGAATGTACCATCGTGGTCGCGTGGCTGTCTGGTTCATAATGAGCAGTTCAATCAGTCTCTTAATTCGTGGACTGCTCTTCAGTCGTTGTCGCAGATGTTCTATTTGCATCTTTATATATTTCAAAATGCAAAATTATGAAAATATATTTAAACGACCAAATAAAGTTATATAATTGAATGAATTGAACTATACAATTGTATAGCTCAACTCATCCTTACCTTCAATTTTCTTTATACTTATTGTAGAACCAAGTGGAATATTCTCATTGACTATGAGTTCAGCTATTCCGTCCTCAATATAATTCTGGATAGCTCTTTTCAATGGACGTGCTCCAAACTGTACATCATAGCCTCTTTCTGCTACAAATTGTTTCGCTTCATCACTTAGCTCAACTTTATATCCCATTTCGTCAATTCTATGCCAAAGATTGCTTAATTCAATATCTACAATCTGTTTGATAGCATTTAAGTCTAGTTGGTCGAAAGTGATTATCTCATCCAAACGGTTTAAGAACTCTGGCGAGAACTGCTTTGAAAGAGCTTTTTGAACTATGCTTCGAGCATGCTCTTTGTCTTTGTCATTCATATTAATGCCTATATTAGAAGCATTAAAGCCAACGCCTCGTCCAAATTCTTTCAATTGTTTGGTACCCGCATTAGAAGTCATAATAATAACAGTGTTGCGGAAATCAACGAAACGCCCATTTCCATCAGTCAATCGACCTTCGTCGAGTACTTGAAGTAATAAATTAAATACGTTACCATGGGCCTTTTCAATCTCATCAAGCAATACTATTGAATAGGGATGGCGGCGAACACGTTCTGTGAGTTGTCCACCTTCTTCATAACCAACATAGCCAGGAGGTGCACCAATAAGTCGCGAAACATTGAATGACTCGGTATATTCACTCATGTCAATACGAATGAGCGAATCGGTTGAGCCAAACATGAATTCAGCCATCTTTTTTGCCAAGTATGTTTTACCAACGCCAGTAGGTCCAAGAAACATGAATACCCCAATAGGATGGTTTGGATCTTTTAAGCCAACTCTGTTGCGCTGAATCGCCTTAACCATTTTGTCAATAGCCGAATCCTGAGCAATAACAGCGTTTTTTAGTTCTTTTGCCATACCTTTTAGGCGAATTCCTTCTTCATCAGCCATTTTCTGTACGGGTACACCTGTCATCATAGATACGACGTTTGCAATAGTCTCAGCATCAACAGTTTGTTTGTCATCCATGGAACCATTGCTCCAATCGTTACGCATCATAACTAAATTAGCTTCTAATTCAGTTTGACGATCTCTGTAGCTGGCAGCCAATTCGAAATTCTGGTTGTGTACAGCTTGCCTCTTCTTTTCTAAGACGGATGCCAATTCTTTCTCTTTGTCAATTATTGCAGGTGGAATATGGGCTGTTGACAGATGAACTCGCGAGCCTGCTTCATCTAATGCATCAATTGCTTTATCAGGAAATGCACGGTCAGTAATGTATCGCTCTGTCAGTTTGACGCATGCCATGATGGCATCATCACTATACTCAACATGATGATGGCGTTCGTATCTGTCTTTAATGTTATGAAGAATCTGAAGCGTTTCATCGCGGGTTGTTGGCTCAACCACTACTTTTTGGAATCTTCGTTCAAGAGCTCCATCTTTTTCAATAGAATTTCGGTACTCATCTAATGTTGTTGCACCTATACACTGAATAGCTCCACGTGCAAGAGCTGGCTTCATGATATTTGCAGCATCCATAGAACCTGGCGAAGATCCAGCTCCAATGATTGTATGAATCTCATCAATAAAGACAATAATATCCGGATCGTTTTCAATCTCTTTTAAAAGGGCACGGATACGTTCTTCAAATTGACCTCGATATTTAGTTCCTGCCACTATGGCAGTCATATCTAAACTTACTAAACGTTTATTGAAAAACATTGGAGAAGTCTTGTGCTGAGCTATAAGTTGTGCAAGACCTTCAACAATTGCGCTTTTACCGACTCCGGGTTCTCCAATAAGAATAGGATTGTTCTTTTTGCGCCTTCCAAGTATTTCTACTACACGCTGTATCTCTCGCTCACGACCAACAACAGGATCAAGCTTACCTTCAACTGCGGCTAAAGTGAGATCTATAGAAAAATTATCCAAAACAGGGGTCTTAGATTCTTTTTTCTGTTGTGTGGTTGTAGAACTACCATTAGTAGAATTTCGTTGACTTGAAGCTCCAGCTGTTTCAAATTCTTCATCCTCATCTTCGTTGTCGCCTGGCAGTGAAATTCCATCTTGAACCGATATTTGTTGTTCATTATTTGTTGAGTGCATTAGACTCAGAACATCATCGTAATTCATATTATAAAATTCAAGTATTTGTTTAGCGCCATTTGCAGCCTGATCATGTAATATAGCCAACAACAGGTGTTGCTCGTCCACCTTTGTCATATGCTGAATACGTGCTTCAAGGACTGCCAATTTTAAAATATTTGATGCCTTTTCGTTGAGTACTAGCTCGTTAGTGTTAATAGGAACTCCTAATTGGTCATTGCGAACTTTTTCCTCAAGTTGTATCTTAACTGATTGCAAGTTAATACGCAAACGATGAAAGATATCAATAACAGGACCATCCTTCATACGCATCATACCCAAAAGCAGATGCTCAGGGCCAACTGATAAACTGGCCAATCGTGTTGCTTCCTCTCGACTGTAGGCAAGTATTTCGGATACTTTATGTGAAAATTGACTTGTCATAGCCTTATAATCTTTTAATCTAATTATAATACCAACTCTGCAAAGGATGTGCCAAATTAAATCTATCTATATATTATATATGTATTAAAATAGTCTTTTTTTGACAAAAACTCGTCTAATTAAATTATTTTGTGTACCTTTGCAAAGTAAACTTCTTTCAAAGAGAAAAAAGGTTGAATTCTAACTTAAGCATCAAATATTAATAATGAAAGCTATTGAATCACCTAATGCTCCTGCAGCAATCGGACCTTATAGCCAAGCCGTACAAACAGGTAATTTAATTTTTTGTAGTGGTCAATTACCAATCGACCCAGCTACAGGTAAGTTTCCAGAAGGTGGAATTAAGGAACAAACCCGTCAGTCTTTGCTTAACATAAGCAGAATATTAGAGCAAGAAGGTTTGAGTTTAAGTAACGTGGTAAAGACAACTGTTCTTTTGGCTGACATATCTGATTTTGCAGCAATGAATGAAGTGTATGCTGAAATGTTCAAAGCTCCATTTCCTGCTCGCTCTGCTTTTTCTGTTCGAGATCTTCCAAAAGGCGCATTAGTCGAAATTGAATGCATTGCAGAGAAATAATATTTTTACATTTAGTTTAAAATGAAAGATTCTGTCATTATTTTAAGTGGTGGTATGGATTCTGTAACAATGCTATATGAATTTGAAGAACGTATAGCATTGGCTGTTTCATTTGATTATGGAAGCAATCACAACGCTCGTGAAATACCATTTGCTCATCAACACTGCATGGATTTAGGTATTCGTCACATCGTCATTCCACTTGAATTTATGTCAAAGTACTTTAAAAGTTCTCTTCTTGAAGGGCCAGAAGCTATTCCGGAAGGTCATTATGAAGATGAGAACATGAAATCTACTGTAGTTCCGTTTCGGAATGGAATTATGTTGAGTATTGCCGTTGGAATAGCCGAATCAGCTGGATTAAAACATGTAATGATGGCCAATCATGGTGGCGATCATACTATTTATCCAGACTGTCGTGAAGAATTTGTTAATTCATTTTCGGAAGCAGCTAGAACAGGAACATACGTAGGCGTAACGCTTCTTTCTCCCTACACAAATTTAACCAAAGCAGATATTGCCCGTAAAGGAAAAGAACTAGGGGTTGACTATAGCAAAACTTGGAGTTGTTACAAGGGTGGGGTAGTTCATTGTGGTCGTTGTGGCACTTGTGTAGAACGACGTGAAGCTTTGGCAGAAGCAGGTATTGAAGATCCTACTGAGTATCAAGACTAAATACAAACAATTAAACAGTTAACAATAAATAGCGACAAGTAAACACTATTTATCAAAATAACTACAAAATTATGAACGACAACAAAGTAATGTATCGCGCAGCCGACAATATTCGAATTTTGGCTGCTTCGATGGTTGAAAAAGCTAAATCCGGTCATCCCGGAGGTGCTATGGGAGGTGCTGATTTTATTAACACACTCTACAGCGAATTTCTTGTGTATGATCCAGAGAATCCTTCATGGGAAGGACGTGACCGTTTCTTTCTTGATCCTGGTCATATGGCTCCAATGCTTTATTCTCAGTTAGCGCTCATTGACAAATTCACTCTAGAAGACCTGCAACAATTGCGTCAGTGGGGTAGTGTAACGCCCGGTCATCCAGAACGTGAAATTGAGCGTGGTATTGAAAATACCTCTGGACCTCTTGGACAAGGACATACATTTGCCGTTGGTGCAGCTATTGCCGCCAAATTTCTGAAGGCACGTTTAGGAAATGTTATGAACCAGACTATATATGCCTATATTTCTGATGGTGGCGTACAAGAGGAAATTTCGCAGGGAGCTGGTCGCATAGCAGGTACATTAGGACTGGACAATCTTATTATGTTCTACGATGCTAACGATATCCAGTTGTCTACACGCACAGAAGTAGTAACCGTCGAGGATACTGCTAAAAAATATGAGGCATGGGGATGGTATGTGTTGAAAATTGACGGTAATGATGTTGATCAGATTCGAGATGCCATTAAAAAAGCTCAAGCTGAAAAAGAACGTCCTACTTTGATTATCGGTCATTGTGTTATGGGTAAAGGCGCACGCAAGGCCGATGGATCATCATACGAAAGCAATTGTGCTACACATGGCGCACCTCTTGGTGGCGATGCTTACGTAAATACTATTAAGAATTTAGGTGGAGATCCTGAAAATCCATTCGTAATTTTCCCAGAAGTAAAAGAACTCTATGCTAAACGTCGTGAAGAGCTGAAAAAGATTGTTGCTGAACGTTACGCAGAAAAAGCAGAATGGGCAAAAGGCCATCCAGTCCAGGCAAAACAGATGGAAGAGTGGTTTAGCGGTAAAGCCCCAGTTATTGACTGGTCAAAGGTAGAACAAAAAGCTGGTGCAGCAACACGAGGAGCATCTGCAACTGTTCTCGGAGTACTTGCTGAACAAGTTCCTAATATGATTTGTGCATCTGCTGACTTGTCAAACTCTGATAAAACTGATGGTTTCTTGAAGAAAACACATGATTTAGTTCGTGGTGACTTCAGTGGCGCATTTTTTGAAGCTGGTGTTGCAGAACTTACAATGGCATGTTGCTGCATAGGAATGGCATTGCATGGTGGCGTTATTCCTGCTTGCGGTACATTCTTTGTATTCTCTGATTATATGAAACCTGCTGTACGAATGGCTGCCTTAATGGAACTTCCTGTGAAATTTATCTGGACCCATGATGCTTTTAGAGTTGGAGAAGATGGTCCTACACATGAACCCGTTGAACAGGAAGCACAAATCCGATTAATGGAAAAACTACAAAACCATCACGGCAACAATTCCGTACTTGTAGTACGTCCAGCAGATGCTGAAGAAACAACTGTTTGTTGGCGTATGGCAATGGAAAATACCAAAACTCCAACAGCTTTGATTCTCTCACGTCAAAATATTGATATGTTACCTGAAGGTAATGATTACAACCAGGCAACTAAAGGTGCTTATGTCGTTGCCGGAAGTGATGAAAATTACGATGTAATAATGTTGGCTAGCGGTTCAGAAGTATCTACACTTGAAGCAGGTGCAAAGTTACTCCGTGAGGACGGCGTAAAAGTTCGTATTGTTAGTGTTCCTTCGGAAGGACTTTTCCGTAAACAATCAAAAGATTATCAGCAGAACATCCTTCCAGCTGGCAAAAAGAAGTTTGGTTTAACAGCTGGACTTTCAGTTACATTAGAAGGTCTTGTGGGTGCCGATGGCTTTGTTTGGGGATTAAATAGTTTTGGATTCTCAGCACCATACAAAGTGCTTGATGAAAAACTTGGATATACCGGACAGAATGTTTATGAGCAAGTAAAAAAATTGCTTGCAGAATAAATTAATTATTTTATTCTTTTAAGAATGGCTCTAACAAATTGGGTTAGAGCCATTCTTTTTATTTCTGAACAAATGATTTATTTAATTCCGAATAGGTTATCTATGAAGATAATATACAACCTATTTATCATAATGCCGATTCTAATGTTAAATGGGATTTATTATTATAGTTTTAGCAGGACTTTATAAAAACTTACAAGAACCCCAGAAGTTTGAAAGAAAACTTCTGGGGTTTATTTCACTTGAATTAATATCTATAATAAAGATTTTCCCTTCTTTATTTATTTTCTTTATTTGCTTGCTTTTTATACCTTTTATTTAAGCCATTGATTACTTCTTGAGTAATGTCATATTTCTTGTCAGAATATAGAATTGCGCTTTTATTTATGATCATGTCATACTTTTTGTCCTTATTATAAATAGCCAAGAAATTATCTAAACTGTCTTGCAGGGCCTGCAAAAATTTCTGTTGTTCAGAAGCTAATTCATTTTCTAAACGAGCTTGAAGTGTTGCGAGGTCACTTTGCTGGCGTTGAAGAGCTGCTTGAACACCTTCTGCCTGTTCGCGACTCGTAAAACTATTGTTCTGCAACTTTTGCTGGAAATTGTTGGCTGCAGCCTGTAATTGGTTTCCTTTCTGATTTAAAGTATTACGAGCATTTAAACTCTTTTTTTCAAGTTCTTTGCTTCTTTCTTTGGCAAACTCGAATTGAGTCATCAGTGAATCTACTTCAATATAGGCAATCTTAATTCCTCCTTGATTTTCAGTACTTTCACTAACTACGGGTTCTGAATCCATCTTTTCTGCCTGCTTATTGCAAGAAACTAAGGCAAAAGCAATAGATAGTACATAAATAAAGCTCTTTTTCATAAATGTATGAACAATTATTAAATAAACATTATAATCTCAGTATGAAATTAATTATGTTCGCTCACTGCATACGGACTTTTCCGTCTCATTTCACGGTCTTGATCCATTACACAGTGAATACCGCGTTCTCGCATTGCCTTAGAATCATGAATGTGCTGTGAGGCAAAACTTCCATTCTTCTTAAGAATAACTTTAACGCATAAAAAAGATAGCGTTATAGCAATTATTAACGTGCTAGATATAATTAATTCCGTCATTATTTATTAATTTTGCGGTGCAAAGTTAAACAATATTGCTGAAAGATTGCATATTTTTGGATTAATTAATACTGAAAAATGAATAAAAGTGATTTAAAACCTGCCGTTGTATTTGAACAATTTTCAAAGATTAATGAGATTCCTCGTCCTTCAAAGCATGAAGAAAAGATGATTGAATATCTGAAGAATTGGGGCGAAAGTCGTGGTCTTCAAACTAAAGTTGATGAAACCGGTAACGTTTTAATTAGTAAACCCGCAACAAAAGGAATGGAGAACCGAAAAAAAGTGATTCTCCAAAGCCACATGGATATGGTGTGCGATAAGCTTGTTGATGTGGAATTTGATTTTGACAAAGACCCTATTAAAACCTATATCGATGGCGATTGGCTGACAGCAGAAGGAACAACTCTTGGTGCTGATGATGGAATCGGTTGCGCTATTGAACTCGCAATTCTTGATTCTAATGACATTGAGCATGGTCCTATAGAATGTGTTTTTACTCGTGACGAGGAGACAGGTTTGAGTGGTGCTGAAGGAATGAAACCTGGATTTATGACAGGAGATTATTTAATTAACCTTGATTCTGAGGATGAAGGTGAAATCTTCGTTTCATGCGCTGGAGGTCGTAATACTACTGCAAAGTTTACTTTTAGTCGTGAGGATGCCCCTACCCTATTTTTTATGCGTGGCCAGTTGAAGGGCCTTGTTGGTGGTCATTCCGGTGATGATATTAACAAAAAACGAGCTAACGCTATAAAAATTCTAGGCCGATTCCTATATCAGGAGATGAACAGATATGAGGGTATTCGCTTAGCTCAATTCCATTCAGGAAAACTTCATAATGCAATTCCGCGTGATGGTTCTTTTGTTATCGGTGTTCCTTCAGCTATAAAAGAAAATTTAATGGCAGATTGGAATATTTTCGCCACTCAAGTTGAAGATGAGTTCCATATAACTGATACATCAATGGTTTGGTTGATGGAATCTGCAGACGCTGAACCTGTTATTGAACAAACCGTTGCAATGAACTTTGTTCGCGCTCTTCAGGCTGTTGACAATGGTATTTATGCAATTTGTCAAGATGAAGCATTAGGTGGTATGGTAGAGACTTCATCAAATATTGCGAGTGTCCATACAGAAGAAACTGAAATAAATATTCTATCATCCCAGCGTAGCAACGTGATGTCGAATCTTGACAACATGTGTGCTACTATTGTTGCGACTTTTGAACTTGCTGGGGCAAAAGCATGGTCAAGTGATGGATATCCAGCTTGGAAGATGCGTCCTGGAAGTGAATTGACCTCTATTGTTCGAGATACATATAAGGAACTGTTTGGTAAAGAACCTATAGTTCGAGGCATTCATGCAGGTTTGGAGTGCGGACTGTTTTCTGAACGCTATCCAAATCTTGATATGGTAAGTTTCGGCCCCACATTGAGATTTGTTCATACTCCAGAAGAAAGACTGTATATTCCTTCTGTACAAATGGTTTGGGATCATCTTCTGCTTGTATTGAAACGTATCTAAACTTTGAATGATAAAAGACTGTATTGAAATCAAAGGTGCGCGCGTTAACAATTTAAAGAATGTTGACGTGCGCATTCCTCGTAATAAGTTGGTTGTGATTGCAGGTGTATCTGGTAGCGGAAAGTCATCACTTGCTTTCGATACTTTATATGCTGAAGGCCAACGCCGCTATGTTGAAAGTCTTTCAAGTTATGCTCGCCAGTTCCTTGGAAGAATGAACAAGCCTGAGTGCGACTTCATTCGCGGTATTCCACCTGCTATTGCTATAGAACAGAAAGTTATAGCAAGAAATCCGCGGAGCACAGTTGGCACATCAACAGAAATTTATGAATACCTCCGCTTGCTGTTTGCAAGAATAGGACATACTTTTTCACCTATCAGCGGTGAGGAAGTTAAGAAACATTCTACGGAGGATGTCGTGCAAAAAATGCTAGAGTTTTCCAAAGGAACTAAATTCGTTGTGTTGGCACCGATTCATGTTCCAGATGGACGCACACTAGAGCAACAGCTGAAAGCAGAAATTCTTCAAGGATATTCCAGAATATTTATAAACAACGAATTTGTTCAGATTGAAGACTATTTAAATCAATCAGAAAATCAAAATACGCTTCAAGAGTACAACCAATCAATTGAGCTCTATTTGGTTATAGACCGTCTTTCGGTTGATGATTCAAAAGATAATATTTCTCGTTTAGTAGATTCCACAGAGACTGCTTTCTATGAAGGACAAGGCGAGATGCGCCTTATGTTCTTGCCATCGAATATCATTTATGATTTTTCGACTCATTTTGAGGCTGATGGAATTCTTTTCGAGGAGCCAACAGACCAGCTATTCTCTTTCAACTCTCCCGTTGGAGCTTGTCCTGAATGTCAGGGATTTGGAAGTGTTATAGGTATCGATGAACACTTGGTGATTCCCAATACTTCATTAAGTGTGTATGATGGTTGTGTTATATGTTGGCATGGCGACAAGATGAGTGAATGGAAGAATTGGTTCTGCCGTCATGCAGCCAAAGATAATTTTCCAATCTTTGAGCCATATTACAATTTATCACAGAAGCAGAAAGATTATCTATGGCACGGATTGCCGAGCGACAATCATAAAGACATTCATGACAAGCCTTGTATTGATTCCTTTTTTCAAATGGTTACAGAGAATCAGTATAAGATTCAGTATCGTGTAATGTTAAGTCGATATAGAGGTAAAACCATTTGTCCAAAATGCCATGGAACACGTCTTAAGAAAGAAGCTGAATATGTAAAAATCGATGGTCGTAGTATTACAGATTTGGTTCAGATGCCTGTGGTAAGATTGGCAGAATGGTTTAATCATATTGAATTGAACGAACATGATGCAAATATTGCAAAACGCTTATTAATTGAAATAAAATCCAGACTCCAATTTCTTCTTAATGTAGGTCTCGGCTATCTCACTCTTAACCGTCTTTCAAACACATTGAGTGGTGGTGAGAGTCAAAGAATCAATCTATGTACATCGTTAGGCAGTAGTCTTGTTGGTTCGCTGTATATTCTTGACGAACCTTCTATTGGTCTTCATCAACGTGATACAGATCGATTGATACACGTTCTGCGTGATCTCCAGAAATTAGGCAATACTGTTGTAATTGTAGAGCACGACGAGGATATTATGCGTGCGGCAGATTATCTCATCGATGTTGGACCTGATGCAGGCCGATTAGGTGGAAAAATTGTTTTTGAAGGTGATGCGAAAGATATAAACGAAAAATATATTGAGAAGTATCCTCAGAGCTATACTGTTCGCTATTTACTTCATCAATATGATTTGCCGGTTCCTCATTCTCGCCGTCCTTGGAATCAGTTTGTCAAGATAGAAGGTGCACGAATGAACAATTTACAGGGGATTGATGTGAAAATCCCTCTGAATGTTATATCAATTATCACTGGTGTAAGTGGCAGTGGTAAGTCTTCTCTTATTAAAGGAATACTCTACCCAGCCCTAAAGCGTCATTTAGGAGAAGTGTTTGATGCCCCAGGTGAATATTCAGGATTGTCAGGGGATGTTAACGCTATTCGTCATGTCGAATTTGTTGACCAAAATCCAATAGGAAAATCTACCCGTTCCAATCCAGCAACATACGTCAAAGCATATGATGCTATTCGAGACCTGTTTGCTGAACAGCCTTTAGCTCAACAGATGGGCTTTACTGCTCAGTATTTCTCGTTTAATACTGACGGTGGTCGATGTGATGAATGTAAAGGTGCTGGTACAATAACTGTTGAGATGCAATTTATGGCAGATCTCGTTTTGGAATGTGAATCTTGTCATGGTCATCGTTTCAAACATGATATTCTTGATGTTCGCTTTGAAGGAAAGAACATTGATGATGTGCTGAATATGACTATCAATGAGGCTATAGAATTCTTCTCAGAACATAATCAAGCCAAAATAGTTAATCGTCTTAAACCATTACAGGATGTTGGACTTGGCTATATAAAACTTGGCCAAAACTCTTCAAGTCTATCAGGGGGAGAAAACCAACGAGTAAAGTTGGCGTATTTCATTGGTCAGGAAAAGCAGGAACCTACTTTGTTTATTTTTGACGAACCAACAACAGGACTCCATTTCCACGATATTAAGCGTTTGCTTTCCTCGTTCAACGCATTAATTGAACGTGGGCATACCATTATTATTATTGAACATAATATGGATGTCATTAAGCAGGGAGATTGGGTAATTGATCTTGGTCCGGAAGGAGGCGACAAAGGCGGACAACTAGTTGTTGCCGGCACACCTGAACAGGTTGCCAAGTGTTCTAATAGTATTACAGGACGTTACTTAGCTGAAAAACTCAGTTAAAGTAACGCCCTGCGTTTATTTATTGATTACATTGCTGTTTCAAGTAATCTTCAATCCATACAACTTTACAACCTAACACACTTTGTGTACATTCCTTCAAACTGTGAGTCCAATTCGATAGGATTACGAAATAATCCAAATACTGAGCTGCCGCTACCACTCATTGCTGAGTAAACAGATCCTAATTCATAAAGACGTACCTTGATTTCACCGATTTGAGGATGGATAGCAAATACACTCTTTTCAAAATCATTGACTAATAAATCACGCCATTGTTCTACGGGTTGTTCAACGATTTGCCTGCAACAAATAGATGGTTTTGCAGGTTTGATAAGAGAGAATGCCTCTTTAGTTGGAACTGGAATGTCTGGACGGACAACAGCTAAGTACAACCCATTAAGATTTAAGTCAATTGTTTGCATTCGCTCCCCTATCCCTTCAGCATATACAGGACGATTCAAAATGAAGAAAGGACAGTCTGCACCAAGTTGAGCAGCATAACCAATCATCTGGTCATTACTTAGATGAAGTTGAAACTGTTCATTTAAAAGTTTGATCATTGCTGCACAGTCACTTGATCCGCCCCCCATTCCTGCTTGCGTAGGAATAGCTTTATATAAGTGAGCATGTACCCTCTTCAATTGACTTGGAAAGTCACGCTTCAATAATTGATATGCTTTAACTATAAGATTCTTTTGCTCATCACCTTCAACCTGTATATTTGTAACTTTTAAATCACAATCAACATCTGAAGGAAATTGTTCGTCCATTAACTGTACTTCAAGAGCATCCGTAATAGGAACAGGATAAAATACAGTTTCAAGATTGTGATAGCCGTCCGAACGTCGTTCTACAACGTTCAACCCCAAGTTAATCTTTGCTATAGGAAATGTAATCATACTGATTGCAAAGGTAATATTTTTTTATGTAAATCCAAAACAATAGTCAATTTCCAATCAATTGAAGCTTTCAAACGATACGTTTGGAGGCTGCAAACAAAGCGTTTACAGCCTCCAAACGTATCGTTTAGTTTAAGTTTGTTAATCTTCCCATACATTTATTCTTGATGCAGCAAAGTCAGCATCTTGGGGAGTAGGATCTGCATTCTTTACATCAGTACCATCGGGAGAAAATGAACTAGCACAAATGATATTAACATTTGTAAGCGTTATCTGGGTTAAAGCTGGTTCTATATATATTTTTTTCATCATCATAATCAGTTTTTTATCTAACAAAAATTATTTTGCCATTTTTAATGTTTAAGCCTTTTTTAAATTTTTCAATTCTTTGTCCCATTATATTATAAGTTTCTGAAAATACTTTTGCCTGTACTTCAGTATGACCTTGTAAGTCAGTCACCTCTTCATCCATAAATACCATACGGGCATCAGCATTTTTAGGAACAATCATATATGCACGCATACCATTCATAACATTATTATCTGTTGGCGTGTGCAATTTGCCATCTATACCAATAAACACATGTGTGCCATCTGTGTTTAAAGCCGTAGGACTAAATACACCTTGGAATCCGTATGTTCTATCCTTTGAAAGTAAACGAAAAGGCTTAGAACAAGTAAGACTAACAAATCGAAATGTAGGATTCACAATATCATGATTAACTTGAAGAATGAAAGGCATGCCAGCAGGAATTGAACTGACGGGGGTAAACTTGAAGACTCCGTCTATAATGGATGAAAGTGCTCTAATTTCAATAATTAAATTGGGGTCGTTAGCTGCTTCGCGTAGATTCTCTTCTGTAACGATGAAAGGCAGACAACACGTGTTCCATATATTTGCTTTAAACGTTCTTGCTAGTGATGCGTTTACTGTATGGTTCACCTTGTTATTTAATAGTTCGGTAAAATCTACTTTTTCATTTAAACAAACTTCATTTGTTTCTGATATTAAGACATCATCAAGATAAACATAATCACCAGAAAATGTAAGATTCTTTCCACAAATAAAATTGGGCAATACAATTGATACATTACTCCACTCTTCTTTTTTCAGACTCTCGGTAAAGTCAATAGTCTTAGTTCCTGAATCACTTGTACTGTAAGTGACTTTTAATTTACTTTTATCATTTCGACCAGCAGTTCTAAAAGACAAAATAAAGTCTTTTGTATCAGACAGTGGTACTTCGTTCGTTGTATATTTACCATTAGACTCAAAATAAAGGCATCTGGAAGCCCATCGAACTAATGATAAACTTTCCATTGTAGTAGGATTGTCGAAATTTGAAGGATTAAAATTGGCTATACCTTTGCATGTAAAATCTCCATCGTTTCCTCCACCACCATCAAAACGATTAAACGATTCATAATAGATACCGTCACCGATATCTTTGACCATTAGATTTACGATCGTGAAATCAGAATTACTAGTAAATTTAATTCGCATATTTTTTGCTGTATTTCTAAGCAATTGAGGAAACAATGAAAGCCACTTATTAGCATCCTTAAAATTAGTACTTTTTGATTCTAGTTCTTCATCTCCTATTATAGATATGTCTATCTTCTGATTATTAACGGATGGATAGACTATAGCTGACACTATAATATTTCCATTAACATCAGTAATAGGGGCGGTTGTGACGTAACCTGATCCATGAACATTTAAGTAATTTGATCCATTAATGATTTTCGTTGAACAATTGTCAAACATCCATTCTTTTAAACTGTCAGGTACATTGTCTGGTGTAATAGCAGACTCTTGCGATGGACCCAAAATGTTTTTTAATGAAGCATCAATAATTACATTTTGAGCATTTCCTTGTATTGCAATCATTACAAGGAATAAAAGGGAAATTAGCGATTTGAAATTCATTTTAATTTAATGGTTAATAAAAATGTGTTTATACTATAATAAATATGGGTTCATGTTTTTTTCTTGCTTTATGTTGGTTAGAGGTCCATGTCCGCTATATACAATTGTGTCATCTGGAAGTGATGAGATAACTGTTCGCAGGCTATTGAGAAGGTCTTCCCATGAACCTCGTTCAAAGTCTGTTCGACCTACACTCATCCTAAATAGTGTGTCGCCTGTAAAAACAACCTTTTCGTCCGAACAATAAAACGACACGCCTCCTGGAGTATGACCTGGTGTGTGTAGTACTTGAAATTGATGATTGCCAAATTCAACTATTTGATTGTCTTCAAGAAAACGTCCCAGTGGTGGCGTAGGTCGATTGTATGGCATGCCAAACATAGTGTTAGCTTGCTCTGTAAGATCACAAGCCAAGAATTCATCGGCAGCATGAATTTCTGGTAAAAGGCCGAAAGAATCATAAATGGAATCGTTACCAAAGCAATGATCTAAATGGCCATGAGTACACAATAGATGTACAGGTTTAAGATGATTATCATTTATGTAATTAACTATTGAAAGTCTTTCGTTATCATAGTAGGCGCCACAATCAATGATAATACACTCTAAAGACTCATCATTTACCACATAAGTATTTTCCTGCAACATATTGCAGACAAAAGTCTTAATATTTAGCATATAGTTGGTTTTGAATACAAACTTTTAAAGAGGTAAATATATACAATGTTTCTCTTTAAACCACTCTTCTTTAAACCACTGAGTGAGAGGCTGAATTTGAACGATGCGATGGAATGGAGCAGTTTCATTATCTAAATCACCTCCTTTTAGGCAAAGTATGCCATTTGGTAATGCATTATGTGAATCGTGCGAAACATTTTTACGTACGATTTTTACTAAATCAGGTAATGGCATAACAGCACGGCTTACGATAAAATCATAACGATCTTTTTCATCCTCACCACGAAGATGCACAGCTTCGCAATTCTTTAGTCCTATCGCACTTATAACTTCTTGAGCTACACGGATTTTCTTTCCTGTTCCGTCAATCAACTTGAAGGTACAGTCTGGGAATAAGATTGCCAAAGGAATACCAGGGAATCCTCCACCTGTTCCAAAGTCTAAAACACGAGTACCTGGACGGAAATGAATCATTTTTGCTATACCCAACGAATGTAGAATATGATGGAGATTAAGATTGTCTATATCCTTTCGAGAAATTACATTAATCTTCTCATTCCATTCATGATATAATGCGTCAAGCGCTTCAAACTGACTACGTTGAGTATCGGAAAGATTCGAAAAGTATTTGTTTATTAATTCTGAATTCATAACTATCTATGAAAAATGTGTTTAACGTACTGTAAGATGATAACAACCCTGTTTTACTTCGTATTTTATGTAGCAACGCCCTTCTTCGCGTTTATCACGAAGTACTTCAGTCAGTATCCACTTTAGTGTATCATTTCGTACAGTTCTTCTTTTTTCACCTTCTGGATCTTGAACTGCAATATATCGGTTGTAACAGATATCAAGAGTAGTACCATATAGATGACAGGAATTCTCTGTAGCATTACCATTGAATCTTCGTAGCTTCTTAACATCATTCTGTGTACGTAAAACACTAGTAACTATAAAACGATGAAGATTTACCCCCTTTACGTAGAGACTATCATAAAATGCTCGACCAATGTCTTCTAATAAAATAGCAGCGCGTGGTACTAAATATGGAATGCTTTGATGAAGAGGATCTACGTGGTAATAAGGTGAAGCTCCAATATATACCAACTCATTTTTACGCTGTTCTGCATCTGCTCGATCAATAACAGGTGTTACCCCCCATTGTTGAGCAGCCACAAGTTGTACAGAATTACTATCTGGAAATGAATTTTTGTAACTGGATACCGATAGTATGCGATGTGGCTTTTCGCCGTTGTCCAATAAATGGTGAGTGTTTTCAGTCAGAACGACTTCTTCTTGGTTATTAAAAATTGTTGTCTGAATGGTTTCGCATGAAGTGCTATTCACGCCATCATAAGCGCATCGTCCCAAAGCCAACACGATAACGATGATGCCGAACCATTCGATATATTTATTTTTAACGTCTTTATGCTTCATTTTATTAAATTGATGTGCAAAATTACAAAGAAATATCGTAACTTTGCACAAAATTTTAATTTTTATATCGATTTTGATAGAGAAGCATATAGTTTTGGAAGATATCGACCCCGTGGTTTTCTACGGTGTAGGCAATTCTCATCTTCAAATGGTAAAAGCATTATATCCAAAATTGCGGATAGTTGCTCGTGATAATGTGATACGCGTACTTGGCGACGAGGAACAAATGGCAGCCTTTGAAGAAAGTACAGAAAAGATGCGTCAACACGTTTTGAAATTTAATTCTTTAAAAGAGGAAGATATACTAGATATTATTAAAGGAAAACGCACAAAAGATGAGGTGCCGGATGGAGTCGTTTGTTACTCGATGGCAGGAAGGCCCATTAAAGCACGAACTGAAAACCAGCAGCTACTCATTGATTCTTTTAATACAAATGATATGGTGTTTGCTGTAGGCCCAGCAGGAACCGGTAAAACTTATCTTTCAATAGCCTTAGCCGTAAAATCATTAAAAGACAAAACTGCAAAGAAAATTATTCTTTCACGCCCCGCAGTTGAAGCTGGTGAGAAATTAGGATTTTTGCCGGGCGATATGAAAGATAAGATTGATCCATACTTACAACCTCTTTATGATGCACTTGAAGACATGCTCCCTCAGGTAAAATTGCAGGATATGATGGAGAAACATGTTATTCAAATTGCCCCTTTAGCTTTTATGAGAGGTCGAACTTTAAGTGATGCTGTAGTTATCCTAGATGAAGCTCAAAATACGACCCCTGCTCAGTTGCGTATGTTCCTTACGAGAATGGGATGGAATACCAAAATGGTGATTACAGGTGATACCTCGCAAATAGATTTGCCTCGTACGCAAAAAAGTGGACTTATTGAAGCTCTTCATGTATTGGGGCAAACAGAAGGAATTGGTGTCGTAAGACTCGATAGAACGGATATTGTACGCCATAAGTTGGTGACAAGAATAGTAAATGCATACGAAACATTCGATAAAGAATATAAAAACAATGAAAGCATTAACAAAGACTGACTTCAACTTCGAGGGACAGAAAAGCGTGTATCATGGTAAGGTACGCGACGTGTACAACATTAATGATGACCTGATGGTTATGGTGGCCACAGACCGTATCTCGGCTTTTGATGTGGTACTTCCAAAGGGTATTCCTTTTAAGGGACAGGTGTTAAATCAGATTGCTGCAAAATTCTTGGATGCAACAACAGATATCTGTCCAAACTGGAAACTTTCTACCCCCGACCCCATGGTAACGGTAGGCTTGAAATGTGAGGGATTCCGCGTAGAAATGATTATTCGTAGTATTCTTACAGGTTCTGCGTGGCGCGAATATAAAAATGGATGCAGAGAATTGTGTGGTGTGAAACTGCCTGATGGAATGCGTGAAAACGAACGTTTCCCTGAACCTATCATTACACCTACAACAAAGGCAGATGAAGGGCATGATATGAATATCTCAAAAGAAGAGATTATTGCTCAGGGAATTGTTTCGGCTGAGGATTACGCAATCATGGAAGACTACACTCGTAAAATTTTCGCTCGTGGTCAGGAAATTGCAGCTAAACGCGGTCTAATTCTTGTTGACACCAAGTATGAATTTGGAAAGCGTGATGGAAAGGTATATTTGATAGATGAGATTCATACCCCAGATTCAAGTCGCTATTTTTACGCTGAAGGCTATGAAGAAAAACTGGCTAAAGGTGAACCTCAGAAACAACTTTCAAAAGAGTTCGTTCGTCAGTGGCTCATTGAACACGACTTTATGAATGAACCTGGTCAAAAGATGCCAGAAATAACCGACGAGTATGCTGAAAGTGTTTCTGAGCGCTACATAGAACTCTACGAAAATATAGTAGGAGAAAAGTTTGATCGTGCTGCTGAAGAAGGTGACATAGCAGCTCGTATTGAGAAGAATGTCAGCGAGTACTTAAAGAATAGAAAATAATTTAATGTACAGGCAAGAAGCAATTAAGCCCTACCATGAGGGTGAAAAAGGCCAACAGGTTGAAGCGATGTTCAATAACATCGCTCCAACTTATGATAAGCTAAATCATCGCTTATCGTGGGATATTGACAAAAGATGGAGAAAGAAAGCCATCCGTCTGCTATCCCCTTTTCATCCTCAAAAGATATTAGATATTGCAACAGGTACGGGCGATTTTGCTATCCTTGCAGCAAAAACGCTAAATCCTCAAAAACTTATTGGAGCAGATATTAGTGAAGGTATGATGAATGTTGGACGAGAAAAAGTTAAAATGCTCGGCCTTCAGGATATCATAAGTTTTGAAAAAGAAGACTGTTTGGCACTATCCTACCCTACAGAATCCTTCGATGCGGTGACTGCTGCTTTTGGCATTCGAAACTTCGCTAATTTAGAACAGGGACTTACGGAGATGTGTCGTGTCCTCAAAAAAGGCGGACACCTTAGTATCGCAGAACTGACTACTCCTGTAAGTTTCCCCATGAAACAACTTTTCAACATTTATAGTCATTCAGTCTTACCATTTTATGGACGTGTGATTTCTAAAGACAAAAGCGCTTATTCTTATCTCACAAAAACCATCGAGGCTTTCCCTCAAGGCGAGCAAATGATGGAAATACTTAAAAAGGCTGGATTCAGTGAAACTTCATTCTATCGGCTGACTTTCGGTATTTGCACAATTTATTTCGCAACAAAATAAAGATGTATTGTTATGGATAAATACGGACTTATAGGCTATCCTTTAGGACATTCATTCTCTATCAGTTACCACAACCAACGATTTGCTGACGAAGGGATTAATGCAAAGTACGTAAACTTTGAAATTCCATCTATCGACGATCTTCCGGAAATTTTAAGTTCTAATCCGGAACTTAAAGGATTGAATGTCACTATTCCTTACAAGGAAAAGATTATGGAATTTCTTGATTATGTAAGTCCTGAAGCAAGAGCAATCGGGGCCGTGAATGTTGTCAAAGTGATACATCAGGGCAAGAAAATTCTTTTAAAGGGGTATAATTCGGATGTTATAGGATTTACCCAAAGTATTGAGCCGATGTTAGAAGATTGTCATAAAAAAGCTCTTATTCTCGGTACTGGAGGCGCATCAAAAGCTATTAGTTACGGTCTAAAATCATTAGGTATTGAAACTGTTTTTGTGAGCAGATATGAACGTCCAGGTACAATCCAATATGAAGCTATTACTCCTGACATTATAAAAGAATACAAAATCATAGTTAACTGTACTCCTGTGGGTATGTATCCTAAAACGGAAGAATGTCCTAAACTGCCCTATGAAGCGATGGATGAACACACTATTTTATATGATTTAATATATAACCCTGATGAAACTCTTTTCATGAAACGTGGGGCTCAATATGGAGCACAGACAAAAAATGGGCTCGAAATGCTTCTTTTGCAGGCATTTGCGTCATGGGAGTTCTGGAATAGTAAAGATTAATGCAGCACACTTTTAAAATATCAGGAACTACAATTATGGTAGCCGCTATTGGTGTTATTGTCGGTGGTGGTACTGCTATGAATTTGGGCGTAAGTATCGGTTCACTAGAATCGGTTAGGTTCCTTTTCCAATTTTTCTGTGCTACTTTTGCAATAATAACAATTGGTGGTCTTTTTGCCGATTACACTTTCAACAAGCAACTAACGGCTCAGCGACATAATGAGCGAAGAGCTCTCAGAAAGATAGCTAACAACTATAATGATGTGATCCGCATGCTAGAAAGTAATTATAGAAGTGAAAAAAAACTGACAGGACCTTTTGATAATAACGGGCGAGAAAGAATACGCAGGCACTATGAAAGTCTGTATCTAAGAAACAAACAAGACTTCGAACGTGATAGTTACAAATTGCTGACCTCACAAACTAATACGTCAGCTACTACTCGGCATTTTAAACTTTTTTGGAAGATTACAATATTGTTAGGGATAATTTGTCATGTGGCTGCAGGTACATATACATTAGGAGCTGTGAGCCATTTGTCTCCTGTTCCATCAGCTTCGAAAGTTCCTTCATATACAGAAGGTGATGCAATAGCATGGAATGCTGAAAATATTCCGATGCCACATCTTACAGACGGATCTCGCTATGTGTCAAATCCTGATAGCGTAGTGACACCCCAAACAGAGCGTCAACTAAATAGTATGCTTAAGAGAATGGACGATTCGCTTCATATTGAGTCCGTTATGGTAATAGTTCGAAAGGTTGAGAATCAGGATGTGTTCCGATTCGCACAAGATATATTTGATCGATACAAGGTGGGCAAAGATGATCGCGGACTCGTAGTCGTTTTGGCATATGAAGACAATAAGGTGAGAACCCATACTGGTCGCTCTCTTGAAGCCGATCTAACAGATATAGAGTGTTCCAGATTACAGCAGAACTATGCTATACCATTTATGAAAAGTGAACAACCGGATAGTGGTATGCTCTACCTTACTCAGGCTATTTACAACACCTTGAAAAGAAAAGAATTACCAACTTCATACAGTCAAAAACTTGAGGCTGAGGCCGATGAGGCTTTCGGAGTGTTTGTACTTTATTTCCTGCTTGCGGGTGTTTGGTTCATACTTGTAAAATATGTGTATCGTCGCTATACAGGAAGGGGTACAAGTGGTATGCTTCGGGCTAATCCATTTGCGAAAGTACCTGTCGTAGTTGTTGGTGGCGGAGGTTTCGGTGGTGGCAGACACTCTGGAGGTTTTGGTGGAGGATTCTCCGGGGGCGGTTTTTCTGGTGGAAGTTCTGGAGGTGGAGGAGCTACGTCAAGTTGGTAGAGTATTATATTGCATTGATTATAGATATAAAGAAATTGAACAATAAATTTTAAATATTAAGCTTATGAAAATCAACAAAACCCTTATCGGAGTTATCGTTGTCCTTGTTCTCATTGCTGTATGGGCAATTAGTGCTTACAATGGAATGGTTGGCGTAGAGGAAGAAGCTACAACTGCTTTAGCCAATGTGCAGTCTACCTATCAGCGTCGAGCTGACTTGATCCCGAATTTAGTTGAGACGGTTAAAGGTTATGCTGGTCATGAGAAAGAAACTCTTGAAGGTGTGGTTTCGGCTCGTTCCAAAGCAACAAGCATCAATCTTGATGCCGAATCTTTAACACCCGAGAAGATGAAACGATTCCAATCGGCACAAGGAGAACTATCAACAGCATTAGGTAGATTAATAGCAATTCAAGAAAACTATCCCGAATTAAAAGCTAATGAGAATTTCCGCGATTTACAAGTTCAATTGGAGGGTACGGAAAATCGCATTAATGAGGCACGAAACAAATACAATGCGGCAGTACAGCAATATAATTTGAAAATTCGCCGCTTCCCTAATTCAATTCTCTCTGGTTTGTTCGGTTTTGAAAAAATGCAGAAATTCGAAGCTGAAACTGGTGCAGAAAAAGCTCCACAGGTAAAATTCTAAATTAATGATTATGGACAATAGATATATGATGCGCGGCGTTAGTGCTGCCAAAGAAGATGTACACAACGCTATCAAGAACATTGACAAGGGCATTTTTCCACAAGCATTCTGTAAGATTATCCCCGACATTTTAGGAGGTGACCCTGAGTTTTGTAATATCATGCATGCTGATGGCGCAGGCACAAAATCGAGCCTCGCATACATGTATTGGAAAGAAACTGGTGATCTTTCAGTATGGAAAGGTATAGCACAAGATGCTATTGTAATGAATACTGATGACTTGCTTTGTGTTGGCGCCGTTGACAATATACTTGTTTCAAGTACAATCGGACGCAATAAGATGCTTGTTCCTGGAGAGGTTATTTCGGCTATCATCAATGGTACAGATGAACTTTTAGCAGAATTGCGCGAAATGGGTATTGGCATTTATCCAACTGGTGGCGAAACCGCTGACGTTGGCGATCTGGTAAGAACCATTATTGTTGATTCTACTGTTACATGCCGCATGAAACGTTCTGATGTTATTGATAACGCCAATATCTGCCCAGGCGATGTGATCGTCGGTTTGTCATCAACAGGTCAGGCAACTTATGAGAAGCGCTATAATGGTGGTATGGGTTCGAATGGCTTAACATCAGCGCGTCATGATGTATTTGCAAAATATTTGGCAGAGAAATACCCTGAAAGTTTTGACCATTCTGTTCCTGAGGACTTGGTGTACAGCGGTAAATATCAGCTTACGGATGGTGTTGACGGCTCGCCTCTGAACGCTGGTCAATTAGTTCTCTCCCCTACTCGTACATATGCTCCTGTAATCAAACGTATTTTGGACGAGATGCGTTCAGAAGTTCATGGTATGGTACATTGTACAGGTGGTGCCCAAACTAAAGTGCTTCATTTTGTAAACGACAATTGTAAAGTCGTCAAGGATAACATGTTCCCCGTTCCTCCCTTGTTCCGTGCTATTCACGAATGTTCAGGTACAGATTGGAAAGAAATGTATCAAGTGTTTAATATGGGGCATCGCATGGAAATCTATGTGCGTCCGGAAATAGCAGATAAGATAATCGAAATTTCTAAGAGTTTCAATATAGATGCACAAGTAGTTGGTCATATTGAAGAAGGCCCAAAAAGTCTGACCATTAAGAGTGAGTTCGGTACCTTCAATTATTAAGAAGTTTGTTGAGATTCAAGAATGGATAGAAATCATATATTGCAAAAACTGGATGGCTTAGAATCCCGTTTTGAAGAAGTTTCAACTTTGATTACTGACCCCGCAGTGATTGCGGATCAGAATCGTTTTGTCAAGTTGACAAAAGAATATAAGGATCTTGGAGATATTATGGATGCCCGTAAAAGATATATTTCTTGTCTAAACGGCATTAAAGAGGCTAAAGATATTTTAGCTAATGAAAGTGATCCGGAAATGAAGGATATGGCCCGCGAAGAGTTGGCTATTAATGAGGAGTTGCTTCCTAAGCTAGAAGAAGAAATTAAAATAGCTCTTATTCCAAAAGATCCTGAAGATGCTAAGAATGTTCAAATGGAGATTCGAGCTGGAACAGGTGGTGATGAGGCTTGTCTGTTTGCTGGTGACCTATTTAAAATGTATAAGAGTTATTGTGAGTCAAAAGGTTGGCAACTTTCTGTAACAGACTTCAATGAAGGTGCGGTTGGTGGCTTCAAGGAAATAGACTTTGCTGTAAGTGGTGCTGACGTCTATGGTACTCTTAAATATGAGTCTGGTGTTCATCGCGTTCAGAGAGTACCTGTAACGGAATCAAATGGTCGTATGCAGACGTCAGCAGCAACTGTAGCAGTTTTGCCTGAAGCAGATAAATTTGAGGTTCATGTAAATGAAGGTGAAATCAAGTGGGATACATTCCGATCAAGTGGTGCTGGTGGTCAGAACGTAAATAAAGTTGAATCAGGTGTACGTCTTCGCTATATGTGGAAAAATCCCAATACTGGTGAAACTGAGGAAATCCTTATTGAATGTACCGAAACACGCGATCAACCGAAGAATAAGGAGCGAGCTCTTTCAAGACTTTATACGTTCATATACGATAAAGAGCATCAAAAGTATATGGATGATATTGCTTCACGCCGAAAAAGTCTTGTTTCGACAGGCGATCGTTCAGCCAAGATACGTACCTATAACTTTCCACAAGGTAGAGTAACTGATCATCGAATTGGTTTTACAACTCACGACCTTCAGGGTTTCTTGGGTGGCGACATCCAATCAATGATTGATGCGCTGACTGTAGCTGAGAACGCTGAAAGAATGAAAGAAGCAGAATTGTAAAAATAAGATGTAAAAAGATCATTATTAAAGAGATGAAGAAATTTATAGGCGTAACATGGATAGAATGGGTATGTATATTTGTTGCCGTTGTTACAGCTGAATTGCTACAGGAGGCTATCCCAACAAACGGAGTCATGCATTTTATAACCTATTTTATTGGATGGTTTATAGGATATACACTATGTTTCTTACTAATTAAAGCTATATTAAAATGGACAGGAAAGAATTAATAGAACAAATTCGCGCAAAGAAAAGTTTTCTTTGCGTTGGTCTAGATACAGACATCAATAAAATCCCCGAGTGTGTTAAAAAACTTGTTGATGATAAGTGTGAGGATGAAGAAGATCGATTATCGATGTATATCTACGCGTTCAACAAGATTATTATCGATGCTACAGCACCCTACTGTGTTGCTTATAAACCCAACCTCGCTTTTTATGAATGCTATGGCATAGATGGACTTTATGCTTACGAGCGTACTGTGGAGTATCTGAAAGAGAAGTATCCTAATCATTTTATTATTGCTGATGCAAAACGTGGTGATATTGGCAACACTTCTAAGATGTATGCACAATCATTTTTCGAAGGTAATTCTCAGGTAGATGCTGTAACAGTTGCTCCATATATGGGGGAAGATAGTGTGAGCCCTTTCCTGAGTTATGAAGGTAAGTGGGTTATTCTACTGGCTCTTACTTCCAATAAAGGTTCACATGATTTTCAGCTTACAGCAGATTCTGATGGTGAGCGACTCTTTGAGAAAGTATTGCGAGTAAGTCAGCAATGGGGAACTGATCAGAATATGATGTACGTGGTTGGTGCCACTCAGGGACAGATGTTCGAGGATATTCGTAAGGTGGCTCCTAATCATTTCTTACTGGTTCCTGGCGTTGGAGCTCAGGGTGGTTCATTACAGGAAGTGTGCAAATATGGAATTACCAAAGATTGTGGTTTGTTGGTAAACTCTTCTCGAGGCATTATCTATGCTTCCAATGGCGACGATTTTGCTGAAGTAGCTGCAAAGAAAGCCAAAGAACTTCAAGAAGAGATGGCTGCTGAACTAAAGAAAATCAGTTTCTAATAAAGAACAAACTGAGAATAGAAGAAGGAAAAAGGCAGAACGATTAACGTTCTGCCTTTTCTCTTTGCTCAAGAAACTCACTTACTTGTTCTTGTGTACTTCTTGTAACAGCAATACGCCCCGAACGAGTATACTGCAGCACACAGTTAAACTCGTTTAAAGCATTAAACAGGTTCATAATATCTTCTGTATTACCACTCTTCATCACGATAACGTAAGTAGGATTAACTTCAGTTATCTGTGCATCGTAATGGCGAACAATACGTGAGATTTCTGAATTCTGCATCACTTCATCTGTTGAAAGTTTGTATAGACCAGTCTCACGAATAAATAGTTGATCATCAGTAAAATAAGTAGCTTTAATTACATCTATTTTTTTCTCAATCTGATTCACAATTTTTACGACTTGGTCATCATAACACCATGCAGTAATTGTATATTTATGTACTCCCTCTATGCTTGAAGCAGACACGTTCAAGCTCTCAATATTAACTTGCCGACGCGTAAAGACTGCCGTTATCTGATTCAGAATACCGGCAATATTCTCTGAATATACTAAGAGTGTATAGAATTTCTTTTCTTGTTCCATTGTGCTCATAATAATCTTGTCACTAAATTGAAGAATTATAACCCAATTACGAATTAAATTTCAACATCATTTCATCGATAGTTTTTCCTGGAGCTACCATCGGCATAACATCTGCATCTTCCTTAATGGCACATTCTAAGATGAATGGACCTTTAGAGGCAAGCATTTTATCAACCTTCGATGAAAGTTCTTTTCTATCCACAACAAGCTCATATGGTATATTGTAGGCATTTGCAATAAGATTATATTTTGGATTCATCATTGGAGTAAAAGAACGATGTCCATTCCAGAACATATCCTGCCACTGACGCACATTGCCTAAATAATTATTGTTCATCAGAATCATTTTAACAGGGGCTTGCTGTTCCATGATTGTACCTAATTCTTGAATATTCATTTGGAAGCCGCCGTCTCCACAAAACATACAAATAGTGCGGTCTGGGGCGCCAAACGTAGCTCCAATTGCAGCGGGCATACCAAACCCCATAGTTCCCAATCCACCACTTGTCACAATAGAACGTTTCTTGTTGTAGTGGAAGTAACGAGATGAGAGCATCTGGTTCTGTCCAACATCTGTAACAAGAACAGCATCCCCCTTAGTAGCTTCCGCTACAGCATTTACAACCTCACCCATTAGCAATGGTCCTTCTTTAGGATGAATAGCTGGTCCAATCACTTGTTCTTTTTCCATTTCGAAGTAACTATCGAAAGATTTCTTCCATTCTGTATGGTCATTCTTATTCAGCAACTTCGTAATAGCAGGCATAGTCACCTTACAATCGCCAATTACAGGAATATCTGCATGAATACATTTGTTAATTTCAGCTTTGTCGATATCCAGATGAATAATCTTAGCCTGTCTAGCATATGTAGAGGGGAGCCCCGTAACTCGATCACTGAAACGCATACCAATAGCTATAATAACATCAGCCTCTTGCGTTTTCATGTTCAGAGCATACTGACCATGCATTCCGAGCATTCCCTTGTTTAAAGGATGTCTGCTCGATAAAGCTGAAAGTCCTAAAAGTGTTCTACCTACGGGAATATCAGCTTTTTCAATCAGTTCTATTAATTCCTGATGAGCATCTGCCAATTCAACGCCTTGGCCAACCAAAGCTAAAGGTCGTTTAGCAGAGTTAATCAGTTTTGCGGCTTCGGAAATAGATGATTTTGAGGGTGTAGGATATGGAACATAACTCCTTACAGATTTAACATGTTCAGGCCCTGTCCATTCACAAAGATGCGTTTGCGCATTTTTAGGAAAGTCTAATACCACCGGACCAGGACGCCCACTTCGGGCAATATAAAACGCACGACTTACTGCCCATGCTACATCATCAGCATGCCGAATCTGATAGCTCCACTTTGAGATTGGTTGCGAAACGCCAACAAGGTCAACTTCCTGAAAAGCGTCTGTTCCCAATGCGCTGATACCTACCTGACCAGCAATCACCACGATTGGTGTTGAGTCAAGCATTGCATCAGCAATACCAGTAAGAGTATTGGTTGCGCCAGGTCCACTCGTAACAACTGCTACGCCAACTTTACCACTGGTGCGTGCAAATCCTTGTGCAGCATGCACGGCTCCCTGTTCATGGCGTACTAATACGTGGTGAAAAGCCTTTTTCTCTCCTCTCGTATATTCGTAAAGCGAATCATATACTGGCATGATGCTTCCGCCAGGATATCCAAAGATAGTCTCCACGCCTTCAGCTTTCAACGCTCGCATTAAGGATTCGCTACCTGTTATCATTTCTTTGTCCATAATAATCTATAAGTCTATTATTCTTATGCTATCAGTCGATAATTCTTACACCACCTTTATCTGCACTTGATACGCTCTGAGCATAAGCACGTAGAGCTTTCGAAACTACACGATTGCGTTTCAAAGGTTGCTGTGGCCGTGCCTTTAGTTCCTCATCACTCAATTGTACATTAATGCTTCGTGATGGTATATCAATAATAATAATATCGCCATCTTTTATCTTACCAATATTACCACCATTAGCAGCCTCTGGCGAAATATGTCCGATGCTAAGTCCACTTGTTCCTCCAGAAAAACGACCATCGGTAATCAAGGCGCACTCTTTTCCTAAATGCATTGATTTGATATAAGAAGTGGGATAAAGCATTTCCTGCATTCCAGGACCTCCCTTGGGTCCTTCATGTGTAATAACTACACAGTCGCCGCTCTTCACTTTTCCTCCTAAAATTCCCTCGCAAGCATCTTCCTGTGAATCGAACACTACAGCAGGACCTTCAAAATGCCAAAGTGATTCGTCAACACCTGCAGTCTTAACTACACAACCATCTTGAGCTATATTTCCGAAGAGTACTGCCAATCCGCCATCTTTTGTATATGCATGTTCAATATCACGAATACAACCATTTTTACGGTCTGTATCTAAAGTATCCCATTTTTCACTTTGACTGCCCATCTTTGTTGAGAATCTGTTACCTGGTGCTGAATAGTAAATGTCAGCATAATTACAAATACCAGATGTTATATCATAGTTAACCATAGCCTCACCTAAGGTCAAACCGTCAACACGATGTGCATTACCATCTATCAGTCCAGCTTTATTTAATTCGTTGAGAATACCCAATATTCCTCCTGCACGTCCGCACTCTTGAACACTATACTTTTGAGTATTTGGTGCAAGTTTGCAAAGACAAGGTACAATCCTCGACAATTCATCAATATCTTTCATGCTGAAATCGACCCCAGCTTCTTGAGCTACAGCAAGCAGATGAAGAACTGTGTTAGTACTTCCGCCCATTGCTATGTCGAGTGCCATTGCATTCTTAAAAGCAGTACGTGTGGCAATACTTCTAGGCAATACACTTTCATCACCATCCTCATAATAAGCCAAAGCGTTTTTAACTATTTGACGAGCAGCTCTCCTGAATAGTTCTACACGATTGGTGTGTGTGGCCAATATTGTACCATTTCCAGGAAGCGACAGACCGATAGCCTCTGTGAGAGAGTTCATAGAGTTGGCTGTGAACATACCTGAGCAGGATCCACACCCTGGACAAGCACAACGTTCTATCTCTTTCATTTCATCATCTGTGACTGAAGGGTCTGCACCTTTTACCATTGCAGTAATTAGGTCTGCATTTTCGCCACGCCACTTTCCTGCTTCCATTGGTCCGCCTGAACAGAAAACCGTTGGAATGTTCAATCGCATTGAAGCCATCAGCATACCCGGGGTTACCTTGTCGCAGTTTGATATACAAATCATCGCATCAGCCTTATGGGCATTCACCATATATTCTACGGAGTCGGCAATAATGTCACGCGAAGGAAGTGAATAGAGCATACCGTCATGCCCCATTGCAATACCATCATCGATAGCAATAGTGTTGAACTCAGCTGCATAGCATCCCATTTTCTCTATTTCTTCACGAACTATTTGACCAATTTCGTGAAGATGAGTATGTCCTGGTACAAACTGGGTGAATGAATTCACAATGGCAATAATTGGTTTTCCGAACTGTTCCTGTTTCATTCCTGTAGCCACCCAAAGTGCTCTGGCTCCAGCCATACGTCGTCCTTCTGTGCAGACGCTGCTTCTCAACTGATGTTTCATGTTTATATATAATTATTTGTTCAGTTATTCATTGTCATATTAATCTTCAATGAGGAGATTATCATCTATTGCCGGGAGTGGATGTTTGGAATCCTCCTTAACACCAAGTTTCTGCATTTCAGTAGCTTTTTGAACAATACTTAATCGTCCTGTCAAACTTTTCTGAACTTCATCATAGTCAGTTTGAAGTAGCTGAACATCCTTTCCTATCTTACTGATTCTCTCAGCTAAAAGACCTACACGCGAAAGCAGTTGCTCTGCCAACGTTACGATACGTTGCTGATTTTCAGTTTGCCTATGTTGTCGCCAAGCTATTTGAATCATTCGTAAGATGGCAAACAGATTCTGCGTGCTTGAAATAAATACTTTTTGGTCGAACGCTTCCTGCCACATACGGGGCTCTCTTGCTAAAGCAACTTGAAGTGCTGCTTCGTTTGGTACATACATAATGACAAAATCAATCGCAGTATGTGGTGGTTGTATGTATCGGCTGTAGTCTTTGACAACAAGTTCTTTTACGTGTTGTTTCAGACTCTGTATGTGTCTGTCTAAAAATTGACTTTTCAGCTGATCATTACTTTCATTAACGTAATCATAATAAGCCTTAATGCTAACTTTAGCATCAATCACAACATCTTGCTGATCAGGATAGTGAAGCACCACGTCTGGACGCATCTTATGTCCCGAGTCTTCATTCAGAATCATATTTCCATCATTATCTACGATGGTACCCTGAACGTCATAATCGATACCACGACGAAAGCCTTGCGAGTCAAGTAACTCTTGTAGAACGAGCTCTCCCCAGTCGCCTGCCTGTTTTGAACTTCCACGAAGAGCATTGGTTAATTTTGTAGCTGTTCGATCCATCTTTTCCGCCTGTTCTCCAACCTGTCGTAAGCGTTCAGTTAAAGATGCTGCTGTGCGAGCCTGTTCTTTGTCACTTTCACGAATAGCTATTTGCAGTTGCTCAAAATTATCGTTAATAGGTTTAGTTATAGCCTCCAAACTCTCACGATTTTTGCTTTGTAACTGAGAACTTGTCTCATTTAAAATGCGTGAAGCTAAATTCTGAAACTGCTCCCTAACTACATTCAATTGCTGCTGAAACTGCTCAGCCCTCAACGACGCTTCTTTTTCGTTTTGTTGTCGTTGCTGTTGAAGGTCTGCTTCATGTTTCTCTTGTTGTAAGTCCAATTCACGTTGTTTCACTTCATTTTCTACACGTAATTGAGTGAGTTGACGGTTCATAACAATAAAGGTAACCACAACTCCAAGTAAAGTACCGATTATGATATAAAAAATGAACATGAAAACGGTCGCTGAAATTAATTAATGATTTTTTATTCGAATTCGTCATTATTCGTTATATTTTCGTCAAATGGTTCATCGCCCTCACCTACAGGCTCCATATCATCGACTACCGAACAAGGATCGAAATTCGCAGGAATATCGAAATGTTCATCTTCCGAATATCCTAAACTCTGATTTGCATATACCTTTTGCATATAGTAGGCAAAGATGGGGAGTGCCATAGTAGCTCCCTGTCCCATTGCCATATTGTTAAAGTGAATATCACGGTCATCTCCACCAACCCAACATCCACTCACCAGTCGAGGTGTAACCCCCATGAACCATGCATCAGAGTTATTGTTTGTAGTACCTGTTTTTCCACCCATATCAGCTTTGATATTATAGCGGAAGCGGATACGTCCTCCTGTACCTCCATCAACAACAGCTTTCAGCATATAAATCATTTTGTGTGCACTTGATTCGCTAATCACCTCATTCATTCTCGGTTCAAACTTTGCGACCTCATTGCCTTCACTGTCAACAATTCGTGTAACATAAAGCGGAGCCACACGTATACCGTGATTGGCGAAAGCGGTGTAGGCACTCACCATCTCGGCCACAGTGATATCACAAGGTCCAAGACAAAGAGCCATTGATGGAACTATTTCAGGATTGCGGATGCCATACTCGTTCAGAAGTTTTACAAATGCAAGCGGATTTAATCTTGACATCAAGTAAGCAGAAATCCAGTTATTAGACTGTTGAAGTCCCCATTTAAGGGTCACCATTTCACCATAGCGTGCTTTACTTCCATTACGTGGTGTCCAGGGTTGGTTATTTACCATATAGGTCTCCTGAACATTTGGAGCTTCGTCGCAAGGAGTCATACCATCCTCCATAGCTAGTGAATACAAGAATGGTTTGATTGTAGAACCTACTTGACGGCGGCCTTCAGTAGCCATATCGTAAGCAAAATGTTGAAAATCCAGACCTCCTACATAGGCTTTCACTTCACCATTTTGGGGGCACATACTAAAGAATCCTGTTCTAAGGAAAGACTTCATATAGCGTATGGAATCAATAGGTGTCATGATAGTGTCCACGTCGCCGTGGTAAGTAAACACCTGCATGTCGGTCTTCGTATTGAATGCCCTTTGAATTTCATCTTCACTGCATCCGGCAGCTTTCATCACTCTGTAACGGTCACTTTGCCTTATGGAACGATTCAGTATTTGTTGTACTTGATCTTGAGATAGAAGATTACTATAAGGATAGTTTGACTTCACAGCACGACCTTTGTCGAACTCAGGTTGCAAGAATTTTACGACATGGTCGTAACAGGCTTGCTCAGCATAGCGTTGCATGCGTGAGTCCAAAGTTGTATACACCTTCAGACCATCCGTATAGATATTGTATTCTCCACCGTCGCGTTTTCTGTTTTTGTGACACCACCCGTAGAGAGGGTCCTGTTCCCACGTAAGAGAATCAATATAGAATATTACATAGCTCCATGATGGATAATCTTTTCTTACAGGCTTCTTCGCTGTCATATAACGACGCAAGAAATCACGGAAATAAGTGGCTATACCATCCTTGTGATCATTTGCATGAAAATGAAGCTCCAATGGTAGAGCCTTACAACTATCAAACACTTCCTGGGTGATATATCCTTCTTTCAGCATTTGTCCAAGAACAACATTTCGACGATCTCGTGAGCGTTCAGGGAAGCGTACTGGATTGAAATAGCTTGGATTTTTGCACAATCCGACCAATGTAGCGCTTTCTGTTAGCGTAAGTTCTGAAGGCTCTTTCGAGAAATAGGTATTCGCAGCGGTTTTTATACCTACTGCATTATGCAGAAAATCGAAATAATTCAAATAGAGCGTAATTATCTCATCTTTTGTATAGGTTCGTTCCAATTCCACAGCAATCACCCATTCAATAGGCTTCTGAAGAAGACGCTCACCTGTTGAATGAGCGACATCGCTATATAGTTGCTTGGCCAACTGTTGGGTAATTGTTGAACCGCCGCCAGCCGATTTTTTCCCTAATAATCCGCGCTTCACTATAGCACGCATCAATGCATAGAAATCTACACCAGAATGTTCATAGAAACGGGCATCTTCGGTGGCTACTAAGGCTTGTACCAGCGTTGGCGATAGTTTTGAGTAGTCAACCATCACGCGATTCTCTCGACTCATGCTCCAGGTCCCAATTAATTTACCATCGCTTGAATATATCTGTGTGGCAAAGCGGCTGATAGGATTTTGGAGGTCTTCGAGTGGGGGCATATATCCAATTTTTCCACTTGCTATCCCCCAAAAACTTAACGTTGCAACCAATACGATGATTGCCAAAAGTCCCCAAAGCGTATATACGAATATTCTTCTCATTTTTCAATATTTCGTTTAGTTACGCAAAGGTACGAATAAAAAACGAAACGAAAAAAAACAAATACAAATTATTAAGGAGGGAAACCTAAATTTCCCCCCTTAATCAAACTTGTTTATAAATAAACTGTATGAATTTACATTTTCACTTTTACATCAACACCTACTATTCTGGGAATTCCTCGTTGACCGATAAAACCGTTTGAATATGGCAATCCAAATACGACATAATTGGTATCAGTGAGATTGCGTCCCCAGAAGTCAATATTGAAGGTACCGAGGTCAAAACCGATGTGAGCACCCAATGTGGCATATAGTTTCTGATTAGCAGTATTGGCTTCGTCCCAATAGGTTTGGCCCTCACCAGCAACATTCACGCCAACAGTCACTGAGCGTAGCATGTTATTATGGTTCATTGGCCAACAATAATCTCCCATTACACTGAACATATGTTTAGGTACGAAAGGTACGTAGTTTCCACTGTAATCCACTTGCTGTCCTTTCACAGAGTCAGTATATTCGCGGAAAGTGGCTTTGGTGAAGCTATAAGTGGCAGCCCAATTTAACTGATTGTCAATCAGATGACCACGCAAAGAGACTTCTATACCCATATTTTCACTCTTACCTGCATTCATCATCATGCGGCCAAAACTATACTGGCTGGCCATCTTACTCAATTGCAAATCGTTCACACGCATAAGGTAGGCCGATAAATCAGCATGCATCAGACCGCCAAAGAGATTCAAATGCGTACCAACTTCATAGTTCCATGATTTCTCAGCTTTATAAGAAATTGTTTTTTCGATATTGGCTTTAACAGCTTCATTGTTCTTAATCTGGAGTTCTTTTCCTCCACGATAGTCACAGTCACGAGCGGCCATTCTCAACTGGCTCTGCAGAATGTCAGAGAACATTTGAATATTATAACCACCGGCGCGATAGCCTTTTGAAACAACTGCATACAGATTAGATCCGTCGTTATTGAAACGCCAAGTAAGTCCAACTTTAGGCAGTAGGTGTCCTTCGTTAGTTGAGCGGCTATCACTCATAACAGATGATATGATGTAAGGGATTGTTGTAGGCTGTCCTTTTGCCATCATAGACACTTGAGCTTTCATGGATGCCTGAGTTTCATAATCCAATTGCTGACGAAGGTAATCATAACGTAATCCGATAGTAGCCGTCAGACGATTATTTAAAGCAATGTTTGACTCATGAAAAACTGCCAGATTAAGTGAAGGTGTTCTGAAACTACCTGGAACATCCGACATCTGGAAATCGTGCATATTGAACTTCATTGCATCAATCGTCTTTTGGGCGGTAGCCTGCGCAGCGGCTTCAGGCATTCCATTTGCCACCATGCCGTCAACCATTGCTTGTTGCATCATTGCTGGGATTGACATGTTCAACTGCTTTTGCATCTGATTGTTAAAGTCGCTGAGGAAATAAACTGGTGCATCAGTCTTCATGTACTGGTGACTGACCAAAAAGCCTGTTGCCCATTGCCAACTACTTTTGTTTTTACTGCTCATTGTAATCTCTTCGCTCCATGCGTTTTCTTTCTGATGCTGCTCAAGCATAAGAGTGTTGACAGGAGTGTAATCTTGGTCCATCGTCATATTATCATACAGATGCTGAAAACTTGTAGTTGACTGCAAAGTCCATAGACCAAAATCGTAGAATAAATGTATTCCTGAATTAAGCATGTTACGACGATATTTGTTCATCATCGATGTTGAAGGATCTTCCACCCTACCCTCGTTCACATTATAATGTCCATAAGGAAAAGCATTCTGATTCGTAAACTGATAGTCGGCTGTAAAATCAGCTTTGAACTTCGTGGTAATATTCCATACCAATCTCATTTTTCCACCAGCTTCATTACTCTTGTCGTTCTTGTCTCCAAGATTCGTATTATCTATATAGCCGTCAGTACCTGAATAGAAGGCAGACAATCCGATAGCCAATTTATCGTTTAGTTTACACCTATGAGCAACTTCAGCGCTACGTTGAAAATAACTGCCCAACGATAGATTTACCTCTGTGCCTTGTTTCCGCATAGGATCTTTTGAGAAAATACGTACCAATCCCCCTTCTGAATTCATTCCATATAACGTCGCTTGTGGGCCACGAAGTATGTCAACTCGTTCTATCTGGGAAAAATGACTATTAAAGGCAGATTTTGACAACAGAGGAATATTGTCGTAATAAACTGGTACTGAAGGAGCTGAAGCGTTAATACGCGAGCCTGTTCCTCTTAAATAAATTGATGAGGTAAGACGTGACCCATATTGGGGCATAGCCATAGAAGGAACATAGGCTGACAACTCTCTTAGATCTGAGACATGCAACCTTTCAATTTGACTCTCGCCAAATACATTACTGCTTAGCGGTTGTTGCCTCAAACGCACCGGCTCCTTAGGAACTGCGACAATTGTCACTTCATCCAAATCAATTACTTTCGAAGAATCATTTCCTAATACACCAACAGTTTCGGCATTCATTATACTTGATGCTGATAACATGAGGCATAACAATGTGTTATTCACTTTCATACGTTATAATCCTAAAAATGTTCTATAATGTTTTGAAGTTGCAAAAGTACAAAATTATTTAACATCCAACAATCCCTATTTGTGATGATTTTTGATAAAGATTGTTTTTCCTCAAACCGAGAAAAAGAAACACTAAAGACCAAACGTAGTTGCTTCCAGAAATAATGTTCCCTAATCATCATGTAGAGAAATAAAGGACGATTATTAACTTTTAAGTATATAATGCTATGAGATAATAAAAACTTTCGTATATTTGCACCAAAATAAGTAAACCATACGCTTATTCAAGGACCTAGAACAGAACCATGAAATTTATATTAACCATATAATACAAAAGTAATGAACAGATCATTAAAAATGCTGACGGCAGCAGCAATCATTTCTCTGCCAATAGTAGCAAATGCACAGACAAATAATCCTCGTGGCATCTACAAGATGACAACCCTCACTGGTAAACTGGGCGAGGTGAAAGCTCCGTTTGAACAGTATAAAATCTGTACTGACAGTATGACGCTCATGGTATCGGAGCAAGCTAATTATTTCAGCATCTCTGACAACGACCACCGGGTGTTCAACTATACAGGAGAGCAGCCTAAGTCTGAGGGTGATAAGAGTCCGCTTATTTACGATAGCAACGACAAGCAGTTCAAACTGAAATGGTGGAGTACCTATCCCTACCACATCCATTTTCCAAATAACGACTGGTGCATAGAGAAGTACGAATCTGGGAAGTACACAGAAACAAGCAAGGTATTTTTCGACGCACTTAACGGAACGTCAGATGTGGACGCGAACAATCCCCTGATAGGAACATGGCGCTTCATTGGCTATGTGGACGAGCTGCGTGATGTGAAGAGAGAACTGCCTAAGTTGCACGAGCAATATCAGAAAAGTAAATATTTCAATAGCTTTATCGTCTTCGCACCCAAGAACTGGACGTTGATAGCCAAAAGTGGAGGAGCAGTTAACAAAATCGAATACAGCGGAAAGAAGTCTTATAAGAGCGGTAACAAGACCAGTCAAGTGAAGTGGCTTTCAAAAAATCGTATCGCAGTGGAAGAGCACATCGACTATCGTACCGACTGGATGATTCTGGAGCGTGTAACCGATGGCACTACGCCGTTGACTCATATTGCAAGTCAGTTCGTTTCAAAAACACAATAATGATGTTTAAGACAAGCCCTAATACCTAATATGAATACAGGCAGACGTCGGTCTGTAGACCTCTTCTAGGTAATGAAAAAGGAGCATCCGTTTGGATGCTCCTTTGAAGTATTTAAGTGGTTGGTGGCGGAACCGCCAACCACATTTTTTCGGAATTAATCCTCCCAGTTCTCTTGCGTCTTGCGGATGTAAGTCTTGTAGCGGAGCTGAGCCATCTTCTGGGCTTCAGCGAAGAGTTCCTCGGCCTCGTTAGGATAAGCCTTCTTAACAGAGAGGTAACGAACCTCGCCAAGCAGGAAGTCGTGGAAGTTCTCCCAGTTAGGCTCCTTAGAGTCGAGTGAGAATGGGTTCTTGCCTTCCTCAGCCAGAGCGGGATTGTAGCGCCACAGGTGCCAGTAACCGCACTCAACAGCCTTCTTCTCCTCAGCCTGGCTCTTACCCATACCGCCCTTGGCCTTCAGACCGTGGTTGATACATGGAGCGTAAGCGATGATGATTGAAGGTCCGTGCCATGCCTCAGCCTCGCGGATAGCCTTGAGGGTCTGAGCGTGGTCAGCGCCCATAGCAATCTGAGCTACATATACATAACCATATGTGGTAGCAATCATACCCAGATCCTTCTTGCGGATGCGCTTACCCTGAGCAGCGAACTGAGCAATAGCACCAAGAGGAGTAGCCTTAGAAGCCTGACCACCAGTGTTAGAGTAAACCTCAGTATCGAGCACGAGGATGTTGACGTCCTCACCAGAAGCAATCACGTGGTCGAGACCGCCGTAACCGATATCGTAAGAAGCACCGTCACCACCGATGATCCACTGGCTGCGCTTAACCAGGTAGTGGTCGAGAGTCTTCAGCTCGGTGCAAACTGGGCAACCAGCGGCAGCACCAGCTGCAATCTGCTCGCGAAGCTTTGGAGCAATCTCCTTGGTCTTGTCAGCATCGTCCTTATTGTCGATCCACTCCTGAGCCAGAGCCTTATACTCAGCGCTGGTCTTATCGCTATCAATCATCTCCTGCAGCAGCTTAGCTACGCGCTCCTTCATCTTCTTGTTACCAAGAGCCATACCCAGACCGAACTCGCAGAAGTCCTCGAACAGAGAGTTGTTGAATACAGGACCCTGACCCTTCTCGTTCTTAGTGTAAGGTGTAGAAGGAATAGAAGCTGAGTAGATTGAAGAACATCCAGTAGCGTTGGCAATCATCTGACGGTCACCGAACAGCTGAGAAATCAGCTTAACGTATGGAGTCTCACCGCAACCAGAGCATGCACCAGAGAACTCGAACAGAGGCTGAGCGAACTGAGAGTTCTTAACATTGCTCTTGATATCAACGAGATCCTGCTTACTCTTAACGTTCTTAACCAGGTACTCCCAGTTCTTAGCCTCCTGAACCATATCGGCTGCATCAGGATTGAATGGAGCCATGGTGAGAGCCTTACCAGTCTTAGGATTGCCTGGGCAGATGTCTGCACAGTTGCCGCAACCCAGACAGTCGAGTACTGAAGTCTCGATGCGGAAGTGCATGCCCTTCATAGCGGCTGGAGCCTTCATCTCGAGAGTGTCGGCAGCTGCGGCGAAGCCCTTCAGCTCCTCGTCGTCGAGAACGAATGGACGGATAGCAGCGTGAGGACAGATGTAAGCACACTGGTTACACTGGATACAGTTGTCCTTGTTCCAAACAGGAACGAAGGCCTCAACACCACGCTTCTCGTAAGCGGCTGTACCAACCTCCCAAGAACCGTCAACGGTATTGTGCTTAACGAAGTCAGAAACCTTCAGCAGGTCGCCGGCCTGAGCGTTGATAGGACGAACCAGCTCCTTAACGAATGCTGGAGCATCGTCGGCCTTAGCCTCATCATCAGGCAGGTTAGCCCACTCAGGCTTAACGGTGAGCTGAACATACTCGCCACCACGATCGATAGCAGCATAGTTCTTATCAACAACGTCCTGACCCTTAGCGCCGTAAGACTTCAGGGCGGCAGCCTTCATCTTCTCAACAGCGAGCTCTACGGGGATTACGCCAGTGATACGGAAGAATGCACTCTGCAGGATTGTGTTGGTACGGTTACCCAGACCAATCTCCTGTGCAATCTTTGTAGCGTTGATGGTATATACAGTAATGTTGTTCTGTGCGAAGTAGCGCTTTACCTTGTTAGGCATGAACTTCTCGAGCTCGTCGGCGTTGAAGATAGTGTTCAGCAGGAACTGACCGTTCTTCTGCAGACCGCGGGTCACGTCGTACATGTGCAGGTAAGCCTGTACGTGGCAAGCCACGAAGTTAGGTGTGGTTACCAAATAGGTAGAGCGGATAGGTGTATCACCGAAACGCAGGTGAGAGCAGGTGAAACCTCCTGACTTCTTAGAGTCGTAAGAGAAGTAAGCCTGGCAGTACTTGTTGGTGTTGTCACCAATAATCTTAACTGAGTTCTTGTTAGCACCTACGGTACCATCGGCACCCAGACCGTAGAACTTGGCCTGGAACATGCCAGCGCCGCCGAGGGCAATCTCCTCAACCTCAGGCAGAGAGGTGAAGGTGACATCGTCCACGATACCAACTGTGAAGTGATTCTTTGGCTCGGGCATAGCGAGGTTGTTGAACACGCTAATGATCTGAGCAGGGGTGGTGTCGCGGCTACCAAGACCGTAGCGGCCACCAACGATGAGAGGCTTGTTCTCTACGTCGTAGAAAGCATCCTTAACGTCGAGGTACAGAGGCTCTCCATTTGCTCCTGGCTCCTTTGTACGGTCAAGCACAGCGATGCGCTTAACAGTCTTAGGAACAGAAGCGAGCAGGTGCTTCACAGAGAATGGGCGATACAGGTGAACAGAAATCATACCAACCTTCTGACCGTTAGCGTTCAGGTAGTCGATAGCCTCGCGAGCTGCATCGGTAGCAGAACCCATAAGGATAATCATGCGGTCAGCATCCTCAGCTCCGTAGTATGAGAACAGGTGATACTCGCGACCTGTGATCTTAGAGATCTCACCGAGATACTTCTCTACAACCTCAGGTACTGCATCGTAGTACTGGTTGCTGGCCTCACGGTGGGTGAAGAATGTCTCAGGATTCTCAGCAGTACCACGAGTGATAGGACGCTCAGGGCTCATAGCACGATCGCGGAAACGCTTAACGAACTCCTCCTTAACCAAAGGACGGATATCCTCCTGATCCATCAGCTCAATCTTGTGGTACTCGTGAGAGGTGCGGAAACCATCGAAGAAGTTAACGAAAGGTACGCAGGTCTCGAGAGTTGCCAGGTGAGGAACGGCTGTGAGGTCCATCACCTCCTGTACAGAACCAGAGCAGAACATAGCGAAACCGGTCTGACGGCAAGCCATTACGTCCTGGTGGTCACCAAAGATACACAGAGAGTGAGAAGCAAGTGTACGGGCAGAAACGTCGAATACACATGGAATCAACTCACCAGCAATCTTATACATGTTAGGAATCATCAGGAGCAGACCCTGAGAAGCGGTAAATGTAGTGGTGAGAGCACCAGCCTGCAGCGAACCGTGAACGGCACCGGCAGCACCAGCCTCTGACTGCATTTCCTGAACTGAGACGTTCTGGCCCCAGAGGTTCTTACGACCACGGGCAGCCCATTCGTCAACATGCTCCGCCATAGGCGAAGACGGAGTGATGGGGTAGATAGCAGCTACTTCCGAGAACATATAGCTCACGTGAGCTGCAGCCTCGTTACCATCACAAGTGATAAATTTCTTTTCTTTAGCCATTTGTTTAGTAAATAAATTACAATATTTCGTTGTATCTTTTGACAAGTATGTCTCAATTGTATCTTTTATGTCCCAATTTTAATAAAGAAATCCTAATAACCATAATGGTATCTGATTGTCTTTACCTATCTCAGTATTATATCGAGCATAGATGGTATCAGGTGCATACCTTACTTTATTATGTGAGTCAGCATCACAGATGCGAAACTTCAGTTTCCCGTCCACAAGGTAGAAATTGTCCCTACCCGACTGGTTTACCGTATGATCCTTCCACATCGAGTTTACAAAAAAGGTCTCCATAGCGTTTTGCTTCTCAACATGGATGGGATAGATTGCGTAGAGTAGGTTTGAATTGTGCAGCATTACCTTTGAAGGTTTTTTGGGAAAATCTTCGCCTACAGGATAAATCATATTAAGCAGACGTGCATCAGCCAAATATTTGATATAGTTCATGACAGTTGCTCTTGATGTTTCAATATCATTGGCTAATTGTGAAACATTGGGAGCCTTTGGACCCTCTTCGGCCAACTGATAGAATAATTTCTTAATTTTGGTTAGATATTTCAGCTCTATCTGTTTGATGAGCAAAATATCTACCTCGGTCATCATATTCATCGTCTTCAGCAGGTTCTCACTATAGTTGCGGTCTTCCTGGAAGAATGGGTAGAAACCATGATGGATATAGTCCTGGAAATAGCGACGCGGCGACACTTTGGGCAGTATCTGCTTTACGATGCGTTCATGGTCGCTCAATATTTCATCAAGAGTATATGCCCGGAAATTATTACCTGTAAGAAGATTCAAGAACTCTCGAAATGAGAAACCACGCAAATTATAGCTTTTCACTATTCCGTTAAGTTCGGGGTTCTCATCCTTGAGACGCATAACGCTTGAGCCAGTGAACACGATTTTCAAGCCTGGGTAGAGGTCATAACATCTGCGTAGCTCGTTGCTCCAATCAGGCTGTTTGAAAACCTGGTCGATGAGCAACACCCTACCTCCGTGATGATAGAACTCACCAGCAAAATCGGCTATACCATGACCCTGAAAATAGAAATTGTTCATGTTGATGTAAAGGCATTGCTTGTCGTTTACATCAAAATGTTCGCGTGCATATTGAAGCAGGAAAGTTGTCTTACCAATGCCTCGTGTGCCTTTAATACCTATCAGGCGATCGTCCCAGTCTATCTCATCCATCAGGGTGCGACGTACCGGAGCGTTCACGTGCTCAACCAAGTAACGATGCGTTCTAAAGAAAGCTTCCATTCTGCTGTCCGTCTATAAAAAACAGTTGCAAAAGTACAAATTAATCTTTAAATTGCAAAGTCAAGTTGACAAAAACTTGCTAAATCTTGTTATTTTTCTGTCTTCTAAATAATTTTATTGTACATTTTATGTCTTTCAACGATTTTTTTCATGTACCTTTGCAAACAATAATTACAAATACTTTATGAACCCAACTAACACCGATTCTATTAAAACGGAACATCGAGAAGAACAGATATTAGTACGCATCACAGGTCAAGACCGTCCAGGACTGACTGCTTCGGTGATGGCAATCCTCGCTAAATATGATGCACAGATACTTGATATAGGTCAGGCAGACATTCACTCTACCCTATCATTAGGCATCCTAATCAGAATGGACGAAGTTCATAGCGGACAAGTGATGAAAGAGCTTTTGTTTAAAGCTACTGAATTGGCCGTAAACATAGGATTTTCGCCGATCTCTGACGAAGAATATGAAGATTGGGTGGGACATCAGGGTAAGAATCGTTATATTCTTATGGTGATGGGGCGCCAGTTGGAAGCCCGCCAGATCGAGGCTGCCACCCGAATCATAGCCGATCAAGGATTGAATATTGACAGTATTATTCGTTTAACCGGACGTAAGAGTATTAAGAATCCTGCTAAGCATGTGCGAGCCTGTATAGAATTTTCACTTCGTGGCGAGCCAAAAAACAGACAGGAGATGCAGCGTCAATTCCTTAAGTTATCGGGTGATATGGAGATTGACTTTTCATTCCAGCGTGATGATATGTTCCGACGCATGCGTCGTCTTATTTGCTTTGATATGGACTCAACGCTCATTCAAACTGAATGTATTGACGAACTGGCAGAACGCGCAGGTGTGGGCGCTGAGGTAAGAGCCATCACAGAAAGTGCCATGAGAGGAGAAATTGACTTCAAAGAGAGTTTTACCCGTCGTGTAAAACTACTAAAGGGACTTGATGTGAGTGTGATGCAGGATATTGCAGAACATTTACCCATCACGGAAGGGGTTGACCGACTGATGACTATATTAAAGAGGTGTGGATATAAAATAGCTATTCTTTCGGGTGGTTTTACCTATTTTGGTGAATATCTACAGCGCAAATATGGTATCGACTATGTATATGCCAACGAACTGGAGGTTGACGAAAATGGCAAACTTACAGGAAACTATGTTGGCGAGATAGTTGACGGACAGCGCAAGGCCGAACTGCTGAAACTGATAGCCCAAGTAGAGAAAGTGAACCTAGCGCAGACTATTGCCGTGGGTGATGGCGCTAACGACCTACCAATGATTTCTGAGGCCGGACTTGGTATCGCTTTCCATGCTAAGCCACGTGTGGTGGCTAATGCTAAGCAGAGTATCAATACCATCGGATTGGATGGAGTGCTATATTTCCTTGGTTTCAAGGATTCATACTTGGGGGATCAGGGAAAATTTTAAAACAGTCCCTTGATTAGCTACAACTTAAAGAAAAGCTATCGATCCTTAGTTGTAAAAATCTAAACTACAACAAGATAACATCAAAACAATAATTATTAACTTGAAAAAGAAAACATGAAACCATTAAACAAACATTTCGCACCAAAAAGTGTGATGCCCGAGAAAGTGATTCAGTTTGGTGAAGGAAATTTTCTTCGTGCATTTGTTGACTGGATTATCTGGCACATGGATCAGAAAACTGACTTCAACGGCTCTGTTGTTGTTGTTCAGCCTTTGGCAAACGGTATGATTGACTGGTTGAACGGTCAGGATTGTCTCTATCATGTAAATTTGCAGGGACGTGAGAACGGCAAACCTGTTAACACGCTTGAGCGCATCGATGTAATCAGTCGCTGTCTGAACCCGTACTCTCAAAACGATGCCTATATGGCTCTGGCCGATCAGCCCGAAATTCGTTTTGTGATATCAAATACCACCGAGGCAGGTATTGCTTTCGATCCTGAATGCAAGCTTGAGGATAAGCCTGCTAGCAGTTATCCAGGCAAACTTGTTCAATTGTTGTATCGAAGATATCAGACTTTCAATGGCGACCCTACTAAAGGCTTGATTATTTTCCCGTGTGAACTTATTTTCCTGAATGGCCACGTTCTGAAAGACTGTATTCGCAAATATATCGATTTATGGAAATTGCCTGAAGGCTTCCGCATTTGGCTTGAGGAATCATGTGGTGTGTATGCCACGCTGGTTGACCGTATTGTCCCAGGATTTCCTCGCAAGGAGATTGATCAGATTCAGGAAAAAATCAGCTATCGCGACAATCTTGTGGTGCAGGCTGAAAATTTTCACCTTTGGGTGATAGAAGCGCCAAAAGAAGTAGCTCAGGAATTCCCTGCTGACAAAGCCGGACTTCACGTATTGTTTGTTCCATCGGAAGAGCCCTATCACAAGCGTAAGGTCACTTTGTTGAACGGCCCTCATACCGTTCTCTCGCCTGTCGCTTATTTGAGTGGTGTAAACATAGTTCGTGATGCCTGTCAGCATGAGGTGATTGGCAAGTATATTCACAAGGTTCAGTTCGATGAATTGATGCAGACCCTCGATCTGCCAATGGATGAACTTGAAAAATTTGCCAATGACGTGTTGGAACGTTTCGACAACCCATTTGTTGACCATCAGGTAACAAGCATTATGCTGAACTCATTCCCCAAGTTCCAGGCTCGCGACCTGCCTGGGGTGAAGACTTACTTGGAGCGAAAAGGTGAACTCCCCAAGGGTTTGGTGTTCGGTCTTGCCGCTATCATCACTTATTACAAAGGAGGTAAACGTAGCGATGGTACCGATATAACTCCCAATGATGATCCGAAGATTATCGAACTGCTCCAGAATCTATGGGCCACTGAAGATACACAGAAGATTGTGGATGGTGTATTGGGAGCTGAATTCATCTGGCAAGAAGACCTCAGAAAAATTTCTGGATTAAGCACATTGCTTAAACAGTATCTCGATCTGATTCAGGCTGTCGGCATGCTGGAGGCTGTCAAAAGCATTTTGTAACTATACGAGATCCCTTCCTCACCCCTGATTGGATGTCAGGAAGGGATCTTTTATTATGTTTAAATATACACTTTTGAATTGCATATTTATTAAACTAAAACACGCGAGAATCGCATGAGAATCACCAACCCCTACTTCGAACTTCTCTGTGCGAATTATGAGCGTGTTGCAAGTAATTCACAACATTCTGACCGTCAGGCGTTTGCGGTTTTTGCATTCTCAAACCCTCTCTTTCTCGCTGAAAAATCATTAATTTTGGCTGCAATTGAACGGTAATTATACCACAACTGAATAATAGCTATACTGCAACTGAATAAAAACTATACTGCAACTGCCGTTCAGTTTCAGTACAATTGCCGTTCAGTTTCAGTACAATTGCCAGTTAGTTTCGGTATAAGATGTATTGATTTGCAATAAAAAGGGAATTTTATCCCACCAAAGGTCGTTTTTGAGTGGCTTCGCCGTTCTAGTTTGCGATTTTTATTTGTCTTGATTTTCGAAAAACATATTGCATAAATATTTAATATTTGCGTTTGAAACAATTAAAATCAAACTCAGATTTGTTATTATATAACACTACTGTCCAGTTAAATTTCACCAAAGCGAAAGTTGGCGGTCATCTTCCGGATTTTGATTAATAATTGGTTTGTCAAAAAGTTCATTCAGCGGAGTCCTCTCAAATAGAACTTGGCCGATGACATTAGAGAATATGTAAAGATTTTGTTCGATATGATACATCTTCAGAGCAATAATAGATGGAGTACATAAAACTTTCAAACGGTGTTCAGATGCCGACATTGGGCTATTCTTGTAAGCCCTGAAGAGTGTGAGCGTTGCGTGAGTGATGCATTAAGTGTAGGCTATCGTCTGATTGATACGGCACAGGCCTACCAGAATGAGGAGGGCGTTGGCAATGCCTGGCGCAAGAGTGGACTGAAGCGCGAGGACTTGTTCCTCGTGACGAAGGTGTGGATATCGAACAATGGCGAGGAAAAGGCTGCCAAGAGCATTGATGAGAGCCTGCGCAAGTTGCAGACGGAGTATATCGACTTGTTACTCATCCATCAGGCCTACGGCGACGTGTTCGGCACATGGCGGGCTATGGAGAAGGCCTATCGTGCAGGCAAGGTTCGCGCTATCGGTGTGAGCAACTTCCAGGCAGGCCGTTTCTTCGACTTTGCCCACTATGTAGATCTGAAGCCTATGGTGAACCAGCTGGAGTGCAACACGCTTTCTCAGCAGACTGGAATTGAGCCGATTCTTGGCGAGTTTGGCACCAAGATGATGGCATGGTATCCACTCGGTGGACAAGGAACAGACGGCATTGTGAAGAACGAACTGCTGGCTTCTATCGGTGCCAAGTACAACAAGACTGCCGCTCAGGTCGCTCTCCGTTGGCTCACCCAGCGTGGCATCGTGGCTATTCCTAAGTCGAGCCATAAGGAGCGCATGGCGCAGAACATCGACATCTTTGACTTCTCGCTGAGTGACGATGATATGGCTCAGATAGCTTAGATGAACCGGCACGACGCTGACACTAGAAATTTCGGTGACCCGCAGTTTGTGAAATACTTGATTGAAACATACGGTTAAGAAAGCCTCTCCGCCACAAATGTTGACGGAGAGGCTGTGTTGTTATCCTTTACTTAATACCTATTGTTTATGCTTATTCGGCACCGCCTTGGCTGACACCACCCTCGTCCAGAGGAATGTTGCCGCCAGTAATCTCAATGGTGACAGTGGCACTCACTGCGGGGTTGTCCTTCGAGGTGCAGGTGATGGTCACCGTGCCGTTCTTAATCGGGGTGAACACACCGTCCTCACTGATGGTGGCCAGCGTGGTATCGTCCACGCTCCAGGTCACGCCGGTCTCGGTGATGTAAGCAGGTGTGAACACAGCGCTGAGTTGATAGTTGGCACCCACGGCATACTTACCGCCAGAGGTGGTGGGGATGGTGATAGCCAGGCTGCCGGCAGTGGGATGCGTGATGACATACACAGGCGTGTAGGCGGTCTGGTACGAACGAGCGTCCTCGCTGTAAATCAGCGACAGGCTATAGTCCTTGCTGCCGTCGAAGCCGCTGGGTGTAGCGGTGACGGTCAGCGTACCCTTGGCATCATCGCCTGCAGCGGCGGTGATGGCCATGGCAGCATCATGCTGAGTCACGAACTTCAGATGGGTGATGTCTGCTGCCAGTGTAGAAGCGAGCTCCTTGGGCTCTACCTCATAGACGATGGTAGCAGCAGCCGGCTGATCCACAGTGATGTTCACCACGCCCTCCTCGGTCTGGAACACCACGCTGTTCAACTGCGAGATGGTCTGGTTGTTATAACTGCGCAGGGCATCATTCTCGGCACCCAACTTGTCAATATCGTCCTGATAGTCTGTGCAGGACACTGCGCCCAGCATCAGTGCGGGCATCATCAATGCATAAAAAATGTTCTTTTTCATATCGTATTGTTTTTTAGTTATCAATTCTTAATTTTCAATTGTAACGGCTACCGCAGCTCGGTCTTCCTTGTCGTCGCCCTTGCCACGTTCGCCCTTACCCTCGGTCTTGATGCGCGAAGCATCGACGCCACGGGCCACGAGCGCCTTCTTCACGGCATTGGCACGCCAGCGCGAGAGTTTCAGGTTGTACTGCCACTTACCGGTGCGGCTGGCCCAGCCTGTCACAGTGAGGTGCTTGTCGGGATGCGCCTTCATGTATTCGGCAATCTCGTCAATCTTCGATTCCTCGGAAGGCAGGATGCGCGATGAACTGAAGCGGAAGTAAACCTTCACCTCCTTGAGTTCAGGCTTCTTCTCGATGACGGGCTCAGGCTTCTTCTCGATGACGGGCTCGGGTTTCTTCTCGACCACCGGTTCGGGTTTCTTCTCGACCACGGGCTCAGGCTCCACTACAGGCAGAGGCTCCTCAATCTTGATGTGCTTGCGCGTGGGACCTAAGGCAATCTTCACGCCCACCAGCAGGTTCTGCTGCCAGTCGAGGTTGTCGCTCTTGCCTTTCTTCGAGTTCCACTTGTCGGGCAGCACATTGGCGTTGTACTCCAGACCGAGCGCCACGCGCTCAGAGAGATCATACTCGATGCCGCCGCCGATGCGTCCTGCGGGGAACAGCTTCGTGCCGTCCCATAGGTTCTGGAATCCGCCGTTAGGCAGTCCCGGAGCCGTCGCCGTTGCTGCCAGACGGTTGGCGTCGTCGTTGCTCGAAGCGATGTTCAGTCCCACGCCAGCCAGTCCGTAGATGTTCCACTTACGGTCTGCGTTCCATCCCCAGATGAGGTTGGTCAGCGACACCGTAGCGTCCAGATTGGCCTGCACATAGTTCCATTTATACTCTGCCACGGGGTGTGTCTGCCAGTTGCGAGCCTCCCAGCCCGACGCACCGAGGCGCAGGCCGAAGACCGGCGAGAACTGACGGCCCACGCTAAGCGCGGCAGCAGGCGACAGCAGCTTCGAGAACTTGGCTTCGCCCACGTGGTAGCCCACGCCCACCTGGGGCTGGACGAACCAGTGTGGCTGGAAGGCCACCGAGTCTCTCGTTGTCTGCGCCTGTGTTGGCGCAGCCCCTACGAGGGCCAGCGCCAGTGTCAGCATAATTGTCTTTTTGTTCATATAAATTAGTATTTAATACTAAACATTAAATTTTTTCTTTCGACCACGAATTGCACGAATTGAACGAATTCTTCTTCTGTAGTTCTGAATTATTATCGAATTTCACAAATAGAATCGCCGGCGATTCTTGCTGCGCGTTGCAATTTGTTTAATTCGTTGCATCTTTAGATGCTATTCGTTCATAATCTTCATACTTAATAATTCGTTTCATTCGTGAAATTCGTGGTTTTATTCTCATTCTCACTTGACAACGACCTTACGTCCGTTGAGGATGTACATGCCCTTTGTCGTTGGCTTAGCGTTGAGCTTGCGGCCATCGAGTGTGTACCATGTTGCGGTAGCAAACTCTCCGTTCTCAGTTCTCAACTCTACACTCTCAATACCAGTGGCTTCAGCATCTATCTTCAGCACGCGAGAGTTAGCACCGGCCTGGTCGTTGCCCAGGTGCAGCACAGCCTTTCCGGCAGGTACCTTCACCTCGTCGCCCTCAGCCAGGATGCTGTGGAACTCGTTGTTCTGCAGCACGAAGTAGTGGCCGCTGTCGTAGTGCTTCTTCTCGATGACGGGCTCCAGGCAGTTCTTCTGACCATAGTCCTTGTTGTCGCTCGTTGCCACGGGCATACCGCTGGCGATGCGTCCGCTGTAAGCCACCAGGTCGTAGGTCTGTCCGGCGGTGCCAAGCAGCAGCACGCCGTTGTTAGCCTTGATGATGCGCTCGTTGCCGTACTTCAGTTGGTCTTCGGGCACAATCTCCGTAGCCACCTCGGCGCTGTTCTTCACCTGCACGGTGTAAACGTCGATGCCGTCGGGGATGATGACATCACAGCCAGTACCCAGCGTCCAGTACTTGTTCGCGGGAGTCACGGTGCAAACCACCTTCGTAGCCTCGTAGTTGTCCTTCAGGCTTGCCATCAGGGCGTAGTCGTCGAGCATAGCCAGTGTGGTGTGGATGGTAGCCGTGCCGGGGAATGCGCCTGCCTCAATCTCGATAGGTTTCTCCGTGTCGGGCATGACGATGTCGGTCACGTTGTTCATGCTGTTCATGGCGTTGGCGCTGACAGAAACCACGGTCCAGCCGTTGACGGTGGCGGGAATCTCCACGGTGATACCCTCGCCGCTGGCTGTTCCGCCAGTAATCTCGTCGATGTTCAGTGTCTGCTGGGTGCGGTCCACCACGCTCACCGTCATATCGATGTCGTCCACTTCCTCGCCGCTCTCGGTCTTCTCGCCTTCGCCGTCAACCACTTGGTCCTTGATGACGAAGTCTGCCGTTACGCTGCCCTGGAAGTTGGTCTTACCCGTTACGGTCACGGTGTACGTGCCCGGCTCGGTCTGTGTGTTGCCCTCTACCTCGTACTGTTCGGCAGGAACAATCAGATTGCCGGCCTTCACCTCAGCGATGCCTGCTGTCTGAGCCACCGGTGTAAACAGGTTGTACTGGAACTCTGTCTGAGCGAGCGTTACGCTGGTCAGCGTAGCGGGCTTGATGGTGAAGGTAGCCGTCTGCGTGCCGCTGTAGTTACCCTTACCTGTTGCGGTAACGGTAGCGGTTCCGGCGTTCGTGTTGGCGGTGTAAGCCAGCGTGTAGTCGGTGCCCTCGACAAGGACGGCTGAACCGTCCTTCACGGTTACGGCGGGCGTCTTGGCTGTGCCGTCGTAGATGTACTCGGTTGTACCCAGCGTAATCTCGAACTCAGCCTCGGCCTCGGCAGGAACGATGGTGAACTTGGCAGTAGCCGTGTTCTTGAAGTTGCCCTTACCTGTAACGGTTACGGTGTATTCGTCTACGTTTGTGCCCTTGTTGCCGCTCACTTCGTAGCTGTCGGCAGCCACAGGCAGATTGCCTGCCTTCACGCTTGCCACGGCCACGGTCTGCTCCTGCTGGTTGTAGGTCAGAGTGGTCTGAGCCAGTATCAGTTCGGTCAGTTCGGCCTGTGCGATGGTCACCTTGAAACTCTGTGCAGCCACGTCGTTGTGGTTGGCATCGGCCACCACCTTGTAGTAAACGGTGTATTCCTTGGCCTCGAAGCCCGAAGGCAGAGAAGTAGAGTAGTTCACGTTGTCGAGAGAGTACTGCATCTCGCCGCCCTGTGCGCTACCTGCGGAAATCAGCGTCTGAGGCAGTGCGTTGAACACCAACCCTGTCTTTGCTGTAGGAGCGGTCGGGGTGATGTCGGCGGTCTTGATGGTGAAGGTAGCCGTCTTTGTGCCGCTGTAGTTGCCCTTACCTGTTACGGTAACGGTAGCGGTTCCGGCGTTCGTGTTGGCGGTGTAAGCCAGCGTGTAGTCGGTATTCTCCACGAGGGTAGCCTCTCCGTCCTTAACGGTTACGGTAGGCGTCTTGGCTGTGCCGTCGTAGGTGTACTCGTTTGTGCCCAGCGTGATGTTGAACAGGTTGGCGTTGGCAGCCACGATGCTCCAGTTTGCGGTTACAGAGCCCTTGAAGTTGCCCTTACCGGTCAGCGTGGCGGTGTAGTTGCCCACGTTCGTGGCCTTGTTGTCGGCAATCTCGTAGCCTGCATCGGGAACGGTGATAGCTCCGGCGCTGACGATAGCCGCCAGTGCGGTCTGCTCCTGCTGGTTGTAGATGAAGTTCGTCTCGGTCAGCGTAGCGGCGGTCAGGGTGGCCTTGTCGATGGTCACCTTGAAGTTCTGTGCAGCCACGTCGTTGTGGTTGGCATCGGCCACCACCTTGTAGTAAACGGTGTATTCCTTGGCTTCGGTGCCAGTAGGAATGTTCGTGCTCCAAGTCTCGTTGTCGAGTGAGTACAGCATCTCACCGCCCTGTGCCTGTCCGGCAGCAATCAGCGCCTGTGGCTGGGTGGTATAGACGAGTCCGGTCTGTGCAGTAGGAGCGGTCGGTGTGATGTCAGCCTTAATGATGGTGTAGGTAGCGGTCTTCGTGCCGCTGTAGTTACCGATACCCGTTGCGGTAACGGTAGCCGTACCCACGTTCACGTTGTTGGTGAAAGCCAGCGTGTAGTCGGTATTCTCCACGAGGGTAGCCTCTCCGTCCTTTACGGTTACGGTGGGCTTCAGCTCTGTGCCGTTAAAGGTAAATGTGCTCGTGCCCAGCGTGATGTTGAACAGGTTGGCGTCGGCAGCCACGATGCTGTACTGAGCCGTTGCCGTACCCGTGAAGTTATCAGCGCTCTCCTTGGCCATAACGGTCATGGTGTAAGTACCTACGTTGGTGGCAGAACCAGAAACGGTATAGTCAGTTGCGGGCACCACCAGTTCACCGGCCTTCACGCTGGTAATGATGGGCGACTGCTCCTGCTGGTTGTACACCAGATTGGTCTGCTCCAGCAGCACGTTGGTCAGTGCAGCCTTGTAGATGGCCACGTTGATGAATGCGGGGGCCACGTCGTTGTGGTTGGCATCGCCCACCACCTTGTAGAATACGGTGTAGCTTCCGGCGTTCGTGCCTTGTGGCAGGGTGGTAGCATAGGTCTGTCCGTCCAGCGAGTACTGCATCTCGCCGCCCTCGGCCTGTCCGGCACTGATCAGCGTCTGAGCCTGTGTGTTGTAGGCCAGGTTCTCAAGGGCAGTGGGAGCCGTCGGTGTGATGTCGGCCTTGTTGATGGTGAATGTCTTCTCCACCTGTCCGCTATAGAGGCCGATACCCACGATGGTAGCCTTACCTGTGCCGACGTTCTCGTTGCTCTCGTAGCTCACGCTGAAGTCGGTGTCCTTGGTAAGAACGGTCTCGCCGTCCTTCACGGTGACGTCGGGTGTCAGTGCCTGGCCGGTGTAGGTCACGGCTGCGATGTCCTCGAAGCTGATGTCGGTGTGGGTCAGCAGCTTGCGGTAGCTCACCGAGATCTCGGCGTTGGCGCGCTTCATCACGAAGGTGAAGGCGTTGGGGTTGCCCTCTACGGGCTCCAGCTCAAAGTCCTTCAGCAGGTCGATGTTGCCCTGTACGCGGCGGGGAGCCTTGGCGCTGCCAGCGGCATACCACAGGCCCTTGATGCTTCCGGTGCTCCAGCCCGTGTTGGGCTCGATTGCTACCGTTACGGTGGCGCCTTCCTCAGCCTTTGTCACTTCGGTTTCTGCTACGTAGAACTTCACGCTACCCTGAGCGTTCGTGCCCACCTTGAGGTCGTAGGTCGGAGCGACGCCAGGCATCGTCTCATATACTTCATGGGTATTTGGGTTGAAGTGTATGGTCAAGGTGTAGGTGCCAGCCTTGGCGATATCGATAACGTGGTTATCACCATCAGGATATGCCTCATTCCAGCTGTGATCCTTCACGACCTTGTATTGCACATCATCTTCGAGATAGACGTTGGTGTAGGTGATGCTGTAGGTGCCATCATCGTTCTTCGTCATGTCATTGGCGGTGTTAGTAGGATCCCAAGCCGTGCCAAACATGGCTGAGTTGTTGCCGGCCACGGTGTACGTGTCTGCCGCCCACGCTCCCGTCACTGCCGTCACCAGCAGCACGAGTAAACTAAATATCTTTTTCTTCATATTCATAAATACTTTAATTATCGTTTTTTCTTCGACCACGAATTGCACGAATTAAACGAATTCTTCTTCTGTAGTTCTGAATTATTATCGAATTTCACAAATAGAATCGCCGGCGATTCTTGCTGCGCGTTGCAATTTGTTTCATTCTTTAATTATCGTTTTTCTTTCGACAACGGATTTAACGGATTTATCGGATTGTTTTTATTTGGATAAATATTTAATCCGTGTAATCTGTGTAATCCGTTGTTTCAAAACCATAGTCTCTTCGTTTCATTCGTTGCATCTTTAGATGCCATTCGTTCATAATCTGCATACTTAATAATTCGTTTAATTCGTGAAATTCGTGGTTTAAAATCTCATTCTCACTTAACCACAACTTTACGTCCATTGAAGAGGTATACGCCCTTCTTGGTAGGCATCTTGTTGAGCTTACGGCCGTTCAGGTCGTACCAATTATCAATTGTCAATTGTCCATTGTCAATTGGGCGAACGCCAGTGGTCTCATCATCGAATACCAGCGTGATTCGTGCGCTGGGCACGCCAGTGTTGATGCTCAGCCATGCCTTGTTGGCGCCGATGGCGAGGTCGTTCTTCACGAATACGAAGGCCTTGCCGTTCAGGGCGTAGTTGGTCTGGCCCTCGGTGCTGGCGGCGATGGTGGTGCCGGTCAGGGTGCCCTGGAACTCAGGTGCTACGGTGATGTCGAGGTCGGGCTCGGTGCATGGGATGAGGAGGATGACCTTCTCCTGCTGGCTCTTGTTGTAGATGAGCATCGGGGTGAGGGCGGGCATGGCGTCGCTGGGGCTGCTCAGCACGGCCTGGTCGGCGCTGACGCTCTGGATGGTGTAGAGATCGGCTTCCTGGTCCTCGATGCGCAGGGGCTCGTCCTTGTAGTAGGTGACGAACTCGCCAGCAGGTACGGTGATTTCGTAGCCCTGGAAGAGCACGAAGACGTTCGACTGCTCGGTAGCACCGTCGTAGGCGGAGCCGTCGGCAGCGGTGGCGATGGCCACGTAGCGGCCGGGCACGAGGTCGGCGAAGGCGATGGCATCGCCGGTGGGATTGTTGTCACCGTCGACGGCGAAGATGCTCACGGTGTAGTCCGTCACGTTGGTGAGGGTCTTCTCCTCAATGTCGTCGGTGACGGTGATCAGGCCTGCCATCGCCTGCGGATTCATCTCGGCGGGCACAAACTTACCGGTCTGATTGTCCTTCTTGATGCGGATGCGGTAGTCGGCACCGTCGGCAGCGTTGCCCACCTTGGTGGTCATCTGGATGCTCATGTCGCGCACCAGCTCGTAGTCAATCGTCACGTCGCTGGCTGGCATCTCCTCCATCGTAGCCACGGTCTTGGCCTCGTTGAGGGTCATCAATGGCCTAGGAGCAGTCACGGTTATAGTGGCAGATGATCCCGTGTTATAAGTGACAGTAACCGTTGCATCACCACTGAAGGTGCCGGTAACTGTGAAGTTCTCATTACCATATTTTACGACTTTACCATCGCCTCCAGATATGGCATTGATGTTAACATTAAAATTTAAGTCTGTGATAACCGCTTTGAGGATGTCCGCCGTAGTTGACCAGGGCAGTGTGACATTCTCGTATGTCTTCTCTGTCGTGCCGCACTTGAGCGTGATAGTCGCTTCATCAGCCCATGCGCCCGTGACTGCCGTGAGTAGCAGCGCGAGCGTCATTATATATCTTGATATTGTTTTCATATATTGTATTTCTTTATGTTGTTTATACCTTTTATATTATATACGCGCGAGAGGGGTTAGAATGCGAGGCAGGCGCGAACATGGTTGGTGTAGTGCTTACCGTATACGCTCCAGCTGGCATTGCCATCTTCGAGGCGCACGAGCCAGGCGTCGTCATAGAACTCCGACGACGACCAGTACTCTCCGTTCTCATTCAAGGCTGTGCCTCCGGCATTGCCGATGGCTGTATTCAGGCCGGTGTAGCTTCCTTCGTTGCCGCCATTGGCGCTGAACATCTGCTTCCACTCGTCCTGGCTGGGCAACTTCCATGTGCCGCCTGTTACGGCCATGCTTGTATTCAATGCGCTGCATATCTCGGGAGCAGTCTTACCATTGTTGGATGTACCCGAGTTGTCCCAGGTATAATAGCCCGATATATCGGTCAGCGCCAGTGCCAGGCCGTTGCTGCCGCTGACATAGGCTATCATGGCCACTTTGGTCACGCCGTCGGGCAGTGTGGCATTAGCGTCGTAGTTATTGCCGTCGCTGCCGATAACCTGTCCCACAACGGGGTTGACGATGCCAGCTGCTTCTGCCTTCTTCACCTCCACCTTGCGGAACTTGTAGCCGGGCTTGGCCTCGAGCTTCACCTCGCTGCCCATCTTCACGCCCTCGAGCTTGCCCTCGGTGACGGTGGCTGGCTGGTCGTCGACAGTAACGGTGGCCTTGCCGGCCTCGATGGTGTTGTCGTTGGCGGCCTTGAAGGTGATGTCGAACTTGTTGGTGAGCACGGTGACGGTGAGGCAGGCGGGCTCGGTGTCGTTGAAGGTGTTCTCCTCGGTGGCTTGCTGGCCGTCGGGGGCGTCGGCGCCCTTGATGTAGTACCATACGTAGACATCTGCGCCGTCGTCAGCGACGTTCTTGGCTGTGGGCACTGTGGCGCTGAATGCGGTGAGTGCGGGGGCCTCGGTGGCTGAGGTGCCGATGGCATACATCAGCGTGCCCTGCGTTACCTCGGTGCTCGTTCCGGCGAAGGCCACGATGCCGGTGCCCTCGGCGATGAGCGATGCGTCGGTGCCGGCGATGACGCCTTCAGCGGCTTCGGGCAGCAGCGTCTTCACTTCGGGCTCGGTGCCCGTGGTGGCGAATGCGGCTGCCTTGGCGTAGATGGGTGTCAGCACGACGTCGCTGCCGGGCATCGTGAAGGTCCATGTGTTAGCGGACGAGCCGGGGGTCACCTTGATGGGCGTAGCCAGCGGCTGCAGGTCGCCCACGAAGGTGACGTTGACGCTGGAGCCGAACTTGGTCTCGTATGCGGTCAGGTGCTCGGCGAGCACGTGGCACTGGGTGGCCTTGCCTGACTTGAAGTCACTGCTGGCATCGCCCCAAGTCAGGTTGTCCGGGTTGGCGTAGAGATTGACGTCAGATATGGCTGAGCTTAACACGAAGGCATTATCGCGGATGCTCGTCACCGTCGAGGGGATGGTGACTGATGTCAGGCTGCTGCAGCTCATGAAGGCAGCAGCGCCGATGGCCGTCAAACCTTCGGGCAGGGTGACGGAGGTTATGGCTGAGCAGCCCATGAAGGCACCATCCTCGATGCTCGTCACCGTCGAGGGGATGGTGACTGATGTCAGGCTGATGCAGTCGCTGAAGGTCATACCGCCGATGGCCGTCAAGCCTTCGGGCAGGGTGACGGAGGTCATGGCTGAGCAGCCGTAGAAGGCACCTTCGCTGATGCTCGTCACCGTCGAGGGGATGGTGATTGATTGCAGGCTGCTGCAGCTGTTGAAGGCATTAGGGCCGATGGCCGTCAAACCTTCGGGCAGGGTGACGGAGGTCATGGTTGAGAAGCTGCTGAAGGCATTAAAGCCCACGGATGTTACGCCGCTCTCCACCACCACGCTGGTGATGTCTCCTTTGTTACCGTCCCATGGCCGGTCGCTGTAGTTAAGGTAGTCCGCCATGCCACCGTTGCCGCTGACGGTCAGCGTGCCGTTGTTGAGTGTTACGGTGCAGTCGCCGCTTTCCCACTGCGTCTGTGCCCACGCGCCCGTGACTGCCGTGAGTAGCAGCGCGAGCGTCATTATATATCTTGATATTGTTTTCATATATTGTATTTCTTTATGTTGTTTATACCTTTTATATTATATACGCGCGAGAGGGGGGCGTTCAGTTCGTCGGCTCAATGGTGAACACAAACTTGGTAGTGCCCTCGCCACGATCCTTAATATCGTCGCTGAACGATACGCTGGAGGCATTGCCGGTCCAGGTGCTGCCCGACCAGCCTTCGCCTGATGCTTGCCAACGCGATGTAGTCACTTCAATCTTGGTGAAGTTGCCGAGGGTGGTGGTAAATGTTCCGCCTCCCTTGAAATTCTTTTCATCGAAGTCTATATCGCCGGCAGTTATAGTGACACCGTCCTTGGTGAAAGAATTTCCACTGCCGGTTATATCATCGTAGTTCCACGTTACGGTGATGGGGCCAGCCGGCTTTGCCTTCTTCTCCACCTTCACGCCGATGACTTTCTTCGTGCCGGTGTAGGTGACGGTGACGGTCTGGCCCTTCGTCACGTCGGCGTTGGGAGAGGCGGTCCACTCAGGCTGGGCGGGAGGCTCGGGGTTGACGCCGTCGGCGAAGGTGACGGCGTAGGTGGGCTCGGCGGCGATGTTGACGGTGAGGGCGTTGGTGGCCAGGATGTCGCCGTCGCTGAAGTTCTCTTCGTCGTTGTCGCTGTCGTTGCCGCGCACGTAGTAGTAGACGTAGGCCTGGCCCTCAGCGAGGTGGGTGGCGGTGGGCACGTCGGCTGTCCACTTGTCGGCGGCGAGGGCCAGCAGGGCGGCGTCGTCGAGGGCGGTCGGGCTGACGTAGTACATCACGGTGCCCTGGGCGGTCGTGGTCTCGCCGATGTTGGCCACGGTGCCGGCGTTGACGATGGCGCCGTCGGTGGTGGCGGGCACGTCATTGATGGCGGTGGGGGCTGCGGTGAGCGCGGCCTGCGGGAAGTACTCGGGCTCCAGTGTCACGTTGCCGCCGGGCATGGTGAACGTGCCGGTCTTCTTGTCCCAGGCGACCTTGGGGCCGGAGGGGATGACTGTCACGGTGCAGGCGGCGGTCTTCGTCGCGTCGTCGTTGCTGGTGACGGTGACGGTGGCCTCTCCTACTGCCAGGCACTTGGCATAGACGGTGAGCACGTCGGTGGCGGCTGTGCCAACCTCGGTGCTGCAGTTCTCGTCCTTATAGAGCTTCACCTTGTCGGCGCCCGCGGTGACGTTCCACTTCACGGTCGGGTCCGTAGCGTTGGTGGGGGCGACGGTGGCGGTCAGCGTCAGCGTCTCGCCGCCCACGGTCATCGAGGCTGCGGTCTGCGAGAGCGTCACGCTGTTGACAGCGACTTTCGGGTTGATGACAACCTTTTTCTTGCTTGTGACTTGAGTGGCAGTGATTGCATTGCTGCCGTCCGTCAGGATGTAATCAGACGACACGAAGTTCACGGAGGTGGCAAAGGCTTTTCCTGCGCTGCCGCCCAAGCCGGACTCGTAGCCGCCGCCGCCGCTGCCGCCGTTGCCGCCGTCGGCAGTCACGGTGCCGCCCTTGTAGTTCAGTGTGCCTGCGAAGGCATTGCCGCCGTTGCCGCCGTTGCCGCCGTTCTCCGCTTCGGAATAACCGCCGTTGCCGCCGTTGCCGCCAGAAGCTTTCACGGTAGCGCCACCCAGTACGGTGACGTTGCCACTGATGGCTGCGGCACCATTGGCGCCATGGCCACCATTTTCCGGGTCACCAGCACCGCCGTTGCCGCCTTTACCGCCAGTAGCCTGTACGGTGGCGCCGTCCTGTACGACGATGTTGCCAGTGATGGCTGCGCTGCCAGGGGTGCCGTTGCCGCCCGTATCGCCGCCGCCGCCGTTGCTGCCGGCCTTGCCGTTAACGACGAGCGTGCCGGGTCCTTTGACGGTGAGTGTGCCGCTGGTGATGTTGAGACCGTTGTTGATGGTGACGGTCACGCCGGTGGCGATGGTGACTTCCATGCTAGCCGACACGGTTACTGCGTTGAGCGTCGCGTTCGACGAGTATGACGACGCGAGCTGGTCGGCCCACGCGCCCGTGACTGCCGTGATTAGCAGCGCGAGCGTCAGTATAGTTTTTTTAATTTGTATCATAATCTTAATGTTTTAATTCGTTTCTTTGTTCTTGATTCTATTCACTCCCCTCCCTCAGCAGGCGATTTAGTCCTTAAGCGGACAAAATCTTCAAGGTCGGGGGTGGGTCTATTCGGGCGTTACCGGCGTTACGTCGCTGCCCTCTGCCGGCTGCTCCAGTTGGTACTGCTTCGTGTCGTCCACCTTCTTCGTGGCGTCCACGGCGTTACCCTGTGCGTCCAGCAGGCGCTGCGTCTGGTACAGCAGCTCGTTGTCCTCCGTCACCGTCCAGCCGGCATTCTCGTCGGGGTGCTGCCCCACGGCCTTCTTCCACGTTTCGTTCGTGGTGAAGTAGAACGATATCGCGTCCGTTATCTTCACCTTCTTCAGCTTGGCCTTGGGGAACACCTGCTGCACGTAGTACTCCTGGTCCTGATTGATGACGTCGATGGCGTGGTCGTAGGGGCTCGCGCCCTGCTGCTGCTCCACCACGGCGAAGGCGTTGACGACCATCACCGTCTCCACATACACCAGGTCGGCGGCCACGCGGGCCCTCTGCATGGCCTGCGCGTCGATGCCCGCCTGCTGCTCGTTGCGCTGGGCAATGAGCGTCTGCACCTGCTGGTTCTCGGTCTTCAGCTGGCCGACCAGCGAGGTTATCGCGAGCGTGGTGCAGTCGTCCGACAGGGGCTGCACTTCGAGCTGCTGGATGAGCTGGGCGATGTGGGTGGACTCCAGCTCGTAGTTCTCCGTCACGCTCACCTGATAGTCGCGCATGGCCTGCAGCACGCGGGGTGCCGCCTCCTTCTGCGCAGCGGTGCCCACGCGGCCCAGCGCCTCGACCATGGTGCGCAGACCGATGTAGGTGTTGTCGCGCACCTGGTCGGCCTCGGCTATCTGCTCCGTCAGCGGGCTGCGCGTGATGGTGCGGTAGGCCACGTCCTCGGCCTGTACGGCGGCCACGAGTGCCGTGTTCTGACTGACGATCATTGCCGGGCAGTCCTCCCCCAGTTCGGTCACGATGAGCGTCTGCACGCGCTCCTGAAACCGCTGCATCCACGAGAGGTGGGCGGCGTGGGGAGCGTGACTCGCCTTGTTGATAAAGGCGTTGATTTGATGAAATCTTGTAGTTGCCATATTGTTTTACGTTTAATTTTGATTTTTATTTTAACATATAATTACCATTAATTGCCCATTAATTTAATTCATGACTAATTCGTGGTAATTCGTGTTCATCTTTAACATATAATTTCCATGTAATTGACCATGTAATTGCCCATTAATTATCATTAATGAAAAATTCGTGTTCAATTCGTGGCAATTCGTGTTTATCTTAAACATATAATTTCCATGTAATTGCCCATTAATTATCATTAATGAAAAATTCGTGTTCAATTCGTGGTAATTCGTGTTAGAAAAACTTCGACGAATCCCGATTTCCGTGGCGTAAATCCGAGTTTCGAGCCTCGGGCGGTGCTTCACCGCAGCGGAAGAGCAAGCTTTTTGCCCCGAAATGCCGATTTCCGCATCGGAAGAGCAAGTTTTTTGCCCCGAAATGCCGATTTCCGCATCGGAAGAGCCGTTTTTTCGCCTCGGGCAGCGGATTTCCGCAGCGGAAATCCATGTTTTTTGCCTCGGGCTGAGCTTCTCCGCCCCATAGGAGCACTCCTTTCTCGCCATCGTCGTCATCGTTCACGTCGTTTTTTCTCGTTTCCTATACATTATATATATATACGCGCGAGAGGGGGAATTACTCTGCATCCACCAGGTAGAACCCGATGCTTATCACATTTGCGCCGACGAAATCTTCAGTAAGCGGCAGCAGCTTATCCGTCGAGGCGGCACTGCCCGTCCAGGTGACTTTATAAATATTGTTCGTTTCATCTTCAGAATATGCCCATCCAGTGCCGAGATTTGCATTATACCAACCACTATCACCTACGGCTTTCATCTCGATCTTTGTGAACACCTTGCTGGCCGGTGCCGTGAAGGTAAAGCCGCCGAGAGCGTACACTTGGAAACTGATGCCATCCGTCTTCGGATCTCCGTTATCATTCCACATGGCATATATATCTTCTCCGTCATTAGCACTCAGCGTGATGCCCTCCTTCGTATATGACATGTAGGTGCCCTCGACATCAATGTCGGTGGCGTTCGAAGCGTCCCATACGATGTCGGCCACGGGAACCTCAATGGGCGTAGCCGCAATCTCGCTGTCGCTGTGCGTGTCGTCGCCCTTCACGTAATACCAAACATATACCGTGCCACTGGCGGTGATGTCCTTAGCCGTGGGCACGTCGGCGCTGAAGCCATCCGTCGAGGCAGGCTTCGTGTTCGTCGTGGTCACTGCATACCAGAGCGTGCCGCCGTCGGCCACGCCACCGCTAACCAGCGCCGTGTTCTTGCCAACGCCAACAATCGCCGCACCCGTCGGCGCCGTCGTCACCGCAGCCGGTTCCTTCGCCGGCTCCGCGTCGGTCGTAGCCACCTCGCGAACCAGGCGGACACTGTACCCCTGGCGCCGATTGCCGGAGTTCGTGGGCATCAGAAAGCCCGAATTTAAGGACAAGCGGTACGCGGTCCACCCGTCATAAGGCGTAGCAGACCAGTAGTTGCCGTTCGTGCCCGTATTGCTCACGTTCGAGCCTTTCCGGTCGCCTGCAGCCGGCAGGAACACACAGCCAGCAGACTCCATCTTAGTCCAATCTGCAACGGTGTAGCTGTTGCCATTCCAGCCAGTGTCGTCTGTTGCGTTGACACCTGTCGGAGCAGTTACGCCGTCGGGGTGAGTATAGGTGTCGGGGAAGAGGATAATGCCCCCCACATTGTTTACCTTAGCCTTGGCATAGCGGCCGTTCTCGGTGCCGCCCACGGTAGATGCACTGCGGGTGTCGAACAGATATGACCACTCGTCCTTGCTCAGCGTGAACCAGCCTGTGCCCATCGTTGCGCCCCAATCCACGAAGTTGCCGGAATAATCAGTGTTGTATGTAGAAGTATTCATACCGTATGTGTCTGCAGATGTGCTCCAGCCGAACTTGTCCCATGCGTCTGCGCTGTAGCTTGTGTAATAGTCATACTGGTTGTCGAAGAAACTCCATGTGCCCGATGCGTAGCGCAGGTTACCCTTGGAGAAATAAACCTGCTTGCCATCGCTGACGCTGAACACGCCGCTGAGGGCCCCGTCGGGAACGCTGGGAGCAGCAGCCTCGCTTGTAGCCTTCACGCCCTTCACCTTCAGTCGTCCGTTGTACTGCAGCGTCACGGTCTCCGAGCCGTCGCCCTTCAGGCCGCCGATGGGCAGCGCCTGGGCCTGGCCCTCGCCCACCTTCACCGTCCACTTGTCGGCATCCTTCACGCCGTCCTTCAGAGAAACGGTGTAGCCGGAGGAGGCGGCGGCTGCATACTCCAATTCAATGTCGTCTATATAAAGATAGTCATTAGCCTTACCCTTGCCAGGATAGGCATTGGTATAGGCATTGATAAGGATGTAGGCAGGAGCGACATCGTTGTCCGTGTAATTGAAAGGAATAGTTATTTGCTCCCACTCGCCATTATTATAGGCTATTTCTTGCTCGGCAGATGCTACGACCAACGCTTTATTGTCATCGTTGTCATGTTCAGCCAGGTTGTATGCTACATAGTCTGCATCGCCATGAATGGTGGCAGAGAACTTGGCAGTGGCATAATTGCCATAGCCGGTGCCTCCCTGCACATACTTCACCCATACCTTTATAGCCGTAGGCTTGCCTGTGAATGGCATGGCGCAGGGATTGGTGAAATTATTTTTGGTATTGCTGCCATCGCGATCAGAATAGATGTAGTTTTGATTACTTGTAGAAGACGTAGCACCAAAATGTATGCGTCCTGAGGTCAAAATGCCTATGTTTATCACACCCATTACACTCTTTGTCCAAATGGAACAGGAATACTGTCCGGAGGAACCTGGGCGCACGTCGGTGGAGCGTTTTAACTGTTTGCCGCCCATAATACCATTCATGCTACCATCAGATGTTGCATTAGAGTTCCAATAATTGGGCATATCTTCTCCATCGTAAGTCCACGTTTCGAAATCACCATTGGGTATCGTGGTGATTTCCGTCTGTGCCCATGCGCCCGTCGCCGCCGTCAAGAGCAGCGCGAGCAGAAGTAATAATTTGTTTTTGACCTGCGGTCGAAATTTCTCACGCTCGGCAAAGCTCAAGCCCGCTTGGCTTTGCTCTCTCTTAATCGAAATTTTCTTCATAATTTTTAAGTTTTAAAAATGTTAATAATTAAGTGAATTATATATATGTTTTCTTTTTGTCTCGACCACGGATTATTCGGATTCATCTTCCTATCCGTCTCATCCGCGTGATCCTTCTTCGTTTCATCTTGTCTCAGTAAGTTAAAGATCGCTTATTTAATTTCTCTCGTCGGCTATTTGTAATGGAAGGGCCAGCCGAAATGCTGGCAGCAGTAGAACTCTCCCTCCTCGTCGATGGCATCGCCGGGAAAGGCAAACGACGTCTGCCGTCCGCATTTGGGGCAGCAGACAGTCTTGCGCTTTTGTTCTTCTATAGAATCCTTTATCATTTGTTTTAGTTAGATCTGAATCGTAATGAAAGACCTTTTGGTAAAGGTGTCGTTATTAGATAAACCTCCTACCTTGCGGCAGAAGGTTTTCTCCTTTTTGGTGTACAAATATAATAAATTCCCCTTGAAAGAACGACAATCAAGGGGAACCTACCGGTTATTTTTTACGATTTTGAAGCAGATTTTACGATTCTGAAGCTATCACAGCCCCAAAACGCTACTCCAACCCTACTCAGCGATGAGACGCAGCCATTCCGTCGCCGTTGTATGCATGACCTGCTTAAAGGCACCGTTGAACGTGCTGTAGCTGCGGAAACCACTATCAAGGGACAGCTGCTGAACGGACACGGGCTGGTGCGCGGCGGCACGCTCCTGGCAGAGACTGACGAAGTGGCGGATACGCAGGTCGTTGATATAAGCGTTGTAAGTGATGCCCTGCAGGGCGAAGTGCTTGCTCAGGTACGAGCGGTTGACGCCAATCAGCGTGGCCAGCTGCGTGAGGGAGAGGTCGTACTGCAGATAGAGCTGCGGCTCCTCGCAATGCTGTCTGAGCAACGGCCCGATGTTATTGCGAACGGACAGCGAGGTGTCAGCCTCTTCCGTCTCTTCCGTAGCGATCATCGTATCTATCGCATCGCTATCGTCGATTGGTGTAGCGTCTGCAACGACGATATTCTCCGATGAAATGGGAACGTTTTCATGCAGCCGAGAACAGAGGCCAAACAGGTTTGGACTATGCCGAGGCAAGGAAAAGGTCGGATGAAATCCAAGATTTAGATCCTGCAGCGTCTCCACGCGCCATAGCAGATAGGCCACGAGCGCGATGCCGCACAGCTGGATGATGAACTCGTAGGTGATGCTGCCGTAGCCCGTCACGTAATAGACGAACAGGAACATGATGACGGCCAGCACCAGCAGGCTCTGCCACACCTCCTTGTGCTCCAGGTCGGCATAGTTGTCGCGCAGCCAGCGGCCGTACTGTCGCACCTCGAACACCATATATATCATAAAGCCGATGCTTGCCAGCAGGAAATAGCCCTGCATCCACGGCATTAGGGCGTAACTGCGGGTCACCACACTCCACGCCATCAGGATTACGAGCGGCGCCACGGCCACCCACACGGGCCACAGCGGCCGGCGACGGTCTTGCAACATGCAGAGCATGACGACAAGGGCCACGGGGATGGTCAGCAGACAGTCGAGCAGTCCGCCGATGAGCATCCACAGCGCAGCCGCATCGCCATCGGCCATCATGGTTCCCGGCCAGTACCACACGTGGCCCAAGGCGATGACCGCCAGGAACGCAGCCGTCCAGCGCCTGAGCCGCAATGGCGGCGTGACGTCGGCAGCAAAGGCGTTGCCCCGCCGGAACAACAGGTAAACACAGCCCAGCGCCGCCAGCACCGTGACGACGGCATATAGCATCACAAATATCGCATCTTCCTGTATCTGTTCGTACATATCGTTAAGCGTTTTTGTAGTCTTTTGCCTGCAAAAGTATGCATTATTTCTGAAAACAATGCACCTATGAATAAAAATAATAAGAGCCGAGGCGGAAAAACCTCGGCTCCCGATCCTATCAGGAGACAAGTGAACGCGCGGCAGGGGACAAGCTAGAAGGTGTAGCCATTGACGGCGTCCCAGTCGGGGTCGGCGGTGAGGCGAAAGGTGCCGTCGTTGGTTGAATTGCCTCCGCCGCTACCGAAAAAAGAACCTGTATATCTCGTCACCTGGTTGCGCGTGATGGGGATGTTCTCGAACGTGCGCTCCTTCAGAATGTTGTCGTTCGCGTCGAGCGCGGTCACGGTCAGCTTCGTCAGCACGTCCTCCTCGGTGTGCGGCAGGGTATATATCTCGTAGATGCCGTCGGTGCTTACGGGGCGTATCTCCGTCTGCTTGCTCTGAACGCAACCGTAGCCGTCCTTCGGGCTGAAGGTACTGGAGCCGCCGAGATAATAGAACTTAAACTTCGCCACCGATGCCGGAATGCTCTCGTCGGTCAGCACCAGACGGAACATGGCCACGGCGCGGGTCAGCGTGAGGTCGTAGCTCTGCTTCTCTGTCACAACTACCAAGTCCCCATAATAAAAAAAGGTGTCGGTCACCTTGTTGTTGGGGAACGTCACCTTTTCCGTCGAGGTTATCGTGGCCGAGCCGTCGCAGCTGTGGGCAATGACCACCAGGCGGTACGTGCCCGCGGCCAGGCTCAGCGCCACCGTGCCGTAGCTGGCGTCGCCCTCCTTCTGCGCCACGGTCTTCACCTTCGTGCCTTCAGCGTCGAAGATGGCGATGTTCAGGCGCGAGCAGAGGTTGGTGATGTCGGTAGCAGAGCGGGTAAATGCCTCTTGCTGGTACTGCGTAAAGTGCAGAATGACGTTGGCATCGGCTGCGACCATCTTGCCCGTTGTATCATCAATGATGGGTTTCTCGCACGCTGCCAATAGCAGGGCGAGAACGATATACATTAATTTCTTCATATCGCGTCAGTCTTTGGTGATGGAAACGGTGGCGACGGGGCGCAGGAAGATGGTATAGTTGTAGTTGGCTTTGCTGTCGCTCCCGTCGCTCATGAAGCGTTGTTTCATCGTGGTTCCGTCCTGCCACAGATAGCGCTGTCTGTCTGGCGCTGGCGTAATATCATCCTTAGCGGTATAGAACAAATCCATCTGCGCTTGGTTGGGAATCGACCAGTCGCTGATGCCATCCACGCCGAGGGTGGCAAGGGCATTGTTGGCGTCGGAATCGCTACTTACTGAACGCTCGTTGGGAGAGAGCAGCGTCAGTTCAGCCGAGTTCGCGTCAATCACCGATACCGCCAGCACATAGCAGCCCTGATACGTGTCGCCAGCAGCAGGGAAGTTGTCTTGGTTGTTTGGGGTGTCGTTATTGTTATTGCCACCGCCATTGTTGTCGTTATTCCCCGATGTGCTGCTGCCGTTCTCATCGAATTCAAAGCTAATCGTCCGCTCGCCCAGCCACGTAGCGCCAGTAATCGTTCCCGTCAGACTGACGCCTACGGCCTCGGTATACGTGCCGTCGATGTTGATCTTGTAGGCGGCCTCCAGTTGGTCAGAAGTGGAGTAAGTATATGTCTTCGTCGTGCCGCCAATGGTGATGTTCACACTCACACTGGCCGGCTGAGAGCTTGGCGGCAGAAGCCTCACCCCCGACCCCTCTCCAAAGGGCGAGGGGAGCGTCCATGTGCGGTTATCGGCCTGCTTGGTCAGCGCGATGGTCTGGCTTTGCCCAGCGTTGGCAAAAGCGCCGCTCACCGTCAATGCCTGCCACAGAGGCGCTATCGTCACGCTGACTGCCGTAGCCGCCGTCGGAATCTTCTTAATGGTCACGTCCTGAATGAGCATCGTCTTACGCGTCATACCCAATGTCACCGTGTTCGTTCCGCCATCCACCAGCGTTGCCGTGGCCGAGGCCGCCATCAGGTCTGTAAGGCTGCGGCCCTCCTTCAGCGTCAATGCCGTTGTCGTAGTGGCATTTTCCTTCGTGGGCAGCGTGTAGTCCGTAGCAGATGCCCCCGCAATGGCATAGACGCTATACGTCCCTTCCAACAGCGGGATGTTCAGCGTCTGTCCCTCGTCGCCGATGGTCTGCACCGCCTTGCACTTGTCCCCTTGGAATACATACACTTGTACGGGGTATGCCACCGTTGCCTCTTCGCTAGGCGATGTGCCGCGCGTGCGCACTTGCAGCACCGAGTTGGTTACTTGTCCCGTGGGCGAAGGGGACATGCCTTCCCCTAACTCATCGAACCCTTTCTCACAAGCCGTCAGCAGCACCGCCGCCAACAGCCCCCAGAAATAATTTCTGTTCATAGTTGATAATGATTAAAAATGAAACAATAAAAAACCTCCCGATATCCTCAGGAGCATCATTATTATAACGTTTTTTTTACCGATTATCACAATGATTCCACAAAATTATTATATGAGACAGTACAAAGATAAAAAATCAAATCGGAAAATTTTTAAATCGCTGTATCTCATTGAAATTTAAATATTTAATTAACGTTCGGAAAAATTTAACCGGACACTAGTGATTATATAAATATTATTTTAATAAAATATTTTTGCAAAATAATAGTTGTTGTTAATTTTATTTGTATATTTGCAGCATATTGGCTACCAACTTGTTAATATTTGCTAAGCCGTAAGTATAATCAAATAACATAACAATATGTTTACACTAATCCTTTTGCTTCAACTATTAGTTGTTCTGTTCATGATTTTCGTCGGTGCCAAAGTGGGTGGCATTGGCCTTGGTATATACGGTATGGTTGGCGTGTTTTTGCTGACGTTCGTATTTGGTCTGGAACCTGGCGCCATACCGATTGACGTGATGCTCATTATTGTGAGCGTCATCACGGCTTCAGCAGCTCTTCAGGCAGCAGGCGGGTTAGACTATATGGTGAATATGGCGGCACGCTTCTTACGTCGTCACCCAAGTCGAATTACGTTCTATGCACCACTCACAACATGGCTTTTTTGCATCTTAGCAGGTACAGCACATACATGCTATGCATTACTACCTATCATATCCGAAATAGCCCATAAGGAGAAAGTGCGCCCAGAACGTCCGATAAGTGTGGCCACCATCGCTGCATCATTAGGTATCACTGGTTCGCCCGTGTCGGCAGCTACCGCTGCAATTCTCTCACAATCAATACTTGGCGACCAAGGCATTGGTATCAAGGATATTCTCATGGTCACTATTCCTTCATCGCTCATCGCCATTGTTGTAGCATCGTTGATTCAGAACCATGTAGGCAAACCATTAGAAGAAGATCCAGAGTATCAAAGGCGACTACAAGCCGGACTACTTAACGCAGAGGTGGAGAATGAGGATAATGAACAGCCTGTCAATCCACGGGCAAAATGGGCCGTTGGTGCCTTCCTGTTAGGTGTATTACTTATTGTTCTTTTCGGCAGTTTTCCAGAATTGCGTCCCTCTTTCCATGGTGAGATATTAAGCATGAATGCCACCATTGAGATGTTGATGATGTCCATCGCAGCTCTAATTCTATTAGTTGGAAAGGCCGATGTAAAAAAAGCTGCACAAGGTAATGTGTTCGCATCTGGAATGAATGCCATGGTGTCAATATTCGGAGTGGCATGGATGGGCAGTACCTTCTTCGAGGGCAATAAAGATGTTATTCTTGGAAACATTGAGGGCGTATTTGTCAGCTATCCGTTGCTCTTCGCCATTCCGCTCTTTATATTCAGTATCATGCTGTTCTCACAGGCTGCCACCGCCAAGACGCTCTATCCGGTAGGACTGGCACTGGGGGTACCTCCCTTAATATTGTTGGTGCTGTTTCCAGCAGTTAACGGTTACTTTTTCTTACCCAACTACCCTACCGAGGTTGCTGCTATTGGGTTCGACCGAACTGGCACTACGCGAATAGGTCGCTACGTTATAAACCACTCGTTTCAGCTATCGGGCTTTATAACCACTTTTGTATCGATAGCCGTGGGTTACCTTATCGTCACATTATTATATTGATAGAGTTTTATTAATTTCACAATACTATTTTATCTAAAACAAATTCACTATGAACGAACAGAAATTTAGAACAGAGTCCGACCTGTTAGGCGAACTCAAAGTACCAGCAGATGCGCTGTATGGAGTACAGACACAGCGAGGCATTAACAATTACCACATTTCTCGCAAGACCATGTCGATGTACCACGACTTCATAAAGGCTATTGCCTATGTAAAACTCGCAGCAGTTGAGACAAATCACACGCTTGGTGTTATCAATGATGAGATAGCAAGCGCCATTGCTCAGGCCTGTCGCGAAATTATCGATGGCAAGTGGCACGATGACTTCCCCATTGACATGGTGCAAGGTGGCGCAGGCACATCGGTAAACATGAATGCGAATGAGGTGATAGCCAACCGCGCGCTGGAGATTATGGGACACGAAAAGGGTGATTACCAGTACTGTTTGCCAAATGACCACTGCAACTGTGGACAATCAACGAATGATGTTTATCCAACTACAATTCGCTTGGCACTCATCCACATGAACAAGAGTCTGATAGCAGCACTCACTGGACTTATCAGTGCTTTCCGCTACAAAGGCGACGAGTTTAAGGATGTCATCAAGATGGGGCGCACGCAGTTGCAGGACGCAGTGCCTATGACCAGCGGACAGGAATTCAATGCCTACGCTAACAACTTGGAAGAAGAAATACTGAACTTAGAGCGTAATGTAAAACTGCTGCATGAAATTAACATGGGCGGAACTGCTATAGGCACCGGACTGAATGCCGTTCCGGGATTTGCTAAACTGTGTGCGGCCAACCTGTCGAAACTGACGGGCGAGGCCTTCGTGTCGGCAGCAGACTTGGTAGAGGCAACACCTGATACGGGGGCCTATGTAAGTTACTCATCGGCATTGAAGCGACTGGCCATAAAACTGAGCAAAATTTGTAACGACCTTCGCCTGATGGCATCTGGTCCACGGTGTGGACTGAATGAAATCAACCTGCCGCCAAAGGCTCCTGGATCAAGTATCATGCCTGGTAAAGTGAACCCAGTCATTCCCGAGGTGGTCAACCAAGTGTGTTTTAAGGTTATTGGCAACGATACCACAGTTTCTTTCGCTGCAGAGGCTGGTCAGTTGCAACTCAACGTGATGGAACCCATTATCACCGAGTCGCTCTTCGAAAGTCTGATTTGGCTGAAGAATGCCATCGAGACTCTAACTGAGGAGTGCGTACTGGGCATCACGGTCAACCGCGAACGCTGTTTGGAAATGGTAAAGAACTCCATCGGCATCGTGACCGCCTTGAATCCTTATATAGGCTATAAGACCTCAACGAAGGTGGCAAAGGAAGCACTTGACACCAATCGTTCCGTTTATGACATTGTGCTTGAAAAAGGCTTAATGACGCAAGAGGCACTCGATGAAGCCCTTAATCCAAGAAATATGCTGGCATCATCACGTATCAATCAGACAAATAACAAATAAACTAGTAATTAAAGAGGCCTAAGCGAGTTTATTGATCACTCTATCTGTTAAGATATTTATACTTTATAATAGTATAGCCCGAGAAGGTATGATTCAACTCTCCTTCTCGGGCTAACTGTTTTACGATAAAACTCATGTAAAAAATCTTATTCTTTCTTTGGAAACGCTTCGCCATCTTCAAATACCTTCAGCGTGCGAAGAATTGTAGGATCGCCAGCATTCAGATATTCAATCCAAGGCTGTTCATCCAGTACATTATAGATAAGACGGCTAATGAGAAAACGTTGTAGCAGATTGTAAGAACGCTGAATGAGCAGATTGCGTCGCTTCAATCCCTGACGGTCGGCATAGGCAACAAATTTCTCCACAATATTTTGGCGTTTCAGATATTTCTCCAAAGAAATTCGGTCGGTATAGGCTGAAAGTTCTTGACGATAATCATCGGTATAATCGTAGCAGAACTGAAGCACAAGACCTGACATGGTAGCCTCTTTATAATATGATGTATAGGCTGTCGTATCTTCACCCACAAAGATATCAGGTGTGATACCACCTCCTCCATATACTATGCGTCCATTGGTTGTTTTATACTCGCGGCCAGTATGCTTAATACTATCCTGCGAGAAGAATTCACCATGCTGATAGCGCATCATCAAGTCTTCCTCATAGTTCTTGTCCTGCCCATGAGTATAGGGTTTCTGAATACATCTGCCCGAGGGCGAATAGTAACGGGCAATCGTGAGCCTAATCATAGATCCATCGTTGAACTCGATAGGTTGTTGGACAAGACCTTTACCAAACGAGCGACGCCCCACAATAGTTCCTCTGTCATTATCCTGAATGGCACCTGCAAGAATCTCACTTGCTGAAGCTGACCCTTCATCGATAAGTACCACCAGTGGGATGTTCTGATAACTGCCACGACCATCAGAGCGATATTCCTGGCGAGCAGAACGGCGTCCTTCAGTGTAAACAATCAAACGGTTCTTTGGTAAGAACTCATTGGCTATCTGTACGGCTGAACCAAGATAGCCACCTGTATTGCCGCGAAGGTCTATAACGAGATTTTCAAAATCGTCCTGAGACAACTGAGCCAAAGCGATAAGCAATTCTGGATAGGTGTTTTCACCAAAATTTTTGATGCGTACATAGCCTGTTTTCTCGTCAAGCATATAAACTGCATTCACGCTCTTCATGGGAATCTCGCCACGGGTCACTGTTATATAGCGAACACCTTTAACTCCACGACGCACGATGCCTAATTTAACCTTTGTGTCCTTAGGTCCTTTAAGACGATGCATAGCCTCTTCATTGGTAAGATTTTTACCCACGAAAGCAGAATCATCAACTTCGATAATCTTA